>NZ_BAAAIR010000046.1:0-387583 GCF_039526165.1 Brachybacterium tyrofermentans
CTGCAGCCAGTCCTGCGTGATCGCGGCAACAAGACCGCCACGGAGCGCTGCAAAAACCCCGCCACCAAGCGAACGAAGTCACAAGCGCGATGAGGCCCCAGATGGTCAGCACCAGCGCCGCGAGGCCGAGGATGATCGGGAGCACGATGCCGACACCGAAGCTGACGGCGGTGCTCGTGAAGCCGAGCTCCGACAGGGCGACGGCGTCGGTGCCCTCGCAGTTCACCGAGACCTCCTGGGTCGAGCTCACCATGATCTCGTGCACCTCGTAGTAGGCGACGCCGTCGACGGTGCCCGGCGAATAGGTGCGGTCGCCGGCTTCGACGTCGACATCCGTTCCGTTGATCGTGCAGGAGACGGAGTCGAGATCGTCCGCGGGAACGGCAAGAGTGTACGAGGACCAGGAGGAGGCCTCGAAGGAGTCGCTGCCGGGATCGAGGGGAGTGAGCTCCATGGAGCCGATGCCGGAGACCATCAGCGCGATGAACCCCGCGACGAACGGCATGACGAACAGCCCGACCCCGTTCGCGAGGATGCCGAGTATCCCGAACACCAATCGCTTGACACCGCGGCGCTTGCGAGGCGGCGCTGCGTACCCGTAGGACGACTGGTACATCATGTTCTCCCCCGTGGCCTTCTGCTCCGCATGGTCGCGCGGAGATGTCCGATGGTGCCTCGACGTGCCCGAGGCAGGTCGGGGCCGCCCGGCCCCGTGGCGGGACCGGTGATGGTCAGGACCGCACGCGCGCGATGATCCCCCAGATCAGCAGCCCGAACGCGAGGATTCCGAGACCGATCGGGATCACGAGGCCGACGCCGACGCCGATGAGCGTCCCGATCAGGCCGATATCGGAGACTGCGATGTCGCTGGCGCCGTCGCAGGTGATCGTGACCTCCTGGTCGTCGAGGACCTGGAGGCTGCCCACCTCCGTGTACTCGACACCGTCGACGGTCGTGGTCACGGAGGAGACGTCAGGCTCCCATTCGACGTCCGAGCTGCCGTCGACCGAGCATGACACCGAGGCAGCCTCGGAGGTCGGAACGGACACGTAGTACAACGAGGTCACCGAGGCGTCGAGGGTGGCGGGCGATCCGCCCGTCGACACCGGAGTCGACGACATCACGGCGAAGGCCGCGACGATGGCGCCGGCGACCAAGGGCATCACGAGCAGGCCGATGCCGTTGGCGATGATCCCCAGGATCCCGAAGATGATCCTCTTCAGTCCACGTTTCTTGCGCGGTTCCTGATACATGCCATAGGACGCCTGATACGCCATCTGTTCCCCCTCGATACGTCGTGGTCGATGTCCAGAAGACTACGGGGAGCACGGCGATCTCGAGATGGGGAGCACTGCCCATGCGGAGAGGAGTGCAGGCGGACAGGCCTCAGGCGGCGCCGCGCGTCTCAGGCGGCGCCGCGCGTCTCAGGCGGCGTCGCGGGTCTCAGACTTTGCCGCGGGTCTCAGGCGTCGCTGCGGGCCACAGCGACGGCCTGCTGCGCGATGGACAGCTCCTCGTTCGTGGGCACGATCATCACGAGGGTCTTCGAGGCGGGCGTGGAGATGACCCGGGCCTCCTTGCTGCGGGTCGCGTTCGCCTCGAGGTCGAGCTCGATACCCAGATCCTCGAGACCGGTCAGCAGACGCTCACGCACCATCGGCACATTCTCGCCGATGCCGGCGGTGAACGTCAGCACATCCAGTCCGCCGAGCACGAAGGTGTAGGAGCCCAGGTACTTGCGCAGCCGGTGCACGTACACGTCGGTGGCGAGGATGGCCGCCTCATCACCCGCCTCGACCGCTGTGGTGATGTCGCGGAAGTCGCTCATCCCGCACATGCCCTGCATGCCCGAGCGCTTGTTGAGGATGTCGTCGATCTCGGCGGGGCCGATGCCTGCACGTCGGTGCAGGTGGAAGTAGATGGTCGGGTCGATGTCCCCGGTGCGGGTGCCCATCACGAGGCCCTCGAGCGGGGTGAGCCCCATGGAGGTCTCCACGGCTCGGTCGCCGAGGACGGCGGAGGCCGAGGCGCCGTTGCCCAGATGCATCACGATCTGCCGCAGCTCGCTCACGTCGCGGCCCTGAGAGGCCAGGCGTTCCGAGACGGCCCGGGAGACGTACTGGTGGCTGGTGCCGTGGGCGCCGTAGCGGCGCACCTTGTATTCGGCGGCGATCTCACGGTTCAGGGCGTAGTTCGCGGCGGCCTCGGGGAGCCCGGTGAAGAAGGCGGTATCGAACACGGCGATGTGGGGCACGTCGGGGAGCAGTTCCTTCGCCCCGTCGATTCCGGAGACCGCCGCATAGTTGTGCAGCGGCGCGAGCTTGCCGAGGTCCTCGATGTCCCAGCGCACCTGGTCATCGATGAGCACGGGCTCCGCGTAGCGGGCGCCGCCCTGGACCACCCGATGGCCGACGGCGCGGATCCTGTCGTCGGCCAGGGACAGGCCTACGTCCGCGAACAGCGACTCGACGATCTTCATGCCGGCGGCGTGATCGGGCACCGGCCCCTCGACGCTGGACTCCTTCGCGCCCGCCGCGATGGACGCGGTGCCCTGCTCCTGGCCGACGCGCTCGACGATGCCGGCGGCGTCGACCGTTCCCGTGTCCGGGTCCAGCAGCTGGAACTTCAGGGACGACGAGCCCGAGTTGATGACGAGGACCCGGGCGTCGGCGGTGGAGTCGGCGGCACCAACGGCAACAGCGGCATCGGTGGTGGGGGAGGAATCGGTCATAGGGCTGGGTCAGCTCCTCAGCGGTGAGGTCGGTGGTCGGCGTCGGTGATCAGCGGGTCGGTGACCAGCGGATGGGTGATCAGCCGGTGGGTGAAGCGTGGGAGGTGGAGGAGGCGTCGGGTGCGGAATCGGCCTGGGCCTGGATGGCGGTGATGACGACGGTGTTGATGATGTCGTCGACCAGGGCGCCGCGGGAGAGGTCGTTGACCGGCTTGTTCAGACCCTGCAGGACGGGGCCGATGGCGATCGCGCCGGCGGAGCGCTGCACCGCCTTGTAGGTGTTGTTGCCGGTGTTGAGGTCGGGGAACACGAACACCGTGGCGCGGCCGGCGACGGAGGAGTCCGGGAGCTTGGTCTTGGCGACCGAGGCGTCCACGGCGGCGTCGTACTGGATCGGTCCCTCGACGTCGAGCTGCGGGTTCGCCGAGCGGACCAGCTCGGTGGCCTCACGCACCTTGTCCACGTCGGCCCCGGTCCCGGAGGTGCCGGTCGAGTAGGAGAGCATCGCGATCCGCGGGACCACGCCGAACTGCTCGGCGGTCGCGGCGGACTGCGCGGCGATGTCGGCGAGCTGCGCGGCCGTCGGATCGGGGTTCACGGCGCAGTCGCCGTAGACCAGCACACGGTCCTCGAGAGCCATCAGGAACACCGAGGAGACGATCTGCGCACCCGGCTTGGTCTTGATGATCTCGAAGGAGGGCCGGATGGTGTGCGCGGTCGAGTGGGCCGCGCCGGAGACCATGCCGTCGGCCTCGCCGAGCTGCACCATCATGGTGCCGAAGTACGAGACGTCCTGGATCTTCTCGCGGGCCTGCTCGAGGGTGACGCCCTTCTTGGCCCGCAGCCGGGCGTACTCCGCGGCGTAGCGCTCGACGTGCTCCTCGGACTGCGGGGACACGATCGTCGCCTCGGAGATGTCATGGCCCAGCTGGGAGGCCTTGGCGCGGATCTGGTTCTCGTCGCCGAGGAGGATCAGATCGGCGACGCCTCGAGCCAGGATCGCCTCGGAGGCGGCGATGATGCGCGGATCCTCGCCCTCGGGCAGGACGATGGTCTTCTTCTCCCCGCGGGCGCGGGCCAGCAGCTCGAACTCGAACATCATCGGCGTCACCACCTCGCTGCGGCTCACCTCGAGCGCTGCCAGCACGTCGGCGGTGGGGAGGTGCTCGGCGACGGCGCGGCGCGCGGCGTCCATCTTCTGCGGGCTGCCGACGCTCAGGCGGCCCCGTGTGCGGGCGACCTTCACGGCGGTGTCGAAGGTGGACAGGTCGGTGGCGATCACGGGCAGGTCCTGCTGGACGCCGGAGATCAGGCGCCCCACCTCCTCGGGCACGTCGTAGCCACCGGTCAGCACGATCGAGGAGAGGGCGGGGAAGGTGCCGGACTGCTGCGCCATGATCAGGCCGGGCAGCAGGTCGTAGCGGTCACCGGGAGCGATCACGGTGCAGTTCTCGGTGAGCCGGCTCAGCACGTTGGGCAGGCTCATCGCCGCGATCACCGTGCCGATGGCCACGCGGTCCATCCATTCCGGGTTGCCCTGGAGGAGGGAGCCGTCCACGGCGTCCTTCACCTCCTGCACCGTCGGCGCCATGATCACTGGATTCTCAGGGATCACCGAGACGAGGGCGCCGTCGGCCAGGGCCGCGTCGGACTTCGCGGACACGGCGGTGCGGATCGCCTCGAGGGAATCGGCCTCGGCCCGGTTGACGACCACAGCGATGGGGGAGGCGTGGTGACCGGTGAACTCGCTGAGGGAGACCGCGGCGAGAGCGGCGATCTGATCCGGACTGCGGTCCAGGCCCGACAGCACGATGACGACGGGGGCGCCCATGTTGGCGGCCACCTCGGCGTTGAAGCCCAGCTCGGTGGGATTGGCGAGGTCGTCGTAGTCGCTGCCGAGGACCACGAGCATCGAGAACCGCTCGGCCAGCTCGCGATAGCGGCTGAGGATGCGCTCATGGGCGGTGTCGGGATCGGACAGCACCAGCTGGTGGTCCACGCCGATCGCGTCGTCGTACTCCTGGTCCACTGCTGGATGGCTGGTCAGGAGGTCGACGGCATAGTCGCGCGCACGGTCGGCCTTGACGACGGGGCGGTACACCCCGACGCGATCGGAACGGGAGGCGAGGGCTTCGAGCAGACCGAAAGCCACCATCGACTTCCCGGTCATTCCCTCTGGACTGGCGATATACACACTCTGAGTCACAGGTGCCAGCATAGGCGCGAGCAGCGACCCGGCGTCGGGACCTCCGGCCCAGCGCCCTGCGCATCGTGTCCGTGGGCGTCCGGGCCCTGCGCACCCGGGCGACGTCGCACAGATCTCGTTCCTGCGGCCCACTGTTCCAGGCCGCATCCCAGGTGCGGCTCGTACGATGGCCCGCATGCTCCGCGTCGCCCTCCGCCCCTATTTTCTGGGGCTGCTCGCCCTGATGGTGGTGGCGACCCTTGTGTGCGGTCTGCTCGCCACCTGGCAGTGGGACCGCGCGCACCGGGCGATGAGCGACCAGGCCGCCGGCGCTCAGGAGCTGGGCGACATCCGCGAGGTGGTCGATATCGGCGGCGCCGTCACGAACGAGATCGTCGGCGACATCGTCACCGCGACCGGGCAGTTCGACGCGGAGGAGCAGATCATCGTGCCCGGCCGGTCGATCGACGGCCAGGACGCCGTGATCATCGTCGCCGCGCTGCACGTCCCGCTCGAGGACGGCACCGACGCCCTGCTTCCGGTGGCGCGCGGCTGGGTCGCGGCCGACGCCGTCACCGGACCCGACGGCGAGCTGGATCCCTCGCTCGCCCCGCCGGTGCCGGAGGGCGACGTCGTGGTCTCCGGACGCCTGGAGGCCAGCGAGGCCGCAGCCGGCGGCATCGAGGACGGCGTCGCCGGGGAGATCGCCACGCCCCTGCTGGTCAACGTCTGGGGCTCACCGATGTACTCCGGCTATCTCGCCGATGTGGACCCGATCGACGGCCTGAACCCGATGCCGGAGGCGCAGTCCGCGTTCTCCAAGGGACTGAACTGGCAGAACATCGGCTACTCGATGCAGTGGGTCCTGTTCGGGGCGTTCTTCCTCTACCTGTGGTGGCGCAGCGTGCGCAGCGTGCACCTCGATGAGCTCGAGGACCAGCGCGAGGCCATGCTGGAGTCCCTGGAAGGTGGCCCCGCGGCTGCGTCCGACGAGACGTCGTCGGAGGGGACCTCGTCCGACGAGCCGTCTCTCACCGAGAACTCGTCTGCGGAAGGCGCCGCCCTCCGGGGACCCTCCGCGCTGAGCTCCGCCACTCTGGGGTCCTCCGCCTCGAGCTCGTCGAACCCGAGCTCTTCCACCCCGGCCTCCTCGCAGGCCGCCCCTGCTTCCGACAAGGACGTGTGACCCGTGCCCACTACCCGCCCCCTGGATGAGGTCGCCGTCAGGACCTCCTTCGCCCGCTTCCGCGTCGCCTCGATCGTGGAGGGCATCGCCCTGCTCGTGCTCGTGTCGATCATGATCATGAGGTACGTCGTGTTCGGTGGCGATGCCCCGTTCACCAGCACGTCCGATACCTGGACCTCGATCTCCAAGTCCTGGTCACCGATCCACGGCTTGATCTACATGATCTACGTGGTCCTCGGCTTCGACCTGTGGGTGAAGATGCGCTGGCGCCTGCCGCGCATGGCGCTGCTGATGTTCTTCGGGGTGATCCCCGTGCTGTCCTTCTTCGGGGAGCGCTGGACGCATCAGGCCGTGGAGTCCGACCTCACGCACCGCCCCACCGTGCAGGACGGCGAGGCCGCCACCAGGAACCGCGAGGGCTGAGACCTCCTCGCGTGCGTCGCCCGCGTCGGCCTGCCCCGCCCAGGGAGGGTGGGCGCGGCGTCGCGGAGAACGGTCGGGAGGACGAACACGATCTCGGGCTCGACGTCGGGCTCGACGTCGGGCGTGACGTCCCGCGTGACGTCGGGCGTGACGAGTATTGCCTCCACCATGGACGGGCAGAGATGCATCGGAGTCGTGCGCGCCCGTAGACTCAGCCAGGTGAATGACACCGACCAGCGCCCCGTCCTCGTCGTCGACTTCGGCGCCCAGTACGCACAGCTCATCGCCCGCCGCGTGCGGGAGGCCCGGGTCTACTCCGAGGTCGTCCCGCATTCGATGCCGGCGACGGAGATCCTGGCCAAGCAGCCGCGTGCGATCATCCTCTCCGGAGGGCCCAGCTCCGTCTATGCCGAGGGCGCCCCGCGCCTGGATCCGGCACTGCTCGAGGCCGGCGTCCCGGTGCTCGGGCTCTGCTACGGCTTCCAGTCGATGGCCGCGGCTCTCGACGGCACCGTCGCCCCGACCGGAGTGCGCGAGTACGGCGCCACGCGGCTCGAGGCGCTCGACGGCTCCTCGCAGCTGCTCAGCGCGCAGGACCTCCAGCAGAACGTGTGGATGAGCCACGGCGACTCCGTGACCGCAGCGCCTGAGGGCTTCGAGGTCATCGCGACGTCCTCCGGCAGCCCCGTCGCCGCCTTCGAGAACACCGAGAAGCAGCTCTACGGAGTGCAGTGGCACCCCGAGGTCGGTCACTCCGACCGCGGTCAGGAGGTCCTCGAGAACTTCCTGCACCGCGGCGCCGGCATCGCGCCGTCCTGGACCACCGGCAACGTCATCGAGGAGCAGCTCGAGCGGATCCGTGCCCAGGTGGGCGAGGGCTCCGCGATCTGCGGCCTCTCCGGCGGCGTCGACTCCGCCGTGGCCGCGGCTCTCGTGCAGCGTGCCATCGGCGATCGCCTCACCTGCGTGTACGTGAACCACGGCCTCATGCGCCAGGACGAGTCCGAGCAGATCGAGCAGGCCTTCGGCGACTCCACCGGCGGCGCGAAGCTCATCATGGTCGACGCCGAGGAGCAGTTCCTCACCGCGCTCGCCGGGGTCACCGATCCCGAGACCAAGCGCAAGATCATCGGGCGCGAGTTCATCCGCACCTTCGAGCAGGCCCAGGCGGAGATCCTGCGCGAGCAGGGCGTCGTCGAAGGCGAGGGCGCTGAGGCGCATGCCGAACAGAAGGCGTTCCTGGTGCAGGGCACCCTCTACCCGGACGTCGTGGAGTCCGGCGGGGGCGACGGCGCGGCGAACATCAAGAGCCACCACAATGTGGGCGGGCTGCCGGAGGACCTCTCCTTCGAGCTGGTCGAGCCGCTGCGGGCCCTGTTCAAGGATGAGGTGCGCGCCGTCGGCTCCGAGCTGGGCCTGCCCGATGAGATCGTCTGGCGCCAGCCGTTCCCGGGCCCCGGGCTGGGCATCCGGATCATCGGCGAGGTCACCAAGGAGCGCCTGGACATCCTGCGCGCGGCCGACGCGATCGCCCGCGCCGAGCTCACCGCCGCCAGCCTGGACCGCACCATCTGGCAGTGCCCCGTGGTGCTGCTGGCCGATGTGCGCTCCGTGGGCGTGCAGGGCGATGGCCGCACCTACGGTCACCCCGTCGTGCTGCGCCCCGTCACCAGCGACGACGCGATGACCGCCGACTGGGCCAAGGTGCCCTACGACGTGCTCTCGCGGATCTCCACCCGCATCACCAACGAGGTCAACGAGATCAACCGCGTCACCCTCGACATCACGAGCAAGCCCCCGGGCACCATCGAGTGGGAGTGACATCCTGCTGACGCCTTCCCGGCAGCCCCGCACAGGGCCGCTGGGACTGCAGGGCGTGTGAGCCCGAGCGTGACGGAGCGTGAGCCCGAGCTCGTGCGAGAGCGAGCGTGGCAAAGGTGGGGGAATCCGAATCGGATTCCCCCACCTTTGTTACGTCGGCTACGGCGACGGCAGTGGTGGGGCCGGGGCCGTCAGGCCGTCGGCGGCTCGAGGAGGCGCGAGGGGTGCGCGGCGGCGGAGGAGTGCCAGGACTGCGTGCGCTCGTAGGTCTCCCAGCCCATCGACTCGTAGAGGCCGTCGGCCCCGGTGGGAGAGTCGTCGTCGACCTCGAGGTCCACATGGGTGCGACCGCGCTCGGCCGCGTCGTGGGTCGCGGCGCGCAAAAGGGACTTCGCGATGCCGTGGCCGCGAGCGCTGCGATGCACCCCCAAGTACTCCAGGTAGGTGCCCTCGCCGAGGGTGGCCGTCGCGGGCATCTTCGCCGCGACGAGCCCGCCGGCGGGGAGCCACTGCCCCTCGTGCTCGGTCTCGGCGATCCACCAGTGGTCCCAGGCGGCTTCGTCGGGGCTCTCGATGAGCCGCTGGACGAACTCGGCGAAGGACTCCCGGTAGGAGTTGAAGTGGTCGGCGAAGGACTCCTCGAGCATCCGGTGCACGGTGCGCACGTCCTGGGCCACGGGCAGCCCGGAGCTGTGGCGGTGGACCGGGCGCACGCGGGTGCCCTCCCGCGGTGCCGGGGTGGAGTCCGCCTCCCCAGCGGCGACGGGCCGACGCATGTGCAGCCAGGTGCGCACCATGTCGTAGCCGGCGGCGGCGAGCAGGCGGCCGCGGTCGCTGTCCAGCTCGTTGGCGTCGCAGGAGAGCTGGGTCGACTCCAGCCCACGGTGGCGGGCGAAGGAGCCGCCGACCTCGACCGCCCAGTCGAGCAGGGCGGCGGCGAGGGCGTCGCGATCCGCGACCTCGGTGTCGATCACGAACTGCACGTTGGTGCGGCCCGACGCGCGATCCTCGAGGGCGATCCAGGCGACCGGGGCGCGATCCAGGTCGGGGGAGCCGTCGCCGGTTCTCTCGACCACCACCAGCTGGCGACGCGACCAGGACTTCAGCCCCACCATGCGTGAGCGCAGCCCCTCGAGGTCGGCCGCGCCGTCCGGGGTGTGGCGACGGATGCCCGCCGTCACGAGCGCGGCGACCGGTTCGACGTCCGTCTCGAGCGGCAATCGTGTGGTCAGCCGTCCCTGGAGGGAAGGAGGCATCGTGGGCGGGAAATGATCGACGAGGAGCACCGGTTCATGGTGCCACGCGGGGCCCCACCAGGTCAGGAAAAGGGGCCGGGATGGGGAGAAGGGATACACGATCGAGAGGTTCATACCGGATCCCGGGGTGCTAGATCCCGGGTGCTTGATCCCGGGTGCTGGACCCCGAGAAGCCCGCCTCGGCGAACCAGGGCGGGCTTCTCGGGTGTGCTGCCGGGGGTCGGCGGCGAGGTTCCGGCGTCAACGTCCTGTCGGAGCGGTCGCCGGCAGGCGTCAGCGGTCCGTGGACCGCACCAGACCACCGTCGGCGTCGCGGCGGGGAGCTTCGTCCGCAGGCTCGACGGCCGGGATCTGGCCGGTGTGCGGATGCTCCTCCTGCGGCTCCGTGCCGGTGCCGGCGAGGTCCGCCGCAGCGTCCGTGCCCGGCTGCGCAGCGGCCTCGTCGGCCGTGTGCAGGGTGTCCCGCAGGGGCACCTGCCTGACGAACAGCGACAGCACCAGGGCGATGGCCACGAAGGGCAGCGCGGTCAGGAACACCATGTGCATGGCGTCGCCCATGCCCATCCGGATCGGGTCCACGAGGAACGCGGGGAGCTTCTCGAGGGCGGCGGGGTCGAGCACTGCGGACTCCAGCGCCGAGCTGTCGATCTCTCCGCCGGACTGCTGGAGCGCGGCCATCTGCTCGGCGGGGATCTTCTCGAGCTGCGCCTGGATGGAGGTGGCCATCTGCGCGGTCATCACGGTGCCCAGCACAGCGGTGCCGATCGTGGAGCCGATGTTGCGGAAGAACTGGATCGCCGCGGTCGCGACACCCAGCTCGCGCTGGGCCACGACGTTCTGCACGACCAGCGTGTAGACCTGCATCGACAGGCCCAGACCCAGACCGATGACGATCATCGCCGCCGTCAGCTTCAGCTGCGAATCGCCGTACTGCATGCGGGACAGCAGCCAGTAGCCGGCCACCAGGACGATGCCGCCGAGGACCAGGAACTCCTTGTAGCGGCCGGTCTTCGAGATGAGCAGACCGACCAGGATGGAGGTGACGATCATGGCCACTGACAGCGGGATGAGGATCGCGCCGGAGTTGGTGGCGGAGACGCCCATGACGCCCTGGGCGTAGACGGGGATGTAGATGATCGCGCCGAACATGGCCACGGCGATGGCGAAGGACGCCGCCACGGACAGCGCCACGATCGGGCGCAGCAGCAGGTGCATCGGCAGCAGCGGCTCGGCGACCCTGGTCTCGATGACCACGAAGGCGATGAGGAAGACCGCGGCGATCGCATACATGCCGATGATGACCGAGGAGTCCCAGGCGTAGTCCCCGCCGCCCCAGGTGGTCGCGAGCAGGGCGATGACCATGCCGGGCGTCAGGGTGAGCATCCCCAGGAAGTCGACCTTGCCGTGCTGGGTCTCCGTGCTGAGGTGCAGGAACCGCAGGATGAACGCGAAGGCGACGACGCCCACGGGGAGCATCAGGTAGAACAGCCAGCGCCAGCCGAAGTTGTCGGTGACGGTGCCGCCGAGGAGCGGCCCCACCACGGAGCTCACACCGAAGACGGCGCCCATCATGCCCTGGTACTTGCCACGCTGGCGGGGCGGGATGATGTCACCGATGATCGTCTGGCTCAGCGGCATGAGCGTGCCCATGCCGAGCCCCTGCACGGCGCGGGCGAAGACCAGGAACCAGAAGTCCGTGGCCATGCCGGCCAGGATCGAGCCGATCATGAACACGGCGAGGCCGCCGAGGTAGAACCAGCGGCGTCCGTACAGGTCGGAGAGCTTGCCGACGATCGGCACCGCGACGGCGGAGACCAGCATCGCCGCGGTGGCGATCCAGCTGTAGTGCTCCACGCCGCCGAGCTCGGCCACGATGCGGGGCATCGCGGGGCCGACGATGGTCTGGGACATCGAGGCGACGAACATTCCGAGCATGAGGCCGACGAAGACGAGCTTGCCCTGTCGGTCGAGGCCGGTGAAGGCCTGGGGGTCGGGGGTGCCGGGGCCGGATGCGCCGGTGCTGGATCCGGTGGTGCCGGGCGCAGGGGTGCCGGACGCCGCCACAGGGGTCGATGCTGTGCTCACTGAGCTCCTCGGAGGAACGGACGGAAGGATGGGGGAGATTCTCGGGCGGGAAGATCTCGTCCGACGGCCGCAGCGCATCCTTGAGCCTCGACCGGGCCACTCTAGCGAACTGTTGCATTGACTGCACTATTTTATCGAGTGCAGATCCTGTGATGTGCCGGACCTACGATGGGGGCGTGAACGCCTCCTCGTACCCTTCCGTCCCTCCCGACCCGCTCGTGGAGGAATCCGATGACGCCGGCGACGACCGACTCGGACTGCGGGAGACGAAGAAGCGTCAGACCCGCCTCGCGATGCACCGGGCGGCGGTCGAGCTCGTCGCCGAGCACGGCTTCACCCCGGTGACGGTCGAGATGATCGCCCGGAGGGCCGGGGTCTCCACCCGCACCTTCTTCAACCACTGGGTCACCAAGGACGCCGCGGTGCTCGGCGTGGTTCCCGGGGAGTCGCGGGAGATCGCCGCGAGCCTCCGGGCCGAGCTCGAGGTGCACGGGCCGCGCGACGCCCTGCGGCACGTGCTGCGCGACGTGCTCGCCGGCATCCCGGCGGACCCGGAGCTGCGCGACCTCAAGAAGCAGGTGATGAGCAAGGAGCCGCGGCTGCACACGATCTCCTCCGGCAACCTCATCGAGGTGCAGTCGGAGCTGGTCGAGGTGCTCACCGAGGCCATGGACGGGGAGGACGCCCGCATGCGCGCGGTCATCGTCGTGCAGGTGGGCTTCGCCCTCACTCGCAGCGCCTTCGGCTTCTCCATGTCCACGGGTATGGATTTGCCCTCGGCCTACGACCGCGTGATCGAGCTCTACGACGCGGGTCTCCAGGACGACTGACCGCGCCCGGAGCCCGTGCGGGTTAGCGCACCAGGCGACCGAGCCCGCTGTCCCAGCCGCGACCGTCGGCCAGGCGCTCGCCGACGACCCGCTCGAGCCGGGTGGTGCGCGGCAGCGCGGCGGCGTCGTACGGGGGCAGCGCGTGGAAGACGAAGAAGGCGGCACCGTCCGCGCCCGGTGAGGTCGAGACGATCTCCCAGCGGTCCACGAAGGCGCCGATGTTGGACTCCGTGCCGAGCTCCTCGACGAGCGTGCGGTTCATGAGCCACGAATCGCAGAGGAACTCGTGGCCGAAGGCGGGGGCATCCTGCGGGCGGCTGCGGTCCGCGGTGTCCGCCAGATCCCCGAAGTTCTCCGTGAAGAAGGCGGTCGCCCGGTCGAAGGAGTCCTCGACCGCGGCCGGGCCGAGCGATCCTCGTGCAGGGATATGGGTACCGATCACCCAGCGCTCCCGCGCGGTGCCCTTCTCGGCGCGATGGAGGTCGAACTGCAGGCGGCCGAGGTGCACGAGGCGGCCGCGCCAGTTCAGCGCCATCCAGCCCAGCTGGTGCAGGCCGAGGCGTCCGGTGCTCAGGCGGTGCACGCGCATCTGCTGGCCGAGGTCCGCGAGCACCTCCCAGGACTGCTCCGCGGTCAGCCCGCGGGCCTCGTGCCAGGCGCGCACGGTGCTCGTGCTCACGGCCAGGGCGAGGATCGGGATCAGGCCCTCCCCGGGCGCCAGACGTGCTTGCAGCGCCGTGTGTGCGACCTTCACGGCCTCGAGGTCGACGGTCGGGACGTCCAGCCCGGCCGCGGCACGCAGCTGGTTCGCGGTGGTGGTGATCGCGGCGAGGATCTCCGCGTCGGCCGCCGCCCGCCCGAGCAGCGGAGCGAGATCCTCATGGTCCTGCCCGGTGATCCCGAGCCGCTCCAGCAGAGCGGGGGCCGACGGCGCGGTGAGCATCGTCGCGACCGCCTCGGGGGAGAGCTCGTCGGAGGCTCGGACGGAGGCCGGCGGATCGCCGATGATCTGGGGGCGCGCGTCGCGGCGATCTGTCATGTGCCCAGAGTATCGCCCAGCGGACTCCGACTGTGATCTGGGCCGCTACGATCTCAGGGTCGAGACCACGGACCTGTCGGGCAGAGCCGACGGGGGAGGAGCACCATGATGAACACCCAGGACGGCGAGCAGACGCAGGCCGACGGACAGCCCGCCGAGCAGGCGACGGCGGAGCTCAGCGCAGAGGCGACCGCGGTACGCGACGCCTACGCCTTCGAGGGCGGTCGGATCCACCTCGGCGCGATGATCGAGGGCGTGGAGCCGAACCCCGCCGTGGCCGTGAACCTGGCGGTGGGGATGCTGAACCGCCATGGGCTGATCGCCGGCGCCACGGGCACCGGCAAGACCCGCACCCTGCAGGTGATCGCCGAGCAGGCCGCGCACGCCGGGGCCTCCGTGTTCGTCGCCGACATGAAGGGCGATCTCTCCGGCATCGCCGTGCCGGGGGAGGCGTCGGAGAAGCTCTCCGCGCGCGCCACGGCACGCGGCCAGGAGTGGATATCCCGCGCCGCCCCCACCGAGTTCTTCAGCCTCGGCGGCCAGGGCGAGGGCGTGCCGATCCGCACCACGGTGAGCACCTTCGGCCCGGTGCTGATGGCCAAGGTGCTCGAGCTCAACGAGACCCAGGAGAGCTCGCTGGGACTGATCTTCCACTATGCCGACACCCAGGGCCTGGGCCTGCTGGACCTCAAGGACCTGCGGGCGCTGATCCAGTTCCTCACCTCGGACGAGGGCAAGGACGAGCTCAAGGGCATCGGTGGGATCTCCACCTCGACCGCCGGCGTGATCCTGCGCAGCCTGACCTCCTTCGAGGCCTCCGGAGCGGACGTCTTCTTCGGCGAGCCCGCCTTCGACACCGAGAAGCTGCTGCGCAAGGCCGAGGACGGCACCGGGATCATCTCCTGCCTCGAGCTGCCGGGCGTCGCCTCACGGCCGGCGCTGTTCTCCACCTTCATGATGTGGATGCTCGCCGAGCTGTACCAGGACCTGCCCGAGGTGGGCGATGCCGAGGTGCCCAAGCTGGTGTTCTTCTTCGATGAGGCGCACCTGCTGTTCAAGGATGCCTCCAAGGCGTTCCTCGACCAGGTCGTCCAGACGGTGCGACTGATCCGTTCCAAGGGCGTGGGCATCTTCTTCATCACCCAGACCCCGAAGGACGTCCCCGGCGACGTGCTCGCCCAGCTCGGCAACCGGGTCCAGCATGCGCTGCGCGCCTTCACGCCTGACGACGCGAAGGCCCTCAAGGCCACCGCCAGCACCTTCCCGACCTCCGAGCACGACCTGGTCGAGGTGATCCCGGCGCTTGGCACCGGCGAGGCCATCGTGACCGTGATGAGCGAGGACGGCACCCCCACGCCCGTCGCGATCACGGCCGTGCGCGCGCCGGAGTCCTCGATGGATCCGGCCGGGGCCGAGGCCATCTCCGCCGTGGTGACGGCCTCGCCGCTCGCCGAGGAGTACGGGACGCCGGTGGATCGCGAGTCCGCCTACGAGATCCTCGCCGCGCGGGCCGAGAAGGAGGCCGCCGCCGAGGAGGAGGCCCCTGAAGCGCCGGAGGCGAAGAGGTCCGGCGGCTCCTCGAAGGACTCCTCCCGTTCCGCGAAGAAGGATGAGGGAGGCCTGTTCGGCAGTCCTGCCGTGAAGTCGTTCCTGCGCTCAGCCGGCACCGTGCTGGGCCGCGAGGTCACGCGCAGCCTGTTCGGGACCAGGCGCCGCCGCTGACCCCGACCGCGCGCCGCTGACCCCGACCGGGCACCGTTGACCCCGACCGGGCGCTGCTGATCCCGGCTGCAGGCTCCGGCAGCTCTGCTCGCCGTCCACGCACGACAGCCCCCGAGGTGGATCCTCGGGGGCTGTCGCGGATCATCGTGCCCAGCTCACCAGAAGTAGCCGCGCCCCGCGCAGTAGGTCGCGACCTGCTTCGGCGAGAGCCAGTGATGGGACGGAAGGGATGCGGTGAGGGTCGATCCGGCCGGATCCGCCACGCGCAGGGTGCGGGCATCGGCGTCGTACCCGTCGATCGTGACGAAATGGTAGATGTCCGAGGTGTTCCCGCCCCAGTTCGGGTAGTCCCCGGCGACCACCCACCAGTTGCACACCGTGGCGAAGCCGTCGTCGACGTTGGTGGTGGCGCGGTCCCACAGGAGGTCCGCATCGGCATCGCTCGCCGAGGTCCCGGCCATCCACTGATCGCGATAGGTGGCTCCGGCCAGGCGGTTCGTGAGCACAGGGGAGACGGAGCCGAAGTTCGTGCCGTTATCGGTGGTGCCGAGCTCCGCGGCGAGCGTGTCCAGGCTCGGCGGCGTCACCTTCGCGCTCAGGGCGATGGAGACAGCGGTGGGCCCGCAGTAGAAGAAGTTCGGCTGCTCCCGGTAGGTCGTCGGCAGCACCGTCTCACCCGCGGCCGTGGCGGCGGGGGCGAGCGCGGCGGTGCCGAGCCCGGCGGCTGCGGTGAGTCCGACAGCTCGGAAGAATGTTCGGCGGTCAGGTGCGGAGGTGGTCATCGGTGGCCCTTTCCCTGTGCGTCGTCGCGGTGCATCGTCCTGCGGATCTGCCGGATGTGACCGGCACCACGACGCTATGAGACGTCGGCCCGGAAGGGAAGACCGATCGGTCACCTGGCCCGTCCCGGTACGCATCGGCCGGTGCACAGGAGACGGACGACGGGCCCACGATCTGCTGAGATCGTGGGCCCGTCGGGTCACCGGCTCGTGCGAACGGGGAGGACTACTTCTTGCCCTGGTTCGCGACGGCCTCGGCGGCGGCCTTCGCGGCGACCGGGTCGAGGTACCGGCCACCCTTCTCGACGGGCTGGAAGTCCTCGTCCAGCTCGTACACCAGCGGCTGGCCGGTGGGGATGTTCAGGCCGGAGATCTCCTCGTCGGAGATGCCGTCGAGGTACTTCACCAGCGCGCGCAGCGAGTTGCCGTGGGCGGCGATCAGCACGGTCTTGCCGTCGACGAGGTCGGGCTTGATGCCCTCCTCCCAGTACGGCAGGAAGCGCTCGACGACGTCCTTGAGGCACTCGGACTTGGGCAGCTGGTCGCCGAGGTCCGCGTACTGCGGGTCCTGGTCCTGGCTGAACTCGGTGCCGAACTCGATCTCGGGCGGCGGGGTGTCGTAGGAACGACGCCATGCCATGAACTTCTCCTCACCGTACTTCTCACGGATCTCGGACTTGTTCATCCCCTGCAGGGCGCCGTAGTGGCGCTCGTTCAGGCGCCAGTCGCGCTTGACGGGGATCCAGTGACGATCCGCGGCATCGAGGGAGAGGTTCGCCGTCATGATGGCGCGACGTTGCAGGGAGGTGTGCACGATATCGGGGAGGATGCCGGCCTCCTTCAGCAGTGCGCCGCCGTTGGCGGCCTCGTCCCGGCCCTTCTCGGTGAGGGCCACGTCGACCCAGCCGGTGAACAGGTTCTTCGCATTCCAGTCGCTCTCGCCGTGGCGGAGCAGCACGAGTGTGTAGGTCATGAGGCCAGGGTACGCGGGGCCGCTGACCCACGCATATCGTGCTCATCGGCGGGGTCGATAGTGTCGGGGCCATGACTGCTCTCGCGACCGGCCGCTTCGCCGATGTCCCTCTCGTGCTGCTCGACCTGGACGGCACGATCGTCGACTCCGGGCCGGGGATCCTCGAGGCGCTGAGCCATGCCTTCGCCCGGTGCGGCGAACCTCTGCCGCCGCCGGCCGTGCTGCGCACCTTCATCGGGCCTCCGCTGGAGGACTCCTTCTGCGGCACGCTCGGACTGGGCCGGGAGCGCGCGGAGCAGCTGCGGATCGCCTACAGCGCCTACTACCAGCAGCACGGCCTGCTTTCCGCCGTCCCGTACCCCGGCATGCCGGAGCTGATCGGCGCTCTGGTGGCCGAGGGGCGAACCGTCGCCGTCGCGACCAACAAACCGGAGACCAGCGCCCGCACGCTCCTCGCCCACCAGGGCCTCGCCGAAGCCTTCGCGCTCATCGGCGGCACCGACCGGGCGGCGGGCCGAGAGGGCAAAGCGGCGGTCATCGGGAGCGTCCTGGAGCGCCTCGGTGCCACCGCCGATCGCCGTACGCCGAGCGGGATCGACGTCGTCCCAGCGGTCATGATCGGGGATCGCCTCCACGATGCCGAGGGCGCTGCCGAGCACGCTCTGCCCACTGTGCTCGTGGACTGGGGCTACGGCGGAGTCGTGGAGCGAGCCGTCGATCTGCCGCGGGCCCACAGCGTCGAGGCCCTGGGCGCGATGCTGCGCGGGTGACGCGGGTGACGCGGGTGACGCGGGTGACGCGGGTGACGCGGTGGCGGTGGCGACGCGGTGGCGGTGGCGAGTCGGCGGAGCGTCAGGCCTCGACGATGATCGTCACCGGTCCGTCGCCCACCATGCCGACCCGCATGTGGGCGCCGAAGCGGCCGGTGGCCACCTGGACGCCGCGCTCCCGGACCGCTGCGACGACCTGCTCCACGAGGGGCTCGGCCACCCCGGCCGGGGCGGCGGCGCTCCAGGAGGGGCGGCGGCCCTTGCGCACGTCGGCGTAGAGGGTGAACTGAGAGACCACGAGCACCTGCGCGCCGGCGTCGAACACCGAACGCTCGCCCTCGAGGATCCGCAGCTCGCAGATCTTGCGGGCGATCGTGGCGACCTGCTCCGGACCATCCTCATGGGTCACGCCGACCAGGGCCACCAGACCTTCGCCCGTGATCGCTCCGACCACCTCGCCGTCCACCTCGACCTGGGCACCGTCGACTCTCTGAAGCACTGCACGCATGCCCCGATGGTGGCACAGCGGAGGGTGACTCAGCACTGTGCTCCGGAGCGCTGTGCTCCCGAACCGTGCTGCGGTACAGCGCCGCAGGTCAGCGCGGCAGGATCGTGTCGATCCGTCGTTCCTGAGTGGGAGAGTCGTCCCCGCTGTCGCCGCTGTCGCCGCTGTCGCCGCTGTCCCCGCTGTCGCCGCTGCGGGGGAGCGGGATCGGCTGTGTCGAGGGGGGCGAGGGCGGCGGGCCATCCTCGGGCCACGTCGCGGGTGGATCCTGCGGTGCGAGCGTCGGCGCCGGGTTGCTGTGGGGAGCCTGCGCCGGGCCGGACTCCGTCGGCTGCGGCTGCGGCTGCGTCTGCTGCGGGGCCGGAGTCGCCTGCTGCGAGGCCTGCTGCGGAGGAGCTGAGTGCGGCTGCGGTGACGACTGAGGCTGAGGCTGAACGTACGGCTGCTGGGCAGTTGACTGCTGGTGCGGGCGCTGATCGACCGCCTGCTGCAGGGCCTGCTGAGGAGTCCGCTGGGGAGCCCGCTGCGGATGCTGCTGGAGATCCTGCTGAGGATCCCGCTGCGGGGCCTGCTCGCGGGCCAGGTTCTGCGGTGGCTGATGCTGCGGTGGCTGGTGCTGTGCGGGAGCGGAGGTCCCCGCAGGAGGGGCATGGCGGGCACTCGTCGGCCCGTGCGCGGTCGTCGAGCCCTGGGGTGCCGGGCCGCTCGGAGCACTCATCGCCGAGGGTCGGGCCGGGGAGGCGGCCGGGTTCGCCTGCTGCTGGGCGGCCAGGCGCCGGGACTCGGCTGTGCGTGCCAGGCCCACCCACTCCTCGGCCACCCGCACGATCGCCTCGGTGGCGGCTTCCCAGGATGCCTCCTGCTGGCGGTGGGGTCCGGTGGCCAGGGAGAGCACGACTCCAGCGGAGCGCAGGGCGAGCTCGGTGGGATCGACCCGATCGGAGAAGGTCGCGTGCCAGGTGCGGATGGCCTCCTCGACCCGCTCCTGCATGGCGCGGTCGATGCGGCCGGCATTGCCGTAGTCGGCGAGCACGCTGAGATGGGCGAGCAGGCAGGCGAGGTCGTCGGCCCGTCGGCCCGGACCCACGGTGTCGATGTCGAGCACGCCCACCACCTTGCCGCCCGCCACGAAGACCTGGGCTTCGTAGAAGTCGCCGTGCACCACGTCGTGCGGGCGCATGTCCATGCGCTGCTCGAGAGCGGCCAGGCCGTCCCGGATGGTGCGCACGAGGGCATCCAGCCGAGGCCCCAGCGCTGGGACGGAGGAGCTGACGATCCCGGCGTAGAAGTCCACCGAATCGGTCCATGGCGGCCGTAGCTGCACGGTGTACATCGAGGCAGGCAGCCGGTCCAGCAGGGCCACCAGGTCCTCGGCGGTGCATGCCGCGACGCCCTCATCGATGACGGCACGGGACAACGGCCTGCCGGGCAGCTCCTCGAGCACCACGAGACCGTTGTGGTGGGCGATCACCGCGGGCACGGGGACTCCGGCGGCCAGCAGGCGCTGATGGCGGTCCACGATCTCCTCGCTGCGATGAGGCTGCATGACCTTGAGGAACACGGCGTGGCCGTCCTGGCTTGCGCGCAGCACGGCGCGACGGCCGGGGCGGTAGGAGACGACGTCGATGGCGATCGGCGTCGTGGGGTCGAGGCCCAGCGTGACGCCCAGGTCGTGCAGGGTGCGGCCCACGACATCGGGGTAGCAGACCAGGGGCAGCATCGGCAGCCAGGGATCGTGGGGATAGCGCCACACACGCACATTGATGTCGCCATCGGTCATCACGAGCGTCTGCTCGGCGACATAGAGGTTCTTCTCGCGCTCGCCGATGTGGGCGCTCGCCCCGAACAGCTCCTCGCGGGCCGGGGCCTGGGGCCCGTCGAGCTCCGGCCAGGAGACCATCGTCCGGTAGAGCGCCTTCGTGCTGCGACCCGGACGGTGATCGACATGGTCCAGCTGCCAGCTGTGCAGCACGCCGCCGGAGTTGCCGACGGCTGAGCGGAGCAGCCCTCCGGCGCCGGGCCCGGTGAGAAGCTCCGAGCCGTCCTGCGTGTGTGACATAGGTGGTTTCAATCTGGTCCGAGAGGTCATCAGGCGACAGCGCCTACGATGCGTGCATGGCTGATCGTACCGATAACCTCACCAGCGGGAACCTCCTGGGTATCCCGGAGACCCTGCTGCCCGACGATTTCATCGACGTCCAGGTGACCGCGGAGCTCGCCGACGAGGACCCCCGGGTCATCGCCGCCCGCCACCCGGAGTCCCCGATGGTCTGGGCGACCCTGTCCCAGGACGCGCTCTCGGACGGCGACGACGTCGGCGCCTACGCCTTCGCCCGCACCGGCTACCACCGCGGTCTGGACGCGCTGCGCCGCGCCGGCTGGCGAGGCCAGGGGCCGATCCCCGCCTCCCACGCCCCCAACCGCGGATTCCTCCGCGCCCTGGCGATGCTGGGGGAGACCTCCCGCCGGCTCGGCGACGAGGAGGAGGCGGACAGGGTCACGGCCTTCCTGCGCGAGGCGGACCCCAGCCTGCTGGGCTGAGCATCCACAATGCCGAGCATCCGCGGAGCCGAGCATCCTGGGCGCTGAACGCTCCGCCGAGCTGAGCACTCCACGGATCCGACGGGCCGGATGAACCGGCTCGGACCATGCCGGGCCGCCCCACCGGGGCCGCCCGGCATGGCACAGCTCACCGTGCGGGACGTGTCCAGGCGATGCCCTGCCCACGCTTGGTACGATCCACGCGTCCAGATACCGCTCGCCCAGGAGTTGCCATGCCCGCCGTCGTGATCGTCGGAGCCCAGTGGGGAGACGAGGGGAAGGGCAAGGCCACCGATCTCCTCGGGGAGAACGTGGACTATGTCGTCAAGCCCAACGGCGGCAACAACGCCGGCCACACCGTGGTGGTGGACGGTGAGAAGTTCGAGCTGAAGCTCCTTCCCGCCGGCATCCTCTCGCCGCAGGTCACCCCGGTGATCGGCAACGGAGTGGTGGTCAACCTCGAGGCGCTGTTCGAGGAGATCGGCATGCTCAAGGCGCGCGGGGTGGACACCTCCCGCCTGCGCATCAGCGCCAACGCCCACATCGTCGCGTCGTACCACCAGACCCTCGACAAGGTCGCCGAGAGATTCCTCGGCAAGCGCGCCATCGGGACCACCGGCCGGGGCATCGGCCCGGCGTACATGGACAAGATCGGCCGCCTCGGCATCCGTGTCCAGGACCTCTACGACGAGTCGATCCTGCGCCAGAAGATCGAGGGCGCCCTGCGCCAGAAGAACGAGCTGCTGGTCAAGCTGTACAACCGGCGCGCCGTCGAGGTCGACCTGATCATGGAGGAGCTGCTCCAGTACGCCGAGCGCGTGCGCCCCATGGTCGTGGACACCACCGAGCTGCTGAACTCGGCTCTGGATCGCGATGAGGTCGTGCTCATGGAGGGCGGCCAGGCCACGTACCTGGACGTCGACCATGGCACATACCCCTTCGTCACCAGCTCGAACCCGACCGCCGGCGGTGCCTGCATCGGAACCGGTGTGGGTCCCACCCGCATCGACCGGGTGATCGGCATCGTCAAGGCGTACACCACCCGCGTGGGCGCCGGTCCGTTCCCCACCGAGCTCGAGGACAAGTGGGGCGAGTACCTGCAGACCACCGGGGGCGAGGTCGGCGTGAACACCGGCCGCCCCCGTCGCTGCGGCTGGTACGACGCGCTGATGATCCGCCACGCGGTGCGCATCAACGGCTTCACCGACATCGTGCTCACCAAGCTCGACGTGCTCACCGGGATCGATGAGGTCCCGATCTGCACCGGGTACGACGTCGACGGCGTGATCCACCGCGACATGCCGATGACCCAGACCGAGTTCCACCACGCCGTGCCGGTCTACGAGACCCTCCCTGGCTGGAGCGAGGACCTCTCGGAGGCGCGCACCTTCGAGGAGCTGCCGGAGAACGCGCGCAATTACGTGCTGCGCCTCGAAGAGCTGGCCGGGTGCCGCATCAGTGCCATCGGCGTGGGTCCGGATCGGGCCGCCACCATCGTCGTCCACGACCTGCTGCCGGCGACGACCCGCTGACGTGGCGACTCGTCGTACCGATCCGGAGGCCGGACGCGCCGCCCTCGCCTCGTGGGCCGCTGCGCCGGAGGCTCCGCGCTCCGTGCTCGCCCCGGCCGTGAGGCACACCCTCGAGCTCTTCGCCGAGGAGCACCCGGGCGGGGCCGTCGAGCTGCGGGTGCCGCCCTTCGCCGCGGTCCAGGCGATCCCCGGTACCCGGCACACCCGGGGCACCCCGCCAGCCGTCGTCGAAACCGATGCCGGGACCTGGCTCGCCCTCGTGACCGGAGATCTGACCTGGGCTGATGCCGTCAACGGCGGTCGGGTCCGAGCGAGCGGGGAGCGCAGTGATCTCACCGAGCTGCTGCCCCTGATCGGCCCCCGTCGTACTGTGCGCGCCGCCCGTGATCAGGAGTCCCGATGAGCATCCAGGTGGAGATCGCCGTGCAGGACCTCGCCGGACTCGAGGTCGCCGCACTCGGCGGAGCCGACCGCGTCGAGCTCTGCGTGGACCTCGCCCGGGGCGGGCTGACCCCGCCGCCCGAGCTCGTGGAGGACTGCGTCCGACGCGCCACGGCGCTGGTCGCCGCCCGCGATGCGAAGCCTCATTTCGAGGTCCATGTGCTGATCCGCTGCCGCGCCGGGGAGGACGACTTCCTGGGTCGGCCGGCGGAGTTCGCCTTCTCGCCCGATGAGGTCGAGCTGATGGCCCGCCAGGCGGAGGAGTCGATCACCGCCGGAGCCGCCGGAGTCGTGATCGGCGCCCTCACCCCGCAGGGTGCCCTCGACGTCCCCGCCCTCGAGACGATCCGCGACGCCGCGCTGCAGGCCGGGCAGTCCGCGGTGCGGGGCGTGACCCTCACCTTCCATCGTGCGGCCGACGCCCTGGCCGGGCGCGAGGAGCGCGCCGAGGCCGTGCGCACCCTGCTCGGTCTCGGGTTCCATCGCGTGCTGACCTCGGGCGGGGCTGCGAAGGCCCTCGGCGGCGCGGACGACATCGCCGCCATGGTCGAGGCCGCCGACGGCATCCTCGACATCTGCGCCGGGGGCGGGGTGCGCCCGGCGGACATCGCCGACCTCGCCCAGCGCAGCGGCGTCGCCGACGTGCACCTCTCGGCCCGCCGCCGCTCCGGCTCCCCGGTCGAAGCCGGAGCCCCCGATACCCCGACGGACCCGGCGATCATCGCCGCCGCGGTCGACGCTGCAGGAGGATTGTGAACGACACCCAGGACCCGCCGAACGACACCACCGACACCAGCGCCGACGACGGCGCCGGGGCCACCTCGGCGAGCATCGCCGCGGAGAGCACTGCTGGTGCCGCTCATGGTGCGGACACCGCTCATGCCGCTGGTACGGCTGACGCCGCTCGTGCGACTGATGCGGCTGATGCCGCTGACGCTGCTCCTGCGGATGACCCGACTGATGCCGCTGACGCTGCTCCTGCGGATGACCCGGCTGATGCCGCTGACACGGCCGACGAGAGCGAGGGGAGCACCAGCTTCTACGTCCGTCGCAGCCGGGTGCCCACACTCGGGTTCTGGGTGGCGCTCGCGATCGCCATCCCGATCGTGGTGGCCCTCGTGGTCTCACCCTTCCTGAACTTCGGCGACCTGACCGCGGTGGCCAACTTCGTCCTGGTCGCCGCAGTCTTCGTGGGGATCCCGCTGGCCGCCGTCGCTGCCGCGGTCGACGCATTCCGGCACCGTTCCTCGCGGCGAAGAGGTCGCTGAGCAGGGCATGCATCGCTCCTGACCGGCAGCTCGCCCGCAACCGGCCCGAGAGCCCGGACGAGAGATCGTGGGGAGCCCTCGCTGTGGCATCATGTCCACGTGGCACGCGGCGACGGAAAACTTTCCCATGACCTGCTCCCCGGGGAGAAGGGCCCACAGGATTCCTGTGGGGTCTTCGGCGTATTCGCCCCCGGCGAGGACGTCTCCAAACTGACCTACTACGGTCTCTACGCCCTGCAGCACAGGGGACAGGAATCGGCGGGCATCGCGACCAGCGACGGCTCCCAGATCCTCGTCTACAAGGACATGGGGCTCGTCTCGCAGGTGTTCGACGAGGCCTCGCTCGAGGCGCTCCAGGGGCATATCGCGATCGGGCACACCCGGTATTCCACGACCGGCGGCTCCGTCTGGTCCAATGCCCAGCCCACCCTCGGTCCACGACCCGAGGGCACGGTCGCCCTCGCGCACAACGGGAACCTCGTCAACACCGAGGAGCTCCTGACCCTGGTCGAGGAGCGCCAGGGCAAGCCGCGCAACGGCGAGCTCGCCCGCGGCAACACCACGGATACTGCGCTGGTCACCGCCCTCCTCGACACCGAGGGCAGTCTCGAGGACGCGCTGCGCGAGCTCATGCCGCGCCTCGTCGGCGCCTACTGCTTCACCCTGATGACCGAGACCACCCTCTATGCGGCGCGCGACCCCCAGGGGATCCGCCCGCTCGTGCTGGGTCGCCTGGACCGCGGCTGGGTCGTCGCCTCCGAGACCGCGGCCCTCGACATCTGCGGCGCGAGCTTCGTGCGCGAGGTCAAGCCCGGCGAGATGATCGTGATCGACGAGCAGGGTCTGCACAGCGTGCAGGTCATGGAGTCCAAGCCCAAGGGATGCGTCTTCGAGTACGCGTACCTCGCCCGCCCGGACACGAACATCGCCGGCCGCAGCGTCAACGAGGCCCGCACCGAGATGGGTCGACAGCTGGCCCGGGAGCACCCCATCGAGGCGGATCTCGTGATCCCGACGCCCGAGTCCGGCACGCCCGCCGCGATCGGATACGCCCAGGAATCGGGCATCCCCTACGGCCAGGGGATGGTCAAGAACGCCTACGTCGGCCGGACGTTCATTCAGCCCAGCCAGACCATCCGCCAGCTCGGCATCCGCCTGAAGCTCAACCCGCTGCGCGAGGTCATCCAGGGCAAGCGGCTGGTCGTCGTCGACGACTCGATCGTGCGCGGCAACACCCAGCGCGCCGTGGTGAGGATGCTGCGGGAGGCCGGCGCCGCCGAGGTCCACGTCCGGATCTCCTCGCCGCCGGTGCGATGGCCCTGCTTCTACGGGATCGACTTCGCCTCCCGCGCCGAGCTGATCGCCAACGGGCTCGGCCCCGAGGAGATCGCCCGCTCGCTCGGTGCGGACTCCCTCGGCTACATCTCCGAGAAGGGGATGGTCGACGCGACCGAGCAGCCCGCCTCGGCGCTGTGCACCGCCTGCTTCTCCGGGACCTACCCGGTGGCGCTGCCCGATCCCGTCGCCCGCGCGCAGGGGATCCTCTCATCGGGCGAGAACCACACCACCGCCGTCGGGAAGGACGCATGAACACCACGGACCCCACCGCCCCCGCCATCACCTATGCCGACTCCGGGGTGGACACTGCCGCCGGGGATCGCGCGGTGGAGCTGATGAAGGAGGCCGTCGCCGCCACGCACGGCCCCCAGGTGCTGGGCGGGATCGGAGCCTTCGCCGGCCTCGTGGACGTCAGCGCGCTGAAGGACTACCAGCGGCCGCTGCTGGCCTCCTCGACCGACGGGGTCGGCACGAAGATCGCCATCGCCCGCGAGATGGACATCCACGACACGATCGGCCGCGACCTCGTGGGCATGGTCGTCGACGACATCATCGTGGTCGGGGCGGCGCCCCTGGCCATGACCGACTACATCGCCTGCGGCCAGGTCGTGCCCGAGCGGGTCGCGGACATCGTGCGCGGCATCGCCGAGGGCTGCCAGCTCGCCGGCTGCGCGCTCGTGGGCGGCGAGACCGCCGAGCATCCCGGGCTGATGGCCCCCGAGGATTACGACGTGGCCGGTGCCGCCGTCGGTGTCGTCGAAGCGGATCAGCTGCTGGGCCCCGACCGCGTGCGGCATGGTGACGTCGTGATCGGGATGGACGCCTCCGGCCTCCACTCCAACGGTTTCTCGCTCGTGCGGGCCGTGATCGCCGCGCAGGGTCTCGCCCTGGACACGCATGTCGACGATTTCGGCCGCTCGCTGGGCCAGGAGCTCCTCGAGCCCACCCGTATCTATACAGCCGACCTCCTCGCCGTGCTCGGCGATGAGCGGAGCCAGGGCGCGATCCATGCGCTCAGCCATGTCACCGGCGGCGGGCTCGCCGCCAACCTGGCGCGGGTCATGCCGCGCGGACTCGCGGCACGGGTCGACCGTTCGACCTGGGAGCCGGCATCGGTGTTCGCCCAGATGTCCCGCTGGGGCTCGGTGCCCCAGCTCGATCTCGAGGGCACGCTGAACATGGGAATCGGCATGGTGGCGCTGGTCGGCGCCGACCAGGCGGACTCCGTCCTCGCGGTGCTGGCCGAGCGCGGTCTCGGCGCACGGGTCATCGGCGAGGTCATCGGCGAGGATGCGCTGCCCGAGCCGGGGACCCCGCTGGAGCAGGTCATCACGGGCGCCAAGGGCGTCGAGGGCGGCGCCGTGCTGCTGGCCTCCCAGCACCCCGGCTGGGCCTGAGCCCCTCCGTCCCGTCGAGTGGCGGGGACCCGTCATGCTGCCGGCCCTGCCGTGTAGCCGGGTCCCGCCACGTCGCGGGGCCCTGGCCGCTGTCTCCCGGGTCCGTCAGCACAAGAGCCCGCACCACGATCGAGGGCCGACCCCATGGGGTCGGCCCTCGATCGTGGTCACGGTTCCAGCTGCTGCCGTCCGAACCGGAAGCGGTCTCGGTGCTCTCGGCCCGCTGCCGGGTGGACATGCTCCGGATGCTGCAGGGTCGTCGCTCGCCGAAATGCTGTCAGCGTCGGTACGCGGACGGGGCGTCGTCGGCCCAGTCGTCGCTCTCCTCAGCCCGGTCCTCGCCGTCGGTGGAGCTTCCGCTCCGCTCGGACTGCAGCTCACGCTGCAGTGCCGTCAGGTCCGTCGGCGGGCTGTAGTACTTAAGGTCCCGTGCCACCTTGGTGTGCTTGGCTTTCTGTCGGCCGCGACCCATGGATCTGACCCCCTGTGCGTCGGCTGCCGGGTGTTCTTGTCGACCCGGAAGATGGCATTCATTCGGAATCCAAGAGTACATGCATGCACTCGCTTCCGGCGAACCCTGAGGTCCCGGACGTGCCCGACATCCCTTCTGAGGCGCCCGTCGGGCAGGTTCCACGGCTCCACATCGTGGTCACGCGGAGGGCAAGATTTTGCAATTGCCCTATAGTCACCGTCTAAGCTGACGACCTAGTGCCTGGGACGAGAGATCGAGACCCATCGGACCTCCTGCGGGAGTACGGATGAGATCGTCGAGGCCCTGAGGTGCGATTTGCTCGACGTTCCGCTGAAAGGCCGCCCGCACATGAATGGATCCCCGGATCAGCCGCACGAGGGTTCCGCCCCGAGCGCTGAGCTGTTGACGCCAGCGCAAGTCGCCAAGATGTTCCATGTCGACCCCAAGACGGTCACGCGCTGGGCACAGGCCGGCAAGCTCACGTACATGCGCACCCTGGGCGGGCATCGCCGATACAGCCGTGACGAGGTCGTCGAGCTGCTGCGGGAGAGCACCGAGGGCGAGTGACCCCGGACCGGGTCCTGGGCGACGGCTACACAGCTCAACAGCTCGACCTGGGAGCGGACTCCGAGGGACCGGTCATCGCCACCCTGATCCATCGCGAGCGGGCCGCGGCGGACACTGCGGAGCGCGACATCGACTCGGCGTCCAGACCGCCGATACTCGTGATGCACGGCTGGTCGGACTACGTCTTCGACCGCGGCCTGCTCGAGCACCTCGGCACCCGGGGGCACGACGTCTGGGCGTTGGACCTGCGCAAGTACGGCAGGAGCCTGCTGCCAGGGCAGACCCCCACCTCGATCGACCATCTCAGCCGCTATGACCGCGAGATCGGTCAGGCGCTGCGGATCATCGGGCCGGGCACGCCGCCCGTGCTCCTGGCCCATTCCACCGGCGGGCTCATCGCCGCCCTGTGGGCGCAGCGTCGGCCGGGCACGGTCCGGGCCCTCGCACTGAACTCCCCCTGGCTCGAGATGCACCTGGGGCCGGGCGCGCGGACGCTCGCCGACGGCCCCGTCAGGCTGCTCGCGGACAGGCTGCAGCACCGGCCGATCCTGCCGCCCGGATCCACCCACTTCGCCCGCACCACCCACCGCAAGTACGGCGGCCAGTACGAGTACGACCTCGACTGGAAGCCGGAGCGTGGTCATCGGTTCCCGGCGGACACGTTCGCGGCGGTGATCGACGGGCAGAAGCGGCTGCGCGCCGCAGGTCCGCTGCCGATCCCGGTGCTCGTGCTGCATTCCGCACGCACCCGGATCGGTGCGAAGTTCACCGAGGAGATGCGCCGCGCCGATTCGGTGCTGGACGTCCGCTCCCTCGTGCACGCCGCGCGCGGGCTCGGGCCCGACGTGAGGATCGAAGCGGTCGACGGGGCCCGGCACGACGTCTTCCTCTCCGACGCCGACGCCCGGGCCCGCTCCCTCCACTTCCTGGAGGACTGGCTGGAGACGATCAGCTCCTGAGCGCCTACGATGAGGTCGCTCCTGGGCACCGGGTGGACGGTGCCGTCGGCACCGGGAGTCGCAGGGGAGGAGCTGCCGGATGACCTCGGACCCACGACTGCTGCGCGATCAGGCGGGCGCACTGCGCCATGGAGCCGATCGGCTCACCCTGCTCCGTCTCCGGCTCGCGACGGTGATCGTCGAGACCACCCGGGCGGAGGACGTCCGCGTGCGGCGCATCGGGGGCGGGATCCACGAGCAGTGGTCGCGGCGGGAGTACGTGGAGCTCGGGCGCCTGGCGACCTCTCTGCGCGGGGCGGCGAAGCTGCTCGATGCGGTCGCCGTGGAGGGGGAGCGCACCAGCGGCCGCCGGCTGGGCGGGTACTCCGGGGCGGGCTTCCTGGGCCGCGGGGACGACGCGCATCGGCACGTCGGGGCGGTGTCCGGATTCGTGGGGACGACGCATGGCGCCAGCATCGGCGGCTTCCCCCTGGTGCCGGGGCTCGCCGGGGCGGAACCGGTGCATCCTTCGCACACCCTCGGGATCGCGACCCCGGACTACGACGACGAGGACTGATGGCGGGTACCTGAGCGCGCCGGTCAGCGTGCGGGGCGAGCGGCCTCGGGGAGCAGGAAGGACAGGACGGTGGACACGGCGCCGGCGAGCAGCGGCACCACCAGGGTGGTCACCAGCATCAGGAGCATCGTCGCGGCAGCGTCCGCCGCGCCGACACCGAACGCCACCAGCGCCGCCGCCCCGACAGCCTCCGAAATCCCCGCACCTCCCGGCGTGATCGGCACCAGGGCGATCAGCCGGCCCAGCGCGAACACCGCGACGCTCAGCAGCAGCGGCACCTCGGCACCGACGGCCCGGATCGCCAGCAGCAGGGCAGCCCACTGCAGCACGCGCGCCGCGCACGTCGGCGCCAGCAGCGCGACCGGGTGGCGGCGCAGCATCGTCACCAAGGCATCGCGCTGCACGAGGATCACGGTGGCGATCCGCTCCGGCACGAGATCACCGAGCCGAGCGATGATCCGGGCGAGGACCGACCTGCGCAGCAGGATCGTCAGGAGTGCCAGGGCGATCACGGCGCCCAGCAGCGCGATCACGGCCGCCGTGATCGCGCCGGGCAGCGCGATCCCTGCCGGGCCGCTCGCGGATCCGGCGGCATAGGCGCCGAGCCCGACCAGCGGGACGAGGAGCGAGGTGATGACCATCTCGACGAGCGAGGCCGCGACGATTCCGGTGAGGATCACGGGGATCGCGAGACCCGCACGGCGCATGATCCACCCCAGCAGTCCCAGGCCCAGGACGGAGCCGCCCGGCAGGGCGAGCCCGAGCCCGCTCGAGGCCGTGTGGCCGAGCAGCGCGGAGGGGTAGCGGGAGCCAGTCACCGCCGTGCGCACCGTGAGCGCCTCGAGGGCGAGGACGCCGAGGCCCAGCAGGGTGACGGCGGGGAGCGCCCAGGCGGGGGCCGCGGTGAGCGTGCGCACGATCTGCGACCAGCTCGCACCGCTGGCCCAGGGGAGGGCGAGGGCGAGCACGACGACGACCAGCAGCAGCGACAGGGAACCGGTGACGATCTTCCCGACCGGGATGCGGGGCCGGACGTCGAGGTCGACGTCCGCGGGGATCCAGTCGGGCGAGTCGCCGGAGCTTGGGTCCGGGGACCTATCGGGGACAGGTTCCGGGGTGGTCGGGGAGCCGTCGGAAGCCGCTGACATGCGGTGATTCTCGCATGCTTCCCGGAGCGATCTCCCAGGCCCCTCCACGTATCGTGGAGCCATGTCCTTCGTGATCTCGCTCCTTGTCGTCCTGCACCTCCTCTGCTGGGCCGTGGCGCTCGGCACCTGGGTCGCGGCCGCCCGCACGCGCGTCCCGAACCCGGGGATGCCCCACGCCGTCGCCGGAGCCCTGGTGCTCGGCATCGTCCTGGCCGTCCTGGTCTCGATCGACGGCGATGCGAACCACATGAAGCTCGGCATCAAGCTGCTGGTCGCCGTGGTCGCCACCGTCTTCGCCTACATCGCGAAGAAGAAGGGGCCGGAGACCTCGTCCCTCGTCTGGTTCGGCATCCCGACCGCGATCGTCGCGAACGTCATCATCGCCGTCCTCGTCTGATCCACCTCCCGGTCGAGGCAGGGCGGTGCACGTCGCCGAGCCTCCTCCCCATCCTGATCCGTTGTCCACACGGGGCCCGGCGGCGTTCGCGCTGTCGGGTCCCGTGCCTATCCTGGGGACCTCATGAGTTCACTCTTCGACGACCTCTCGCTGCCCGACTCCTTCCGCCGCCTCGACGGCGTGACGGTCACGCCGTCGACCCCCGGCGCGGGGCCGACGGGCACGGACCGCGATGCGCAGCGCCCGCCGCTGGACGAGGCGCCGTCGCCGGAGGATGCACCGCTCGACGACGACGCACCGCCGGAGGAGGACATCCCCCCGGAGGACGACGCCCCGCCCGAGGAGGAGCCGCTCTCCGGAGCGGCACGGTCAGCGGGCGATGAGCGGCGGATGTCGCAGGCGCCGGCAGACCTCGACGAGGTGCCGCATCCTGCCGACCGGGTCGAGCCTCCCGTCGCGCCGCGTCGCACCGGGGGATGGGGTGCCGCGGATCCGGCGGTCCTCAGCGAGCTGACCGAGGGGCTCAATCCTGCCCAGCGGGAGGCCGTGGAGCACCGCGGCAGCCCGCTGCTGATCGTCGCGGGCGCCGGATCGGGGAAGACCCGGGTGCTCACCCGCCGCATCGCCCATCTGCTGCGCGCCGGTGAGGCGATGCCCGGCGAGATCCTCGCGATCACCTTCACCAACAAGGCGGCCGCCGAGATGCGCGAACGCGTGGAGGAGCTCGTGGGGCCCGTGGCCCGCAGCATGTGGGTCTCCACCTTCCACAGCGCCTGCGTGCGGATCCTGCGCCGCGACGCCCAGGCCGCCGGGCTGAAGAGCTCGTTCACGATCTACGACAGCGCCGACTCGCTGCGGCTGATCACCACGATCGCCAAGGACCTCGAGCTCGATACGAAGAAGCACGCCCCCCGCGGGATCGCCTCGCGCATCTCCTCGCTGAAGAACGACCTCACCGATCCGATCGACTTCGCCGACCAGGCGGAGAGCTCGAAGAACCCCTTCGAGAAGACGCTCTCGCGGATCTACACGAACTACACCGAGCGTCTGCGCCAGGCCAACGCCGTCGACTTCGACGACCTGATCGGCCTGACCGTGACGCTGCTGCGCGAGAATCCGGGGATCCGTGAGGGCTACCGGCGCCGATTCCGCCACCTCCTGGTCGACGAGTACCAGGACACCAACACGGCGCAGTACCAGCTGGTGCGGGAGCTCATCGGGGAGGACCCGCGGGCGGATCTCACCGTGGTCGGCGACTCCGACCAGTCGATCTATGCGTTCCGCGGAGCGACGATCCGCAACATCGTCGAGTTCGAGAAGGACTTCCCCTCGGCGGCGACGATCGTGCTCGAGCAGAACTACCGCTCCACCCAGAACATCCTCAGCGCGGCGAACTCCGTGATCGAGGAGAACGAGGGGCGGCGCAAGAAGAACCTGTGGACCGATCAGGGGGCGGGCGACAAGATCACCCTCTACGTCGCCGACGACGAGCAGGCCGAGGCCAGGTACATCGGCCGGCAGATCGATGCCCTGGTCGACGACGGCCGCTCCGCGGGGGACATCGCGATCTTCTACCGCGCCAACGCCCAGTCCCGGGCGCTCGAGGATCAGCTGATCCGGATCGGGCTGCCCTATCGGGTGGTGGGCGGCACGCGCTTCTACGAGCGCCGCGAGATCAAGGACGCGATGGCGTACCTGCGGGTGCTCGCCAATCCGGCCGACGAGATCAACCTGCGCCGGATCCTCAACGTCCCGAAGCGGGGCATCGGCGACCGGGCCGAGGCCGCGATCGCCATGCTCGCCGAGCGCGACCGCCTCAGCTTCGGCGAGGCGCTGCGCCGGGCGGACGACGCCCCGGGCATCGCCACCCGCTCTCTGAACGCGGTGCGCACCTTCGTCGCGATGCTCGATGATCTGCAGGAGATGGCCCGGCGCGGCGACGGGCCGGCGGAGCTCCTCGAAGCGATCCTGCAGAGCTCGGGCTATTACGCCGAGCTGCAGGGGAGCGATGACCCGCAGGACGAGTCCCGGCTGGAGAACCTCGCCGAGCTGGTCAGCGTCGCCGCCGAGTTCGAGGCGCAGACCGAGGCGGCCGACGCCGCGGCCAGCGAGTTCGAGGCTCTCTCCGAGGATGCGGACGACGCTGAGGGCTTGGAGGGTGCGAAAGACGCAGACGACGCGGACGACGCGGACGACGCAGAGTCTGCGGAGGATCCAGCAGGCACGTCGGGCGAGGATGCCACGGCTCCTGAGACCGATCCGGCGCCCCCCGGCTGGGACATCGCCCCGGACGCGGCACTCACCGCCCCGGAGGATCCTGAGGCGACCCTCGTGGATCGGTTCCTGGAGAAGGTCGCCCTGGTGGCTGATGCCGATCAGATCCCCGGCTCCGAGGACCAGTTCGTCACGCTGATGACCCTGCACACGGCGAAGGGACTGGAGTTCCCGGTCGTCTTCCTCACCGGCATGGAGGACGGCACCTTCCCCCACAACCGCACCCTGGGGGACCCGGATGAGCTGCAGGAGGAGCGACGCCTGGCCTACGTGGGCATCACCCGTGCCCGCGAACGGCTCTACCTGACACGGGCCCAGATGCGCGCCATGTGGGGCCAGTCCCAGTTCATGCCCGGGAGTCGTTTCCTCGACGAGATCCCCGAGGAGGTGCTCGACGTGGCCCGCGCGGGATCCAGCCTCAGCGGTGCGGGTCTGGGCGGATACGGACACGGCGCCGGATCCGGCGGGAGCAGCTTCGGGGGCGGCTACCGCTCCGGGAGCCAGCGCGGTCCGTCGTTCAGCGGTGGCATCGGCGGAGGCCGCAGCGATGTGAAACGGCCCAGCCTCGGATCCGGCCGCAAGCCCACCGCGGTATCGGACCTCCCGCAGCTCACCGTCGGGGACCGCGTCACGCATGACTCCTTCGGAATGGGCTCAGTCACGGAGATCGCCGGCCAGGGGGAGAAGACCCAGGTGGAGGTGCAGTTCAAACCGCCCCACGGCACGAAGAGGCTGCTGCTGCGCTACGCCCCGCTCACGAAGCTCTAGGCGGGGCTCACAGGCCTCCCAGGCCTCCCAGGCCTCCCGGGCCTCCCAGGGCTTCCGGGGCCACCGGGGCCACCGCGCTGCCTTGGGGGTCAGGGGAGTCCGACGAGCTCGGAGGCGCGGACGGCGCGACCAGCTCGACCTCGATCCCCTCCGGGTCCTCGGCGTACCAGGCCGCGTGGTCCGGACCTCCGGCATGCGGGAAGGCGTCGCTGAACAGCTCGCGCCAGCCGTGCTCCGCCGCGCTGTCCCGGATCGCCTCGAGCGCGGCCCGGGTCTGCACGGAGAGCGCGATGTGGTTCATCCCCGGGGCACGGCGCTCGGAGCGCTCTCCCACCACATCCGGGGACTGCTCGAGCACGATGTACGAGCCGTCGCCGTGGCGCCAGATGCGACCGGTCTCCCACCCCTCCACGTGCTCCGCCGCCCAGCCGAGAGTCGTCAGCAGCCAGTGCCAGGCGGGCTCGGCAGCAATGAGGTCCGCGGTCCACAGCTCCAGATGATGCACGCCGGCACCAGCGGCAGCGCCAGTGCCAGTGCCAGGCCCGGCGTCGGCGCGGGTGTCGGCAACGGCGACCGGGGCGAGGGCGTGGGGTGACTGCGACGCCTCGGCCACCAGGTCACGGGCCAGGATCTCGGTGGTGGATTCGATGGTTCCCGCAGAGTACGCAGCGGTGACGCCCGTCGGACGGTAGCCGAGGTGTTCCCAGAATCCACCCGCCCTGTCCGCGTTCGTGGCGACCACACCGGCTCGCAGGCGTCGGATCCCGCCGTCGGCGCGAAGCTGGGCGAGGGCGCTGTCGTGCAGCAGGCGGCCCAGCCCGCGCCCGTGCGCCGTGGAATCCACGAGCAGCAGCCCGATATGGGCAGTCGCCGGCTCCGGCCAGTGGACGATCACGTCGCACAGCCCGCGCACCGTGCCCTCCCCGTCGCACAGACCCAGTACCCACTTCGCCAGGGGATCCACCTGGGGCGGCCGGGCCGTGAGGATCTCTCGCGCATCGCCCTCCGCCACCTCCCGTCCCCGCACCGCACGGGCGTACTCGGGGGAGCGGAGCAGCAGCGCGTGCACAGCGTCGGCATCATCCACGGTCAGCTGTCGGATCGTGAAGGGCATGCGGGCAGTCTAGAGCGGAGCGGCGGATAGGCAGCCGGGCCGCTCGACGGGAGAGGCCTACGCGGAGACCCGGATCAGTGCCCGTGCGCCGCGCTCCATCTCCACCACGGAGTGGTTGACGGCCGTGTAGGTGCCGGGCTCCTCGAAGACCATCTCCACGAACCCGCCCTGGGCGGCCGAGAGGTCCAGCACCTGGGAGCCGCCAGCGGTCTCGGAGTCCGGGCGCAGCAGGTACTCGCCCTCCGCGAACACGGTGTCGAACACCGCGCCGACCACATGGAACGAGATCCCCCGGGACGGGCCGCCGGCCACCACCCACAGTCGTACCCGTTCGCCGACCTTCGCGACGAGCGGCTCCTGCACGTACTGGGTCGCGTGCCCGTTGAACACGGTCGCATCGGGACGCTCCGCCGCGATCTTCGCCGAGCTCACCGGGAGGGCACCCTCATGCATCGCCGCCTCGGCTCCCGGGGCTCCGGGAGGAACCAGATAGTGCTCGGACTGCACGAGCACGTACTCGCGGTCCGCGGCCGCGAGATCCGACGGCGGCACGATGAGCGCGCCCATCATGCCGGCGGCCATGTGCACACTCATCGGCATCGTCGCGCAGTGGTAGAGCCAGGCCCCGGCATGATCGGTGGTGATCGCGTACTCCAGGCTCTCGCCCGGCAGGATCGTGCGCATCACCCCATCCGGGGAGACCCGACCGGCGTGCAGATCCAGCGAATGCCCCATCGACCCCCGGTTGACCAGGTCGACCGTGAGGCCGGCACCGAGCTCCGAACGGATCACCGGACCCGGCACCGTGCCGCCGAAGGTCATGGCATCCATGACGACGCCGGGGGCGATCTCGGCCGCGACCTCGGTGATCTCGAGGGTGAGCCGCTGCGCGGCGCCGCTGCTCTCCGGAAGGCGGGCATCGCACACCGCATGCTCGGCGCCGGAGAATGCCTGCAGATCGAGGGGAACCCGGGTGAGGTCGTCGACCGCGGCGGCCGGAGCCCCGGCATCACCCGGCGACGACGAGCCGCCGATCACGGTGACCTGCAGGACCATGCCCATCGCCCGATGCCCGACGATCGAGCACCAGCCGTCGACGTCATGGCCGATCACCCCGGCGTCAACCGTGGCCGTCTCGCCCGGGAGCAGGCGGCCGGAACCGACTCCCGAGGCGAGCACCAGATCATGCACGTCGTGCTCATCGTCGTTGTGCAGCTCGATCACCAGGGAGTTCCCGGCCGGGACCTCGAGCACGTCGGGCGTGAAGCGCATCTCCGCCATGCTCACGGCGATCGTCGTGGTCTCGCCGGTCGGCGCGACGGGCCCCTGCGGTGCCCGTGGTGTCCCGGTCTCCGCATCGACTGCTGCGTCGCGTCGATCCAGGGAGCCGCCGAGCGCCGTGACGCCGAGCACCGAGCCGAGCCCGATCAACGCACCGGTCAGGGCCCGGCGATCCACCGGTCGGGCGGCCGCGGCCCCACCGGAACCGGTCGCGCTCGAGCGGCCGACGGGGACCGACCCCGCAGAGGCTCCCGTCGGTGCGCTTCCCGTGGTGGGCGGGCCGACGGGGACCGCGCCGCCCGTCGGTGCCCCGATGCCCGGCGTCGGCAGCGGCTCGTGGCGCAGCCGGAGGCTGCTGCGCACCATCAGGATCATGAGCACCACGAAGCAGACCAGCACCGCGAAGGACAGCAGCGCGACCAGCACCCGGGACAGCGACCCGAAGTCCGCGGCCCGGGCGGTGCCCAGGGTCAGGGCGGAGAAGAGGGCGTCGGCGCCCGCACCGCCCGCCGGGGCGAGCACGAGCAGCGCCACCGCCAGGTTGTAGGCGGCCACGCGCGGCACCGCGAACCTGCTCATGATGGCGAGCGAGGCCTTCAGCACGCGCGGTCCGCCGCCCATGGTCACCGGCAGCAGATAGCTCATCGCCCCCAGCAGCACCTGCAGCAGGAATCCCGCCACGAAGGGCACGGTGAACTGCTGGATGTCGGCGGCGAGCAGCGAGCTCGGCAGCAGCTCGCCGCCGGATCTCCACCACGTGGCCAGCAGGGCGAGCAGGGTCAGAGCGAACCAGAGCACGCCGGCGGCGATCGAGAGCATCGGGAACCGAGGGAGGGGCACCTGCCGCTCCTGCCGCGCCGAGCGCACGGCCACCCGCACCAGCGCGGCGGCGAGCCAGAGGAACGAGACGAGGTAGACCCCCAGGAACGAGACCCCCAGGAGCGTCGAGCCGACGAGCGCCCCGGCGACCGCACCCAGGACGCCGCCGAACATCCCCAGCAGACCCGCGGCTGCTCGGCGGGCGAGGGGCAGCTCGATGCGCGTGCGCAGCACCGTCGGCCACAGGGTCAGCAGCGTCCCGGACACCGTGATCCCCACGAAGCCGAGCACGTTGACGACCTGATGGGCGAGCAGCAGACGACCCTGCCAGGGCTCGCCGGGACCGAACGCTAGCGCCACCCCGATCCCCGCCCCCACCGGCAGCAGGGAGGCGGCCCCGATGTACGCCTTCACCGTGAACTCGAAGCGCGGGGCGATGGCCGCCTTGACCTGCAGACCCAGGGAGGCGGCGTACCAGACCAGCGTCGCCGAGACCATCACGGCACCGAGGAGCACGAGCCACGGCCAGCCCGGCAGCATCCCGGCGATCGTCACCACCACGCCGGTGGTGAGCAGGTAGCTCCGCGCCACCTGCCGAGCCCGGGACTCAGCCGCCATCCGGGTCTTCAGCAGCGCCTCGGTGAAGTGCTGTCCCCACACCATGATCGAGGTGGTGATCAGGCCCAGGGTCACCATGTGCACCAGGAGCCACCGCGCCTGCGGGATCCACTGATGGACGAGCACCACCACGATCAGGGCGAGCATCCACCACATGATCGGTCGGCTCGCTCGGCGATGCCATGCGCTGCGTCCCGTCGCAGGCCGCTGGGGCCGCGATGTCACGGAGGGGAGAGAGGAATCAGGCACCCGTTCAGGCTACGACGAGGTGGAGGTCCGCAGCAGGGCCGAGGTCCCGGCGACATGACGCGGGCACGGGATGTCCGCAGGGCAGAGCGCCCCGTGTCCGGCCGTCAGCGGGGCAGCCGCTCCTCGGGCAGGTCCGGGTCCTCGAGATCGTCTGCCGCAGAGTGCTGCCGGTCCCGGGCGAACTGGGCGTAGAGGCCGCTCGCCAGAGCGATCAGCACGATGATGCCCACGACGATGAGGACGGCGCTGAAGGGGATCGGCAGGCCAGCCGCGTACAGGACGCCCCAGATGACGAGCAGCGAACCGCCGATGAGCAGGGCGTCGCGGACGGCGCGCGCGATACGGCCGCCGACGCCGGCCTTCTTGGCGCGGGCGCCGGCACGCTCGGCGGTGCGGCTGGCGACGACGGCGTAGATCTTGGCCTCGTCGCGGAAGGATCGGGTGGGGGTCTCGGTCCGAGGTGCGGGACGAGGCGCGGACGGGGAGGACGAGCGCGTCGCCGTCGACGGCTGGCGACGCTCCTCGTCGCGTGGCCGGTCATCGGCTCGGGAACGGTGGTCACCGAGACCGTCGTCCCGGGGCCGGTCGTCGCGAGATCGATCATCAGGAGACCGGTCATCACGGTGCCGGTCGTCGGCCCGTCGTGCGGCGGGCTGTAACGTGTCGTCGCTGCTGCGCCCCTGATCCAGAGCCCTGCTCGCGGCCCGGGCATAGCCGCCGGCGCGGGATGTGGCCCGCTGCGCGGCCTCCCGCGCACCGGGGGCCTGCTTCTTCGCGGTGTTCCGAGCGGCCTTCGCGTAGGTCTTCCAATCGGCCATGGCGTCTCCTCGCCTCAGCGGTCGTCGCGCGGACGATCGTCCTCGCGCCAACGTATGTCCCCGCCGCCTCGCGGAGCGGCCTGCGGGCGGGAGCTGCGAGCACGCCGGTCGTTGTAGTACGACAGACCCACGTTCAGAGCCAGGGTGATCCCGACCGACAGCATGAAGCCGGCGAACGTGGATCGCACCCCGAGCAGACGCAGCACGATGAACAGCACCCCGATCGCGATGACGCTGAAACCAATGTGCTCACGCACTCGCGTGGCCAGGCTGCGGGATCGTCGGTTCATCCCGACATCCTATCCGTGTGAGCTGAACAACCCGTGGGATGTCGCATCGCCCCGGTCTGCGACGTGAGACAGCGCGCACCCGGGTCGCCAGGTGACGACAACGGTGGCGGACGGGATACCCTGACTGCGTTCCCAGGGGTGGCATCGTGGCCGCAACGGCCTGCCGCCCTCTGCCGATATCGAGAGGAATGCAACCCCGTGGACCTGTATGAGTACCAGGCCCGCGATCTCTTCGAGAAGCACGGCGTGCCCGTGCTCGGAGGAGTCGTCGCGGAGGACCCTGCCACTGCCAAGGCCGGAGCCGAGAAGCTCGGCACCCCGGTCGTCGTCGTCAAGGCCCAGGTGAAGACCGGTGGCCGCGGCAAGGCCGGTGGCGTGAAGATCGCCAAGTCCCCTGAGGAGGCGGAGCAGAAGGCCTCCGAGATCCTCGGCATGGACATCAAGGGCCACACTGTGCATCGCGTCATGGTCGCCGCCGGCGCCGACATCGCCGAGGAGTACTACTTCTCGCTGCTGCTGGACCGGGCCAACCGCAACTACCTGGCCATGTGCTCGGTCGAGGGCGGCATGGAGATCGAGCAGCTCGCCGTCGAGCGCCCCGAGGCGCTCGCCCGCGTGGCTGTCGACCCCAACGTCGGGATCGACGAGGCCAAGGCGAAGGAGATCGTCGACGCGGCGAAGTTCGACGCCGAGACCGGTGCGAAGGTCGCCCCCGTGCTGCAGAAGCTCTGGGACGTCTACCGCGAGGAGGACGCCTCCCTGGTCGAGGTCAACCCGCTGGTCAAGACCGGCGCCGGAGACATCGTCGCGCTGGACGGCAAGATCACGATCGACGAGAACGCCGGTTTCCGTCACGAGGACCACGCGGCCCTCGTGGACACCGCCTCCGAGGACCCGCTGGAGACCAAGGCGAAGGCCCTGGACCTCAACTACGTGAAGCTCGACGGCGAGGTCGGCATCATCGGCAACGGCGCGGGACTGGTCATGTCCACGCTCGACGTCGTCGCCTACGCCGGTGAGTCGCACGGCGTGAAGCCCGCCAACTTCCTGGACATCGGTGGTGGCGCCTCGGCCGAGGTGATGGCCAACGGCCTCGACGTGATCCTCGGCGACGAGCAGGTCGCCGCAGTGTTCGTGAACGTCTTCGGCGGAATCACCGCATGCGATGCGGTCGCCAACGGCATCGTCGGCGCGCTGAAGAAGCTCGGCGACTCCGCGACCAAGCCGCTCGTGGTCCGTCTCGACGGCAACAACGTCGAGGAGGGTCGCAAGATCCTCGCCGACTTCGCCCACCCCCTCGTCACCCAGGCCGACACCATGGACGGCGGCGCCGCGAAGGTTGCCGAGCTCGCCGCCGCAGGAAAGTGAGCAGGACCCGACATGTCTATCTTTCTCGATGAGAACAGCAAGGTCATCGTCCAGGGCATGACGGGCTCGGAGGGCATGAAGCACTCCCAGCGCATGCTCGACTCCGGCACCGCCATCGTGGGCGGCGTGAACCCCCGCAAGGCCGGCCAGTCGGTCTCCTTCGAGGGTGGCACCGACGTGCCCGTCTTCGGCTCTGTCAAGGAGGCCATGGAGGCCACCGGCGCGAACGTCTCGGTGGTCTTCGTGCCGCCGAAGTTCGCCAAGGATGCCGCCCTCGAGGCCATCGACGCCGCGATCGAGCTCCTGGTGATCATCACCGAGGGCATCCCGGTCAAGGATGCCGCGGAGTTCTTCAACTACGCGCAGTCCACGGGCACGACCCGCATCATCGGGCCGAACTGCCCGGGCGTCATCACCCCCGGTGTCTCGAACGCGGGCATCACTCCGTCGAACATCACGGGCACCGGCAAGCTGGGCCTGGTCTCCAAGTCCGGCACGCTGACCTACCAGATGATGTACGAGCTGGCCGACATCGGCTTCACCACGGCCATCGGCATCGGTGGCGACCCGGTCATCGGCACCACGCACATCGATGCGCTCGAGGCGTTCGAGAACGACCCCGAGACCGTCGGCGTCGTGATGATCGGCGAGATCGGCGGCGACGCCGAGGAGCGTGCAGCGGCGTACATCAAGGAGAACATGACGAAGCCGGTCGTCGGCTACGTCGCGGGCTTCACCGCTCCCGAGGGCAAGACCATGGGCCACGCCGGCGCCATCGTCTCCGGCTCCGCGGGCACCGCGCAGGCGAAGAAGGAGGCCCTCGAGGCCGCCGGCGTCAAGGTCGGCAAGACGCCGACCGAGACCGCCGACCTGATGCGCGAGATCGTCAAGGGTCTGGCCTGAGGGTCCGCCCCCTGGACGATGTCGGCTGAGACCGTCGCGTCCGCCACCAGAGCCTGAGCGCAGGGCTCGATCGCAGTGCCCCGGATCCTCCCCAGGATCCGGGGCACTGCGCATTCCACCCCGCAGACTAAGCTGGTGGGAGTCTGCCGTACGCCTACGAAGGAGGGGACCCGTGAGTGGAGATCTCATCGACACCACCGAGATGTATCTGAAGACGGTGTTCGAGCTCCATGAGGCGGGGATCGCGCCGATGCGGGCCCGGATCGCCGAGCGGCTCGGCCACTCCGGTCCCACGGTGTCCCAGACGGTGGCCCGCATGGAGCGCGACGGGCTGCTCCACCTCGACGGCCAGCGCCGCATCCGGCTCACCGCGGAGGGCACCGACGTCGCGACCGATGTGATGCGCAAGCACCGATTGGCCGAGCGGCATCTGCTGGACGTGATCGGGCTCGACTACGCCCTGGTCCATGAGGAGGCCTGCCGGTGGGAGCACGTGATGAGCCTCGAGGTGGAGCGCCGGCTCGCGGAGAAGCTCGAGCCTCCTTATGTCGACCCGTACGGGAACCCGATCCCCGGTCTCGCTGCGCTCGGCATCACCGAGACGCAGGACACCCTGGACGGTAAAGACCCTGTCAATCCTCCCCGCGAGCTGCTCGAGTCCGTGGCTGACGGGGAGACGATCGAGGTGACCCTGCGCCAGATCGGTGAACGGGTGCAGAGCGACGTCGAGCTCCTCGGTGAACTTGCACGTCACGGCGTGATTCCGGGAGCTCAGATCCACGCCGAGCGCCTCGCGGCGACCGTGGTGCTGCGGGGCCCGTCCGGAGGCGAGGTGGCCGTCTCCGAGATCGTGGCAGGTCAGCTCCGCGTGACACCGATCCAGGCCGGGTAAAGGGCGCGTCAAGCTCTTCCCCAGACCTTTCTGTCGAGCTGACCGGGACGCCGGGTGCCCCCTAGTCTCATAGGCGTGCCGAGGCGTCCGAGCCGCGGCATTCCTCCTGGAGAGCCCCACCGCGCACCAGGTTCGGAGTGGGACGCTGCTGAGCGCGGGGGCATCTGCCCAGGGGCTGGGAGCCGAAACGTGTCGAACACTGTGAACAACACCCACCGCCGCAGCATGCGGACGGTGACCCCTGTGGTCCGCGCCGGTCGCGCGACCGCCGGTGCTGCGATGGCCGCCGCGATGCTCTTCGGCGGCGCAGCTGCAGCCACCGCTGAGCCGCAGGCCGAGGCCCCCGCCGCACCGCAGGCCGGCCCCGCCGTCATCGCTCCCGTGGCCGCCCCGGCCGTCGCGATCCCCGTCGCCGGCGTCGCAGCGGACGTGCAGTCCGCCGATGCCGCTGCGGACGTCGAGACCGCGGACTCCACGACCGAGGCCAAGACCGCAGCCCCTTCCTTCGCTCCCGCCGGTGGGTCGATCTCCGTCGAGGTCGGTCCCACGGAAGAGGAGATCGCCGCCGCTGAGGCAGCTGCTGAGGAGGAGCGCGCCGCGGAAGAGGCCGCCCAGGCCGAGGCCGAAGCCGAAGCCGCCGCCGAGGCCGAAGCCGAAGCCGCCGCCGAGGCCGAGGAGCAGGACCAGCAGCAGGCCGAGACCCGCGACGAGGACGACGGCGCCGATCGCTCGAACGAGCGCTCCAGCACGTCGAACGACTCGGACGAGTCCAGCAGCTCTGACGAGTCCACCGAGTCCAGCAGCTCCGACGAGTCCACCGAGTCCAGCAGCTCGAACGACTCCAGCAGCTCGAATGACTCCGACAGCTCCGACCAGTCGAACGACTCGAGCGACAGCTCCTCCGAGCAGAAGAAGGAGGAGAAGTCCGCTCCGGCACCGTCCGCCAGCAAGGGCAGCTCCATCCTCGCCACCGCCCGTTCGGGCATCGGCACGCCGTATGTCTTCGGTGGCACGTCGACGTCGGGCTGGGACTGCTCCGGCTTCGTGCAGTGGGTCTACGCGCAGCACGGCATCGACCTGCCGCGCGGCGCGAACGCCCAGGGCGCATCGGGCACCGTCATCCCGCGCTCCGAGGCCCGCCCCGGCGACCTCGTGTACAAGCCGGGCCACATCGGCATCTACGCCGGCGGCAACAACTTCGTCGATGCCGGGAACTCCCGCGTCGACACCACCGAGCGCAACATCTACTCGGGCAGCTGGACCTTCGTCCGCATCGGCAGCTGACCCGTTCAGCGCTGATCGCGACCCCGTGCCACTGAAGTGGTGCGGGGTCGCTCCCATTCTCGGGCCATGTGCTGGGCGCTCCCATGGCGCACCGGTACCGTGTCGGGGTGTCCTCCGCCCGTGATCTCCTCGCCGCCCTCCTGCTGACCGGAGCCCTGCTCCTGGGTGCCCTCTGGCTCCCGGGGGTCTGGATCGACCGGAACGTCGTCGAGCAGAGCGGCTTCCTCGCCGTCACCGAGCCGCTCGCCGCCGATGAGGCCATCCAACGCGATATCTCCGACAGCGCCGTGGAGACTGTTCTGGACGACGACAGGATCCCCGGCTGGGCCGCGGATCAGCTCGCGCCGCTGATCCAGGACCAGGCCCCGCGGCTCACCGGCACGGAGATGTACGCGACGCTGTGGGACGACACCATGCGGGACCTGCACGAAGGACTGTTCTTCGACGGGGCGAGCGCGCTCGAGGTGGACCTCTCCCCGGTCATCGAGGAGATGCTCAGCGCCGTCGACGGGTCGCTGCCGATCCAGATCCCTCGCCCCGAGAACGCCACCATCACCCTGGCCACGATCCCCGACGTCCCTCTGCTCACGACCTTGCAGCTCGTCGCGCCCTGGTTCTCCTGGGCGGGTCCTGCGGCGCTCGTCCTCGCGGCGCTGGCGCTGCTCATCGCCGCCCATCGGCGGGCCCTGCTCGCGCTGGCCGGCGTGGCCGGGATCATCGCCGGTGCACTCACCTGCCTGCTCGCCGGCGAGATCGACACGCTGGTGCCGAACTCGATCGATCAGGCGGCCTTCCTCGGCCCGATCGTGCAGGCCTTCGAGACGCAGTTCGCGGCCGATGTGATGCCCCAGGGCGTGATCGTCCTCGGCGCCGGCGCACTGGTCGCGACCGTCGGGCTCGTGCTGGTGGGCGTGCATCGCCGGGACTGACGGCGGTCACCATCGCCGAGGAAGCGCGCCGGCAGCGATGCAGGCGCCTGCACCGTCGGCGCTCGGCTCAGCAACGTCCAGCAATTTTCGTGGTCCTGCGGTCCTGCGGTCCTGCGGTCCCGCGTTCCCTCAGCCCCGCGTTCGCTCAGCCGCTCGTTCCCGTGGTCGGGTCAGAGGAGGCCGAGCCGCTGGAACGCCGTGACGACGCCGTGCTCCGAGGGGCCGGGCACCTCGAAGCGGGCGGCCTCGCGGACCTCGTCGCGGGCGCCCTCGATCGAGATCCCGGTCCCGGCCGCACGCAGCATGCCGAGGTCGTTCAGCCCGTCGCCGATCGCGACCGTCGCCGAGACGTCCAGGCCGACGTGCTCGGCCGTGCGGAGCAGCCCGTCGGCCTTGTCGACCGTGCGCAGATGCAGCTCCCCGGAGCTGGTGTCCTCGGTGGTGATCGAGTTGGGCAGGGCGCCGACCTCCGGGCCGATCTCCGCCGCCAGCTGCTCGACGGGCACACGGGACTCCCATAGCGAGATCTTCGCGAAGGAGCAGGCTCCGAGATCCTCGGGGACGCGGACGGCGTCGACGATGTCGCGGGGCCCGTTCCCGATGCCGGCGCGGGAACCGGCACCGGCACCGGGGTCGGCACCGGGCCCGGCCTCGGAGCCGGAACCAGGCGCAGGAGCCTCCACCCGGGCACGGATGCGCTTCGCGGCCGACGCCGAGCACCACAGCGCGTCGGGAGCCTCGAGCGCGAAGGCCACGTCGTGGCGCAGGAGAACCTCGACAGCGCGCCGGCCCAGAGCGGCCGGGAAGCGCTCGTCGTGCAGCACCTCCTCCCCGATCCGGACGTGGCCGCCGGCGGACGAGATCACGCCGTCGAAGAGGGCGGCGACCTCGGGGGCGACGATCGAGGCGGGTCGGCCCGTGCTGAGCAGGATCAGGTGCCCGTTCGCGCGTGCCTCGGCCACCGCCTCGGCATGTTCGGCGGGGGCGACGCCGTGCTGGGCGAAGGTGCCGTCGAAATCGATGAACACGCAGCGGCGGTCGGCCACAGAGGTCTCCTCAGGAACGTCGTGATGCGGAGGGGCCAGCCTAGTCGGTGCCCTGCCGGATCAGAGCCGACGGTGTGCGCTGACCAGCACGGAGATGGTGACCGGGAACACGGCGGAGGCCTGGTCGCCGTGGGGCTCGTCGGGGCGTCCATCGACGCCTCCATCCAGGGCTCCGTCGAGGTCTCCATCAAGTGCTCCGTCGAGGGGCCCGCCGAGAGCCGTGGCCAGTGCTGCGGTCAGGGGTTCCTGCTCCACGTGGCGGGCGCTCGGCGTCATGGCGATCAGGTCGCGGATCCGGGCCTCGTCCACGCTCACGCGGTAGGTCAGCTCCCGCTGGGCAGTGGTGGCGAAGAACGGATCCAGAGCGGCGTGCAGGCGCTCCTCCTTGCGCGGGTCCACGCTCACCATCTGCGGGACGATCTCGCGCAGCTCGGCGAGATGTGCGCCTGTGGGGCGGACGACGACGAGCCGGCCCTGCGGGCGCAGCACCCGGGCGAACTCGGCGGGGTTGCGGGGGGCGAAGACGTCCAGGAGGAGGTCCGCGCTCTCATCGGCCAAGGGGAAGGGGGCGAACACGTCTCCGGTGTACACGGCGGCGCGCTGGTGGGCGCGGGCGGCGAAGCGCAGCGATCTCGCGGAGGTGTCGAAACCGAGGCCGCGGGCGGCGGGGAAGCGGTCCAGCAGCCCGGCGAGGTAGTAGCCCGGCCCGCACCCCGCGTCGAGGATCGTCGGGGCCGGGGCCGGGGCCGACAGGTCGGCCGGTGCAGGGTCCTCACCCAGGGCGGGCACCTCCTGCTGCGCGAGGTCGCCGATCCCGTCGAGGAGCGGCTCGTAGGTCCCGGTGCCCAGGAAGCGGTCGCGCGCGCGGGCCATCTCGTCGTCGTCGCCGCTGACCGCGCCGCCACCGCCCAGCAGCGACACGTAACCGGCGCGGGCGAGGTCGAAGGAGTGCCGGCGGGGACACTGCAGCGCGCGTCCGTCCGCGACCAGAGCACCCTCGCAGGCGGGGCAGCGCAGGACGTCGAGGAGCGAGATCAGAGCGCTCGGAGCGGCAGGAGAAGTGGTGGGCACGCCGTCAGGGTAGCGGGACCTGGACCCTGTCACGCACCCACGTACTGCCGCAGATGGGTGGCCGTGAGCGACGACGCCTCCGCCACCAGCTGCGCCGGGGTGCCCTCGAACACGACCTGGCCGCCGTCAACTCCGGCGCCCGGCCCGAGGTCGATGAGATGGTCGGCATGGGCCATGACCGCCTGATGGTGCTCGATGACGATGACCGTCTTCCCGGAGTCGACGAGACGGTCCAGCAGCGTGAGCAGGTTGCCCACGTCGGCCAGGTGCAGTCCCGTGGTGGGCTCGTCGAGCACGAGGATCCCGCCCGTGTCGCCCATATGGGTGGCGAGCTTGAGCCGCTGGCGCTCCCCACCCGAGAGCGTCGTCATCGGCTGACCGATGGTCAGGTACCCGAGCCCCACCTCGTCCATGTGCCGCAGCAGCTTCGCGGCCGCGGGGACCGCGGATCCCTCGGTGGTGAAGTGCTCCAGGGCCTCCTCGACGGACATCTCGAGCACGTCCGCGATGTTCGCCGTGCCCAGGCGGTACTCGAGCACGGCGGCCTGGAAACGTCGGCCCTCGCACTCCTCGCAGGGGGTCGAGACGGTCTCCATGAAACCCAGCTCCGTGAAGATCACGCCGGCGCCCTTGCAGACCGGGCAGGCGCCCTCGGAGTTGTTCGAGAACAGCGCAGGCTTCACCCCGTTGGCCTTCGCGAAGGCCTTGCGGATCGGCTCCAGGAGGCCCGTGTAGGTCGCGGGGTTGGAGCGTCGGGAGCCGCGGATCGCGCCCTGGTCGACCACGGTCACCTCGACGTCGCGGGGGAGCGAGCCGTGCACGAGCGAGCTCTTGCCGGATCCGGCCACTCCGGTGATCACGGTGAGCACCCCGAGCGGGATGTCGACGTCGACGTCGCGGAGGTTGTGCTGGTCCGCGCCACGGATCGCCAGGGCCCCGGTGCTCTCGCGCGTCTGCTCCTTGAGGGTCACCCGGCGATCGAGGTGGCGTCCGGTCAGGGTGTCCGAGGCGCGCAGTCCGGCCACATCGCCCTCGTACTGGAGCTCGCCGCCATGGGAGCCCGCGCGCGGACCGAGGTCGACGGCGTGGTCCGCGATCGCGATCGTCTCGGGCTTGTGCTCGACCACCAGCACGGTGTTGCCCTTGTCCCGCAGCGCCAGCAGCAGCTGGTTCATCGTGGCGATGTCATGGGGATGGAGCCCGATCGTGGGCTCGTCGAAGACGTAGGTGACGTCGGTCAGCGCGGAGCCGAGGTGCCGGATCATCTTGGTGCGCTGGGACTCGCCGCCGGACAGGGTCCCCGACGGGCGGTCGAGGGAGAGATACCCGAGCCCGATCGTCACGAAGGAGGACAGCAGGGCGGCGAGGTTCGTCAGCAGCGGCGAGACCGTCGGCCCCAGATGTCGCTCGCGCAGCCCCTCGACCCAGGTGGCCAGGTCGGTGATCTGCCAGGCGGTGACGTCCGCGATCGAGACGCCGTCGATCCGGGAGGTGCGCGCATGTTCCGCGAGCCGGGTGCCCTCGCACTCGGGGCAGGTCACGAACTTCACCGCCCGGTCCACGAAGGCCCGGACGTGAGGCTGGAGAGCATCACGGTCCTTGCTGAGGATCGACTTCTGGATCTTCGGGATCAGGCCCTCATAGGTCATGTTCACCCCGTCGATCTTCACCTTCGTGGGCTCCTTGTACAGGAAGTCGTGGAGCTGCCTCGTCGTGAAGGACGCGATGGGCTTGTCGGAGGGGAAGAACCCCGAGGACGCGAAGATCTTCACGTACCAGCCGCCCGCGGCGTAGTTCGGGATCGTGAAGGGGCCTTCGTCCAGCGACAGGCTCTCGTCGTACAGCTCGGCGAGGTCCACGTCGGAGATGTGCCCCATGCCCTCGCAGCGCGGGCACATCCCGCCCACTCGCGAGAAGCTCGTCTTCTCCGCGATCGTCTTCGCTCCCTTCTGCACGGTCATCGCGCCGGCGGCCGTGACGCTGGGGACGTTGAAGGAGTAGGCGCCCGGCCCCCCGACGTGCGGCTCGGCGAGCGTGGAGAACAGGGTGCGCAGGTAGGCGTTGGCATCGGTGACCGTGCCGACGGTGGAGCGCACGTTCGCCCCCATCCGCTCCTGGTCCACGATGATCGCCGTGGTCAGGCCCTGCAGATCGTCCACGTCGGGCCGTGCGAGCGAGGCCATGAACCCTTGGATGAACGAGCTGTAGGTCTCGTTGATCATCCGCTGCGACTCCGCGGCGATGGTGCCGAAGACCAGGGAGCTCTTGCCCGACCCGGAGACGCCGGTGAACACCGTCAGGCGCCGCTTGGGGATGTCCAGCGAGATGCCGCGCAGATTGTTCTCCCGTGCGCCCCGGACTCGGATGACGTCGTGGGCGTCAGCGGGGGCGCTGCGAGGGGTGGCGGTGGTCATCGGTCCTCCGAGGATCGCTGGGTCGACGTTCGCTGGGTCGAGCGTCGCTGGGTCGAGTGTCACTGGGCCCGGGTTCGCTGGGTCCAGGTTCGCTTCCGGTCCGTTCCTGCAGTCCTCGATACTATCGTTGAAAACACCGTGGAGACTTAGCGGGACCCTGACGACCAGTGATGCCGTCGAAGCCCCAAAGGAGGAGTGCATGCGCCCGATCGATCTCGCGCGAGAGCATGGGCTCTCCGCCCAGGCGGTGCGCAACTACGAGGGTGACGGGGCGCTGCCGGAGGCGGGCCGCACGAACTCCGGGTACCGGACGTACACGCCCCGTCATCGAGAGGCGCTGCGCGCCTTCCTCTCGCTGAAACAGGCCATCGGCCACCACCCGGCCCTGGCGATCATGCGGGCCGTCCACCGGGACGATCTGGACGCCGCGCTCGAGGGCGTGGGCAGGGCCCATGAGCAGCTCCTGCGCGATCGCGCCACGCTGGCCGTCGTCGCTCAGGCCGCGCAGGATCTCAGAGCCGCGCAGGATCTCAGAGCCGACGGGGCCGACGGGGCCGACAGAGCCGACGGGGCCAACGGGGCCGACGGGGCTGATGGCGCTGATGGCGTCGACCGAGCCGACGGAGCCGCGGGTGAGGGGAGCGGACGGCAGGGGTCCACGCGTCGCGTGCTCGGCGTCGGAGAGCTCGCCGCTCGGATCGGGGTGTCGCCGGCGACGTTGAGGCATTGGGAGCGCGAGGGGCTGCTGTTCCCCGGACGGGTGAGCGCCAGCGCACCCCGGCTCTACGGCCCGCAGCAGGTACGCGACGCCGAGCTGGTGCATCTGCTGCGCCGGGGCGGGCACGGGCTGGGGGATATCGCCGTCGTGCTGGAGCAGATGCGCGGAGGCGCGGGTGACTCGTCCCTCCACGACGCGCTCTCGACCTCCCGTGCGCGGGTCGCGGCCCGTGGCCTGGCGCTGCTGCGGGCGTCCTCGGCACTGGCCGCCTACATCGACCTGGAGGAGGGCTAGCCTGGGACGGTGACCGACACTACGCATTACGACATCGCCCTGATCGGCTCCGGCTCCTCGAACTCGTTCCCGGGTCCCGACCTCTCCGACCGCAGCATCGTGCAGATCGACCGAGGTGTGGGCCCGGACCACGTCTTCGGCGGCACCTGCCTGAACCTCGGGTGCATCCCCACCAAGATGTTCGTGCACACCGCGAACCTCGCCGCGACGCCGGCCGAGTCCGGCCGCTTCGGCCTCACCTCGACGCTGCAGGGCGTGGACTGGCCGGCCATCCGAGACCGCATCTTCGGGCGCATCGACCCGATCGTCCACGGCGGCGAGGAGTACCGCCGGGATCACGAGGACAACGCCAATCTCACGCTGGTGCGCGGCACCGCCACCTTCACCGGGGCGAAGACGCTGCGCGTGCTCGACGCCGACGGCGGCGAGCGGATGATCACCGCCGACACGATCGTGCTCGGAGCAGGTTCGCGGCCCGTGCTCCCGCCCATCGACGGACTGGCCGACGCCGCCCCGCACACCTCGGACACGATCATGCGGATCGACCAGCTCCCGGCGTCCCTCGCCATCCTCGGCTCCGGCGTGATCGCCGTGGAGATGGCGCACGTGTTCGCCTCCCTCGGGGTCGAGGTCACGCTGATCGCCCGCTCCGAGCGAGTGCTGAGAACGGCCGACGCCGACATCTCGGCCCGCCTCACCGAGATCCTCGGCGAGCGCCTCCACCTGGAGACCGGATTCAGCACCACGTCCGTGCGTCGCACGGCGGCCGGGGTGGAGCTGCGCGGCCGCCGCGACGGCGCGGACGCGGTGCTGGAGGCCGAGGAGCTGCTGGTGGCCGTCGGCCGACGACCCAACTCCGACCTGCTGGACGTCGAGGCCGCCGGCATCGACACCACCGAGGACGGCCGTGTGGTGGTCGACGAGTACCAGCGGGTGCAGAGCGGGGGGGAGGTGCTCGAGGGCATCTGGTCGCTCGGGGATCTCTCCAGCGCGCATCAGCTCAAGCATGTCGCGAACCATGAGCAGCGGATCGTGCGGCACAACGTCCTGCACCCGGAGGCGCTGCGCCGGTCCGACACCATGCCGATCCCCAGCGGCGTTTTCACCCACCCGCAGGTGGCGTGGGTGGGCATGGACGAGGCCGCGGCCCGCGAGAGCGGCCGGGAGGTGAAGGTCGCCGTCCAGGAGTACGCCTCGATCGCGTACGGCTGGGCGATGGAGGACACCACCGGGTTCGCGAAGATCATCGTGGATGCGGAGACGACCGAGATCCTCGGCGCCCACATCATCGGCCCCGAGGCCACCACGCTGATCCAGCTGCTGATCCAGGCGATGAGCACCGGGCAGACCGCCCGCGACATCGCGACCACGCAGTACTGGATCCATCCGGCGATGCCGGAGCTGGTCGAGAACGCCCTGCTGCAGCTGCTGGACTGACGCGAACGAGAACGGGGCCGGATCTGCGTGAGCAGATCCGGCCCCGTTCTCATCTGGGCGCTACGAGTCGCGGAGCCTCAGCCCTGCTCAGCGCCGGGGAGGCAGGACTTCAGAGGATCGTGGTCGATCTCCGGAGCCTTGCTCTTCTCCGGTGCGGTGGTGGCCTCCGCGGACTCCTCCGTGGTCTCGGCGTCGTCCGTGGTCGGAGTGTCCTCCGTGGCGGACTCCGACGGGTCCTCCTCGCCCTCGGCCGGGGGCGGGGCCCCGGTATCGGCGGGCTCGTTCGAGCCGGGCTCGGTCTCGCCGAGCACGGAATCCGGCGAGTCGTCCTTCATGGAGTCCTCGATCGAGGCGGCAGTCCATTCCTTGAGGTAGTCCCAGTCCGGGTTGCCGGAGGGCGTCACATCCTGCGTGATCGGGTACGACGTGAAGCCGCCGTCCTTGACGCGCAGGGCGAGGTCCACGAAGGCGTTGAGGTTCGCGACCGGGATATCGGTCTGGATGTTCTCCTCGGTGGCGGTCACCAGGCCCGGGATCGACATGGCCAGCGTCGTGGGATCCGATTCCTCGGTCACGGCGCGCACCATGCGCTGCTGCCGGCACATGCGGTTGAAGTCGTTGGAGCCCTCGCGGGAGCGGGCGTACCACAGCGCATGGAACCCATCGAGCTTCTGCTGCCCGGCCTCGATATGACCGGTGACCGGGTACTTCCCGCCCGTGGCCTGATTGACGCCGCCGCCGATGGGGATGCGTCGCTCCACGACGAGATCGACCCCGCCGATGGCGTTGACGAGGTCCTCGAAGCCCTGGAGGTTGACCATCGCGTAGTAGTCGCTCTCCAGGCCGAGGGTCTCCTCGACGGCCCAGGTCGTCGCGGTCAGTCCGGGGTTGGAGTCGCCCGGGAAGAGATCCGGGTGATCCTCTGCCCAGGTCCACACCGCATTGATGAGGTCCTGGTTCCTGCCGAAGTAGTCGAATCCGTCCGGGAACTCCTCCGCCGCCGGCGTGCCCTCGGGGAAGTGGACCTTCTCGAGGTTCCGCGGGATGGAGAACAGGGCGGTCTGCCCGCTGGACGTGTCGATCGACGCCATCATGATCGTGTCCGGACGGGTACCGGTGCGGTCCACGCCGGAGTCCTGGCCGAGCAGCAGGATGTTCACGCGCTCCGTGTTCGCCCACGGATCCTTGCCCTCGACGAAGGGATGTTCACGGCCGTCGCCGCCCGCGAACACCGATTCCGAGCCGAGCAGTCCCTGAGCGGCCCAGAGCGACTGGAAACCACGGCCGAACGGCATCGCCACCGCCACCACCATCAGCGCGGCCAGGGCCAGGGCCAGATAGCGCTTGGCCCCCTCGAGCCGCTGCAGCTTGGTGTGCGCGAGGTTCGCGAGCACGATCTGCACCGCCCATACCAGCCCGACCAGGCCGATCGTGGCCGTGATGGCGATCAGCACGGAGCGATGGGTCAGCAGCATCATGCCGGTGCGCAGCGGGTCGCCGATCACGAGGAACGCCGCCACGAGGACCACGGCCAGGCCGAGGAGCGCCAGCAGGATCCAGCCGAGCCGTCGGCGGTGGGTGGTGATCAGCCCGGAGCCGGGGAGGATCGTCGTCAGGACGGTCCACAGCGCGACCTTGGGCAGTGATCCGTCGTCGCCGGAGCCCTTCGGGTCGTGGCCGTCGTGATCGGGCTTGTCGTCGTCTGGTCCTGCTGGGGGAGTTCCGCCGCCGTCGGAGCCCGAGGAGCCTGCGGCACCTGCGGCACCTGCGGCACCTGCGGCACCTGCGGGAGCGCCGGAGCCTGCGCGGCCGTCGTCGACCCCGGTGGGGGTACGGCCGTCACGGGCGGAGCCGGTGAGCTCTTCGCTGGTGCTTCCGGTGTCTGTGTCTGCGTCCGTGTCTGCAGCGCTCTCTGCGCCGGCCGCCTCGGGTGCACCGGTGCCTCCGGCCGCTCCGAGTGCACCGACGCCGACGGCCGCAGCGGCCACCGGTGCTCGCCGTTCCTCGGTGCCGCTCGTGGTCTCCGTTGCGTCGGACGCGGCGGCTTCGGGGGCCTCCGTCGAACGGTCAGGCTCTGTCGTCGTCGTCGGGCGCGCGCGACGAGCGCCCGACGGGAACGTGCGGGCCTCGGAGAAGGAGTACGAGCGATCCGCCGGGGCCGCAGGGCTCGCGGTGCTCGCAGGATCGGACGACGCAGTGTTCTGGGCGTCCTGCTCGGCTGGAGCCGACGTCTGGGTGCTCCAGGCGTCGTGGTGCGCGGCGTCGTCGTCGGAGGACGGATCCTGCGCACGTGCTGCGTCGGAGGGCTCCTCGGGGAGCTGGAACGCGGCACGGCGGCCGCGCGGGCGCCGCGGCGGTCGGTCGATCGGTGCGGCAGAGGCCGACGGCACGACAGGGCTCTCGGGACCAGTCGACCCGCCCGGAACTGCGGGAGCGCCCGGTTCAGAAGGGGCACCAGGCCGTGCTGAGTCCCCAGACCCCGAGGGCGCAGGAGATGCGTCAGGCGCAGCGGGCGTCCTGGAGGCTGAGGGCGCAGGCGTCGTGGCGGCCGCGGCGTTCGTGGCCGGGGGCGGGACCGCCGGCAGGGGAGTGGTGGCGGGTTCCGCCCCGGTGGGGGGCCCGGACCGCTCCGGGGTGCTCGATGCCGGGGAAGAGCCGGGCACCGGCGCGTCGCTCGCGGCGGACTCCGAGGGCTCTGCCGATGGTGCCGAGGGCGCGCCGCCCGGCCACATGCGCTTCGGGCTCGCGGCACCGAACGCGCTCTCGCGGTTCCTGCGCGCTTCGTCTGGCGGCATGGGCGTGGACTCGACGCGTCGGACCGGCTCCTGATGTCTGCCGGATCGACGGCGTCGTCGCCGAGAGGCCGAGGAAGGATCCGTCATATGCTCCATTCTAGATTCTCGAGGACGAATCGTCCCCCATGCGCCTGTGAGAACCTCGTGGAGGTCGATCCGCCGCCGGAGATCCGTAGCATGGACCCATGCGCCTGATTCACACTCCGTCGACGGACCTCACCTACGACGACTGCTTCTTCCTTCCCGCACGCTCCGCGATCACCTCCCGATTCGATGTCGACCTCGGCAGCGATGACGGCACGGGAACCACGATCCCGCTGATCGCCGCGAACATGACGGCCGTCTCCGGCCGACGCATGGCCGAGGTCATGGCCCGGCGCGGAGGCCTCGCCGTCCTGCCCCAGGACCTCTCCCCGGAACGTCTGGACTCGATCATCCGGTCCGTGAAGCAGCGGGACCACGTCGTGGACCATCCGCTGACGCTCACCGTGGACGGCACCCTCGGCCAGGCCGCGGACCTGCTGCCCAAGCGGCCCCACGGCATCGTCGTGGTGATCGACGACCAGCGCCGCCCGCTGGGCACGATCTCTGCTGAGGAGATCGCCGGACGCGACTCCTTCTCCGCCGTCGGCGACGTGGTGAGCACCGATGTGCCCGTCCTGCGCCCGGCGGATCTGCAGGTCACCCCTGCGGAGCTGCACGCCCGCATCGCCGCCACCCACCACGAAGCCGCGATCGTCGTCGACGACGAGGCCGAGGGCGGCGCGCTGCGGGGCGTCCTCACCGCCACCGGCGTGCTGCGCTCGACCATCTACCGTCCCGCGGTCGACGCGGACGGCGGCCTGCGGATCGCGGTCGCGGTCGGCATCAACGCCGATGTCGCGGCGAGGGTGGGGGAGCTGGTCGAGGCGGGAGCCGATGTGATCGTGCTCGACACCGCCCATGGCCACCAGGACAAGATGCTCGAGGCGCTGCGCATCGCGCGCGGCGTGATCGGGGACCGCGCGTCGACGTCGGTGCGGCTGGTCGCGGGGAACATCGTCACGGCGGAGGGCACCCGTGAGCTCATCGAGGCCGGAGCCGACATCGTCAAGGTCGGCGTGGGACCGGGCGCCATGTGCACCACCCGCATGATGACGGGCGTCGGCCGCCCGCAGTTCTCCGCTGTTCTCGAGTGCGCCGCCGAAGCGCGCCGGCTGGGTGGGCACGTGTGGGCCGACGGTGGGGTGCGCCATCCCCGCGACGTCGCGCTCGCGCTCGCCGCCGGCGCCTCCAACGTCATGATCGGCTCCTGGTTCGCGGGGACCTACGAGTCCCCGGGGCAGATGCGCACGGACGAGAACGGGCGGCGCTACAAGGAGAACTTCGGCATGGCCTCCAAGCGCGCCGTCTCGCATCGCACGGCCCACGAGGACGCCTTCGCGCGTGCCCGCAAGGGCCTCTTCGAGGAGGGCATCTCCACGTCCCGCATGTTCCTCGCCGAGGGCAAGGGCGGCGTCGAGGATCTGCTCGACGAGATCACGGCCGGCGTGCGGTCCTCCTACACCTACGCCGGGGCGAACAGCACGCCGGAGTTCCGCGAGCGGGCCGTCATCGGTCTGCAGGGCGCGGCGGGCTACGCCGAGGGCCGGCCCGTGTCCAGCTCCTGGAGCTGAGAAGCGCTGATCCCTCCCGGAACCGCCGCGTTCGCGGACCTCGGCCAGCGGCCGCTGTCCGCGGGCGTGGCGGTTCCGATCAGCGCAGGCCCGGTAAGATTCCTGCCATGACAACTCTCGTGATCGGTGGCGCTGGATACATCGGGTCGCACGTGGTGCGACTCCTCGTGGAGCAGGGGCAGAAGGTGGTCGTGGTCGACAACCTCTCCACCGGGATCCTGGATCGCACCAAGGGCGCCGAGCTGGTCGAGCTCGACATCACCGAGTCCGGCGCGAGCGAGAAGCTCGCCGACCACCTGCGGGCGTCCGGAGCCGATTCGGTGATCCATTTCGCCGCGCACAAGCAGGTCGGTGAGTCCGTCGCGAACCCCGAGATGTACTGGCACGACAACATCGGTGGACTGGCCAACGTGCTGGCCGCCTGCGCGAGCGCCGAGGTGCGCGACGTGGTCTTCTCCTCGTCGGCAGCCGTCTACGGGGTGCCCGATGTGGATCTCGTGACCGAGGACCTCACGCCGCAGCCGATCAACCCCTACGGCGCGACCAAGTACGTCGGCGAGTGGATGCTGGCCGACTCCGAGCGTGCCCACGACATGCGCACCGTGGCCCTGCGCTACTTCAACGTGGCCGGTGCCGGCTGGCCCGAGCTCGCGGACACCGCCGTGATGAACCTCGTGCCGATCGTGCTGGACCGCCTCGAGCAGGGCAAGGCCCCTGTCGTCTTCGGGGACGACTACGACACCCCCGACGGCACGTGCATCCGTGACTACGTCCACGTGCTCGACCTCGCCCATGCGCACATCGCGGCGTTGGACTACCTGCGTGGCGAGGATCGCCCGCATCGTGTGTTCAACGTCGGCACCGGCGAGGGCTCGAGCGTGCTCGAGGTGATCGAGGCGATCGCCCGCGCCAAGGGGATCGAGATCGTCCCTGAGCTCGGGAGGCGGCGCCCCGGCGACCCGGCCCGCCTGATCTGCTCCGGTGACCGCATCGCCCAGCAGCTCGGGTGGAAGTCCGAGCACGGCCTGGACGACATCGTCCGCTCCGCCGTCGAGGCCCGCTCGCAGAGCATCGCCCCCGACGTCGAGGCCTACCCCGAGGCCTGATCGGGCCGAGCCGTTCGCTCAGGTGAGGTAGCGGTAGATCGGATCGCTGGGGTCGACCCGTTCGATCTCCATGTTCGAGGCGGCCATGCGGGACATGAGCGGTTCGAGGTCCGCCCGGTCGCCGATCTCGAGCCCCACCAGAGCAGGCCCCTGCTCACGGTTGTTGCGCTTGATGTAGTCGAACAGGACGATGTCGTCGTTCGGCCCCAGCACCCGGTCCAGGAATCGGCGCAGCGCTCCCGGTTCCTGCCGGAACGTGACCAGGAAGTAGTGCTTGAACCCCTCGTGCACGAGAGAGCGCTCGATGACCTCGTGATACCGGGAGACATCGTTGTTGCCGCCGGAGATCACCACGATGATGTCGCCGGTCCCGGAACCGTCGGACGAGTCGCCCGCTGCCGGGGAGACCTGCTCCCGAGGGTCGCGGTCCAGGGAGTCCTGCTCCCGGGGTTCGAGGTTCGGGGAGTCCGGGCCCGCGGGTCCCTCATCGAGGGCCCGACGTGCAGAGTCCTGGTCGGCAACGGCGCGGGCTGCGGCGGCCTGGTCCGCAGAGTCCTGGTCCCGGTACCCGAGATGCTCGATCGCCCCGGTGGCGACGGACGTCGCGGCCAGCGCCCCCGCCGGCTCGGCGATGATCCCGTCGACCTGGTAGAGCGAGAGCATCTCCGTGCACACGGCACCTTCGTCGACGCCCACCAGCTCCGGCTCGATCGCCGTGACCACGCGCAGCGGCTCCGCGCCGACCCGGCGCACGGCGGCGCCGTCCACGAAGCGATCCATCTCCTGCAGCGTCACCGGGTGCCCGACGCGGATGGCCGCGGCCATGGAGGCGGCGCCGGCGGGCTCGACCCCGACGATCCGCACCGACGGAAGGCGCTCCCGCAGCCAGGCGCCGCAGCCGCCGATCAGGCCGCCGCCCCCGACCGGAAGCACCACCGTGCCGGGCTCGCGGCCGTGCTCGCTGCGCAGCTGGTCCACAGCTTCCAGCGCCACGGTGCCCTGGCCAGCCATGATCAGGGGGTGATCGAAGGGCGGCACCAGAGTGGCCCCGGTGCGCTCTGCATCCTCGGTGGCCGCTTCCGCCGCATCGTCGAAGGTGTCCCCGACGAGGATCAGGTGCACGAGGTCTCCGCCGATCGCGGTGATCCGCTCGCGCTTCTGGCGCGGAGTGGTGCTCGGCACATAGATGCGACCCTGGATCCCGAGGGCCCGGCAGGCCTGGGCCACACCCTGGGCATGGTTGCCGGCGCTCGCTGCGACCACGCCGGCCTCCCTCGACAGCGGGTCGAGGGAGTCGAGGAAGAGATGGGCGCCGCGCAGCTTGTAGGAGCGCACCGACTGCAGATCCTCGCGCTTGAGCCAGACCGGGACCCCGGCCCGTGCGCTCAGCCGTTCGCTGTACTCCAGCGGGGTGCGTCGGAGCACGGGAGCGAGGCGCTCGGCGGCGGCCTCCACCTCCTGGGCGGTCACGGGCAGATCAGGCAGGGATCCGGTCCGGGGCATCGTCATCACTCCTCCTCGGCGACGATCAGAGCGGTCGCCATCGCGGCGACTCCTTCACCGCGCCCGGTCAGGCCGAGAGCATCCGTCGTGCTGCCGGAGACCGATACGGGGGCTCCGACGGCCGCGGACATCGCGGCGCAGGCCTCCTCGCGGCGGGCGGACAGCCGGGGACGGTTGCCGATCACCTGGACCGAGATGTTGCCGATGGTGAACCCGGCCTCGCGGACGGACCGTGCGGCGTCCTCGAGGAGCCTCGCCCCGGAGGCTCCGGCCCACTCCGGGCGGTCGACCCCGAAGTGCGTGCCGAGGTCACCGAGGCCCGCGGCCGAGAACAGGGCATCGCAGGCCGCATGGCAGGCGACGTCCGCATCGGAATGCCCGGCCAGGCCGCGCTCTCCCTCCCAGCGCAGGCCCGCGATCCAGAGCTCACGCGGGGCGTCCTCGGCGGCGAAGGCGTGGACATCCACTCCGAGCCCGACGCGCGGCAGCCCGGATCGAGCGGTCATCAGGCCGTGCCCTGCTCGTCGATCCGTGCCAGCAGACGATCGATGTCGTCGTAGGTCACCTGGGGGTTGGTTCCCAGCAGCAGGGGCATCCCGGAGGCCTGGGGGATGCCGAGGGCGGCCGGGAGGTCGACGGTGCTGACGACGAGGTCGGCGTGGAAATCACGGGAGAGCAGGTCCATCACGGTGGCCTGCACGACATGGGCTTCGCGGTTGAGGGAGGCGAGGTGATCGCGCACCTGTTCCGCGACCAGTGCGGAGGTCGCGATCCCCGCGCCGCACACGATGGCGATGGTCAGCATTCGGACTCCTGGAAGGTCGATGGTGGGAGGCGGTCACCGGCTCCGGGACGGACAGGAGCATAGGAGCGTGAGCGCACTCGGCAACAGTCGATTCTGTCACGAGTGGGCAGGGCGGCGCACGGGGGACTCCCAGACGTCTACGATGCCTGCGTGACCCAGACCCGTCGACTCCGTGCTTCCCGCCGCCGTGGCCGCGCCGCAGGTGTGGTGCTGGCCGGCGGATCGGGGACCCGTGTGGGGGCCGGGATCAACAAGGCCTTCCTGCCTCTGGCAGGTCGCAGCATCGCCAGCTGGGGGATCAACACCCTCGGCACGGTCGAAGGGGTGGGCATCCTGGTCTTCGTCGTGCGCCCCGACGATCTCGAGCATGCGCGTTTCCTCGCCGGGCGTGAGACCGATCTCCCCCTCGAGATCATCACCGGCGGCGACACCCGGCAGGAGTCGGAGCTGCTGGCCCTGCGGCACCTGGCCGATCGTATCGACGCCGGGGTGATCGACACCGTGCTCATCCACGACGCCGCGCGCCCCCTGGTCTCCCACGGCCTGGCGGCCGCCGTGCTGCACGCCGCCCGCGAGACCGGGGGAGCGGTCCCGGGGATCCCGGCCACGGAGATCGCCCCGGTCGCGGAGTCGGGCGAGCTGGCCGCCAGCGGAGCACGCACGCTGGACACGCTGGTCAGGGTGCAGACCCCGCAGGGGTTCGACGCCGCGACCATCCTGGACGCCTACGAGGCCGCGGCCCGCGACGGATTCGTCGGCACCGACACCGCCTCGTGCGCCGAGGAGTACACGAGGATCCCGGTGACCTGGGTGCGCGGCGAGGAGACCAACTTCAAGATCACCTATGCACAGGATCTGCTCCTGGCCCAGGACGTGGTGACCGCGCTAGGTTTGAGGACAGGGTGAGGAGGACATGATGGCTGTCGAGGAGAGCTTCCTGCGGTGCACCGCCTGTGATCAGGAGGCGGAGCACGTGGTCGTGTATGCGGGGCGCTTCGTCTCGGAGATCCAGTGCACGGGCTGTGGCGCGGTGACCCGTCTGGACGTCTCCGATGAGTACCTCCCGGATCTCCGCCAGCGGATCTCCAGCAAGCCCGGTCGGCTGATGCGCAGATTCCGACGGGACCCCGGCGAGCTCGCCACCAGCCTTCCGCAGCGGACGCTGTCGAAGCCCCTGCGGATGGTCGAGGAGTTCCGGACGGTCTGGCGCAGCCGTCGCGAGGACTGAGGCGAGGGAGTTCGGGGCTCGGGTCCGGCGGGTCAGGCCCGGCGGGCCAGGCCGTAACGGTGCGAGGTGTCCCGGGCCAGCCCGAGAGAGATCTGCGCCTGCCAGAGGCTGAGTCGATCCACCACGGCGAAACCCGCATGTGATCCGTGCACCGTGCGCACGGCGGCCCCGTTCTCGAGCGCCGCCAGGATCTCGTCGAAATGCCCAGAACTACCGTGGGCAGTGTCGCGGAGCGGCCTGGCCAGGGCGTCCTGGAGGATCTCGCGTCGCAGGAGCCGGGGGCTCTGCATGCCGACCACGGTGGAGCGATCGATGTTGCGCAGTCCGTCCGGGCGGGCATCCTTCACGGAGTCGGTCATCGCGACGACCGGGAGCACGGCATCGGTCTCCGCCTCGAGTGCGGAGAGGACTTCGGAGATGGTGGAGGCCGGGGTGAGGGCGCGCTCGGCGTCGTGGAGGAGCAGGAGCTCATCGTCCGTCGCGCCCAGGGCGGCCGTCAGCGCCTCGCGGCGATCCGCCGAGCTGCCGATCACCTGACACCGATCGCCCAGGACGGTGCGCAGCGTGGCGACCGCATCGTGGGGGGCGACGACGACCGCGCTCGGCAGGCCGACCTCGTCCAGGGTGCCGAGCAGGCGCTCGATGAGTCGCGAACCGCCGAGCGTCTCCAGGCACGGGAGGGTGGTCCCGTGGGAGACGCCCGGCGCGGGCGGCGCAAGGGCGAGGACGACCGGTCGCACGGAGGCGACGGTCGGTCGAGCCGAGGAAGCGGTCATGTCTCGTCCGTGCGTCAGGACGCGAGGACCTCGTCGAGGATCGACTCGGCGTTGACCTCGTCGGTCTTCTCCGCGAGCGCGAGCTCGGAGACCAGGATCTGGCGCGCCTTCGCGAGCATGCGCTTCTCCCCGGCCGAGAGGCCGCGGTCCTGGTCCCGTCGCCAGAGGTCGCGGACGACCTCGGCGACCTTCTTGACGTCACCGGAGGCGAGCTTCTCGACGTTGGCCTTGTAGCGGCGCGACCAGTTGGTGGGCTCTTCGGTGTAGGGCAGGCGCAGCACCTCGAAGACCTCCTCGAGGCCCTCCTTGTCCACCACGTCCCGCACGCCGACGAGGTCGACGTTGTCGGCGGGGACCTCGATGGTCAGATCACCTTGGGCGACCTTCAGCTTGAGGTAGGTGCGGTCCTCGCCCTTGATGGTGCGGGTCTTGACCTCTTCGATGAGTGCGGCCCCATGGTGCGGGTAGACGACTGTCTCGCCGACGGCAAAATTCATGTGGTGGGTCCCCTTTCCGCCGAGCAGTCTAGCATCGCTGGGCCATGATAGGATCCGCGATCTTTTGTGAATCTGCAGTTCACGGCCGGTTCAACGGGGCACGGTAGGGGATCGGGGCGCCGCATGCGCCGCACCTGCGAGCGGACATCGCTCCTGCGTCGTGCAGGCGGTCACCGCCGTGACGCGATCGGTGCCCGCGCCCCTGCCGGGCGGACGGGATCCGTGCTCGCGGTGAGGTAACCTATCAGGGCTGTCCCAGAACTTTCCGCCGTCCTCAGCGGCATCGAACAGGAGTCCTCCGTGCGCCGTCCTCGCCGTCTTGTGCTCTCCGCAGCCGCCTTGGGCTTCGCCCTCGCCGCGTCCGGCTGCTCGGTCTTCAGCCCGGTGCAGACGCACGACTTCTACGAGGCCGCCGACGGCACCAACGCGAACCTCGAGCAGTCCGGCGCGCTCTACGCCGGCATGCGCAATTCCCTCATCGTGGTGGGCGCGGACGGATCCGCAACCTTCTACGGGACGGCCGTGAACTACTCCGACGAGACGATCTCGATCGACCTCGAGGCATCCGCCGAGGAGTCCGTCGTCTTCTCGACCAGCGTCTCCGTCCCCGCGCACGAGACGGTGGCGCTCGGCCCCGACGAGGGTCAGCAGCAGGTTCCGCTCGAGCAGCTCCCGGTCGAGCCTGGCGCCCTCATCGACCTCGACGTCTCCGCCGGCGGCGAGAGCACGGCGATCACGGTCCCCGTCCTCGAAGGTTCCGTGGGGCATCTGAGCGAGTCCGCCCAGGGCTGAGAGCCCTCATCAGCACCTCACGACCAGCACGTCATGACGAACGCCCCGCAGCCAGGCTGCGGGGCGTTCGTCGTCGTGCGGCGATCATCGGCAGATCAGCTGCCGGAACCGCCCGTGGACTCGAACTTGTAGCCGAGGCCGCGCACGGTGACCAGCTGTACGGGGTTCTTCGGGTCGTCCTCGATCTTGGCGCGCAGGCGCTTGACGTGGACGTCGAGCGTCTTGGTGTCGCCCACATAGTTCGCCCCCCACACCCGATCGATGAGCTGGCCGCGCGTGAGCACACGGTCGACGTTGCGCAGCAGGATCTCCAGCAGCTCGAACTCCTTGAGCGGGAGGGCGACGTCCTGGCCGCGGACCTGCACGACATGGCGCTCCACATCCATCATGAGATGGCCGGCCTGCAGGGTCGCGTCCTCGTCGGCCTCCGCCGATTCCTGCCCACGACGGAGCACCGCCTTGATCCGGGCGAGCAGCTCGCGGGAGGAGTAGGGCTTGGTGACGTAGTCGTCGGCACCCAGCTCGAGGCCCAGCACCTTGTCGAACTCGTCGTCCTTCGCGGTGAGCATGATGACCGGCACGCTCGAGGTGCGACGGATCTCCCGGCACACCTCGGTGCCGCTCATCCCGGGCAGCATGAGATCCAGGAGCACCAGGTCCGCGCCATGGGTGGCGAAGATCCGCAGACCGTCCGTGCCGTTGTCCGCTACGGCGATCTCGTAGCCCTCCTTGCGGAGCGAGTAGGACAGCGGATCGGAGAACGACTCCTCGTCCTCCACGATCAGGATGCGCGTCATATCAGGTTCCCTTTCCCGACCGGTGGTCGTTCGCCACGGTCCGTGAGATCGTTCCGGGCCCGGTGGGCCCTGCAGTGCCGGCGGCCGACGAGATGCGGCCCGGCCCGGCGGATGTCGTCGAGCCCGTGCGCTCCGGGGCATGGGGCGCCGGTGCGGAGATCGTCTCGGTCTCGCCCATCTCCGGCAGGCGGAGCGTGAAGGTGGACCCCTGTCCCCGCATCGACCAGGCCGTGACCTCGCCGCCGTGATCGGTGGCGATGTGCTTCACGATCGCGAGCCCCAGGCCGGAGCCGCCGGTGCTGCGCGATCTCGCCCGGTCCACGCGGAAGAACCGCTCGAAGACACGCTCCAGGTTCTCCTTCGAGATCCCGATGCCCTGGTCCTTCACGGACATCTCGATCATGCCACCGTCACGCCGCACCGAGACGCCGATACGGGTCTTCGGGTCGGAATAGGAGATCGCGTTGGAGATCAGGTTCGACAGCGCCGTGGTCAGCATCGAGGACGATCCGAAGACCTGCAGCCCGGTCGACCCGCCCACGGCGACCTCGATCTCCGAGCCGAGCGCGACATTGCGGTTCAGGGCCACGGCGTCGTCGACGACGTCGTCGATCTCCACCGGCTCGGCGTCGGGCAGCGAGGAGTTCCCCTGCACCCGGGAGAGCTCGATGATCTCCTTGACCAGATGCGAGAGCCGCCGGGACTCGCTCTGCATGCGTCCCGCGAAGCGGCGCACCGCGTCGGGATCCTCGGCCGCATCCTCCATGGTCTCGGACAGCAGGGTGATCGCCCCGACCGGGGTCTTGAGCTCGTGGGACACGTTGGCGACGAAGTCCCGCCGGGTCTCCTCGACCCGTACCGCGCGGGTGAGGTCATCGGCCAGGAGGAGGGCGCCGTGCTCGCCGAGGGCGCCGATGCGCACGTCGATCACGGCATCGGTGTCGGAGACGGCCTGGCTCGAGCGCCGCAGGGTCAGCCGTTCGTCGCGGAAGCCGCCGTTGCGGCCGACGTCCGCCGCGAGATCCATGAGCTCGGTGTTCGCCAGGCGCGGGTAGTCGCCCTCGGCGGCCCGCACGATGCCGTAGGAGTAGGCGAGAGGGGAGGCGCGCAGCACGTCACCGCTCGCGTCGAGCACCACGTACGCCGACGACAGGATCGCCAGCACCTCGGCGGTCGCCTCGGGGACGCCCTGCTGCGTCGCCACGGGCGCGGCCGTGCGGCGACGGTCGGACCGCAGGAACGCGAGCGTCGCGGCGCATCCGATCACGAGTCCGATCGCGCCGGCGAGCAGGAGGAGGGCAGTCATGGGCACAGGGACAGCCTAGGCCTCCGGGGTCGCCGGTCCGGCCCGCCGCCAGGGGATGGAGCATCTCGGCAGGCAGGAGTTCATGGGGGTGTCGCCGGAAGTTCACCGTCCGGCGGGCGCAGTTCATCCGGGATTGCGATACTCGAGGAGAACACCCCCGTCGGATTGAGGAGCACCACCCATGCGCGAGGCGTATCAGAGCGACCTTCGGCATATCGTCGACGACCTGCTCGACATGGCCGATCTTGTCGGGACCGCACTGGAGGCCGCGACGACCTCGCTCCTCGAGGGCGATCTCGGCCTTGCGGAGCGTGTCATCGCCGCGGACACGCACATCGACGAGCGGCAGGTCGAGCTCGACACCAAGGCCGTCGAGCTGCTCGCCCGCCAGGCCCCGGTCGCCGGCGACCTGCGACTGCTCGTCGCGGCCCTGCGCATGAGCTCCTCGCTCGAGCGCATGGGTGACCTGTGCGCCCATGTGGCGCTGGTGGCCCGCCGCACCCATCCGGAGCTCGCCGTCCCCGCGCGGCATCGCGAGCAGATCGCGCGGATGTCCGAGCTGGGCGGGGCCGCGCTGCGGGAGGCCGCCCAGGTCATCGCCGATCGCGATCTCGCCCTGGCCGCCCAGGTGGAGAAGGACGACGAGGAGCTCGACGACCTGATGCTCGAGGTCTCCCGCGAGATCTCCCGCGGAGAGGGCTACACCAACGGCCAGGTCGTGGACCTCACCCTGCTGATCCGCTTCTACGAGCGGATCGGCGACCACGCCGTGTCCCTCGTGCGCCGGGTCGGCTTCCTGGTCACCGGCGACTCGCTCGACACGCTCAACGAGCGCGTCGACGTCAGCGAGTTCTGAGCACGCTCCCGCCGTACCGGCGCATGCAGTAGGCCTCTCGCGGAACTCCGCGAGAGGCCTACTGCATGCGCTGCGTGTGCTGGGGGCGGATCAGCCGCGGTTGCTGCGCGGTCGGCGCGAGACGACGCGCTCGGCCCCCGTCTGGGCTCCGCGCTTGGCCATCATCTTCAGGCCCTGCAGGAGCACGCCGGAGACCGTGGCCCACAGCAGCATCTTCCAGATCGGCTGGTCGTCGGCGGGGTCCTTGATCGCGTCGATCTCCGCCTTCGACTGCCCCTCCTTCTTGGCCTGCTTGCGACGCTTCTGGGCGTCCTTCTGCGCGGCCTTGGTCGCCTTGACGGTCGGGGCGTCCTCGCCGAACACGGCGCCCCAGCCGGCGGCGGCAGCCTTGTTGCCGATGATGGAGGCGACGATTCCGGCGATCGGCACGACGATCTTGACGAGTGGATTGGCCACGAGGTTCCTCCAGGCAGTGGGTGATGCGGCGGACTGGGTGGGACCCGGGTCAGTAGGCCCCTGCGTACTGAGCGTAATAGGTTCCCATGCCATCCGTGCGCAGGGCGTCGCGCAGGATGTCCATCCCCTCCTCGTCGGTGCCCACGACGCTCGCGCCACCGCTGGTGGTGGTCGGCCCGGAATGGGGGACCGAGAGGTAGTAGATGTCGCTGTTTCGCACCGAGCGCATCGAGAGCCCGAGCTGGACCATCGCAGTACCGCTGAGGCCTTCGTCGGTGGTGAGGTAGGGGGAGATCGACTCGACCGTGCTGGCGAGCTTCCCCGGGTCGCTGAGGGTGTCCGCGCTGATCAGCTTGGCCGCGATCCCGCCCAGCACGGCCTGCTGGTTCCGGTTGCGCTGGAAGTCGCCGTCGGAGAACTGCTTGCGCTCGCGCACGAAGGTCAGCGCCTCCTCGCCGTTCAGGGTCTGGACGCCTTTGGTGAACTGGTGGCCGCCGGCCTCGAAGTCCTGGGGGATCTTCACGTCGATCCCACCGAGAGTGTCGACCAGTCCCTGGATGCCTTCGAAGTCGATGAGGGCCACATGGTCGATGGGGACGCCGACGTAGTTCTCGACCGTCGTCACCGCGAGGCCCACCCCGCCGAAGGCGAGGGCGGCATTGATGCGGTCCTTGCCGTGGCCGGGGATCTCGACGTAGAGGTCGCGCGGGAAGGAGGTGACGTAGACCTCCTTGTTGTCATCGGAGACGTGGACCAGCATCATCACGTCCGAGCGCTGACCGCTGACGCCCTGCGACTTCGCGTCCTCGGCAGATCGCTTGTCCGAGCCGAGCAGCAGGAAGTTGCGGCCCGCTCCGGCCTCGGGGCGCTCGCCGTCGGAGGCGCCGCGGGTGATCTGCACGACCGTGCGCTTCTCGTAGGAGTCGTTGATCCCGCGCAGGTAGTTCGCGACCACAAGGCCGACGCCGAGCACCAGGACGGCGACGAGTCCGAGAGCGATCAGGGCCATGCGGCGCCCGCGCCGCTGGCTGGGGTCAGGCTGGTCGTCATCCTCCCAGTCGGAGGGCAGTTCGACGTCGTCCGGGGCATTCATACGAGCTCGCTCTCAAACAGGCGTCACGGGTCGCGACGGAGGTCCTGAGGGTCTAGGCGGGGGCATCGCCCGACTGCCGAGGCACCCTGACGTACGCGAGATCCCATACTAAGCGTCCGGCGGCCCGTCCCTTGTTCTCGAAGCTGGTCTTCACACGACCCTCGAATCGAGGTGCCCATCCTGTGCGCGCCATGCTCTCGGAGATGGCGTCGCTGCTCTCCTCCCCGGGCCGGGCGCCCTCGGGATGGAGGTTCTCGAGCTCGGGGCGGGCATCGAGGTGGCGACGCATGTGATGGGCGTACTGCGCCCAGTCGGTGGCCAGGCGGAATGCGGCGCCGTCGGCGAGCAGCGGGAGCACGGCGTCCAGGAACGGCGGGTTGATGAGGCGGCGCTTGTGGTGGCGGGCCTTGGGCCACGGATCGGCGAAATAGACCCAGAGCTCCTGGATCGAGGCCTCGGACAGCAGCACGGGGAGGCTGCGCTGCGCATCGAGCGGCAGGAGGCGGAGGTTCCGGGGGCGCCCCGCTCGGTCGATCCGGTTCAGGGTCTGGGCGAGGCCGGGGCGGTACACCTCGACCGCGAGGAAATCGCGGTCCGGATCCGCGGTGGCGGCGGCGACGATGTTCTCGCCCAGGCCGCTGCCCACCTCGACGACGAGCTCGGCGCGCCGGCCGAAGACCTCAAGGAGATCGAGGGTCGCATCGGGACCCGGCACGGTGTCACGATCGCCGCGGGAGGGGTCCAGGACGTACTCGTCCGAGAGACGGTCCCAGGCGCTCTGCCTGCTCGCGGTCAAGCGCTCACCCCGACGGACGAAGGAGACGATCTCGCGCGGGGACTTCTCCTCCGGATCGGTCGTCTCCTCCGGATCGGTCTGCTCAGCGGTCATGGCGCGCTCAGCCGTCACGACGGACGAGGCCGCCCTCGACGACCACGGACACCTCGGGCAGCTGCCGGGTCGCCGGGCCCACCAGGACCTCACCGGTGGCCGCATCGAACTTGGAGCCGTGGCACGGGCAGTCGAGCTCGGCCTCCTTCTGGGCGAGGGCGCAGCCGTTGTGGGTGCAGTACCCCGAGTAGGCGGCGAGATCGTCGCCTGCTCCCCGGACCAGCAGCACGAAGGGCTGCTCGCCCCCGAAGTTCACCAGTGTGCTCGCGTTCTCCGGCACGTCGTCCAGGGAGATCGAGCCGTCGTCGGCCCGCACCGGAGCCGCCGTGCCGAAGCCTTCGTCCTGGGGACCGCAGGCGGCGAGGCCGCCGAGCGCGGCGGCCGAGGCAGGGAGCAGGAGGGCATGACGGCGGGAGAGGCACGGGCGTTCCATGCCGCCAGGATAGCCAGCGTTGCTGGGCGCGGGCGAGGCGAGGGGCGCCGCTGTGACGCGCCGGACCGCGGATCAGACGTCGGCGGCCTCGAGGTCCCGGGGATCCCAGGTGAGGATCCCCTGGGCGCGCCAGCCGCGGTCGGTCACCGCATCGAGCGCCTCGCGCCGGCGCGCGGGGGAGAGGCGGTCGAGGTACAGGGACCCGTCGAGATGGTCGACCTCGTGCTGCAGGGCGCGGGCCAGCACTCCGCCCTCGTCCTCGACGACGATCTGCTCGCCCTCGAGGTCGATGCCCGTGACGCGGGCACCGCGGTGGCGGGCGGTGGGGAATCCTTCGCCGGGCACCGAGAGGCAGCCTTCGATGGTCTCTTCGTCGAGCTCGATCCCGCCGAAGCGCTCGAGCCGCGGATTGATGACCACACCGCGCTGCACGGTGCCGGCGGAGTCGGCGCAGGAGTAGATGAACAGGCGCCAGCGCGAGCCGACCTGCGGGGCGGCGAGCCCCGCACCGTCGGCGGCATCGTTCGTCTCGAACATGTCCGCGACCAGGGTGCGGATGTCGGAGGTGACCTCACGGACCCGGCGGGTGCGCTGCTCGAGGGCGCGGTGGCCGACGATCGTGATCGGGCGGACGCTCATGTGGTGGGGTCTCCTGGCTGCGGCGGGTCGGTGCGGTCGTGAGGGTCGGAGGGGTTCTCGTCCGGGTCCGGCGGTTCAACGGGACCGGTGTGGTCGTCGGGGTCGGAGCGGGTGACGACGCTGTACTTCGTCGGCGGATTGACCGCGAGCAGGTTGCCGGCACCGACGATCCACGGTCCCCGCTCTCGGCGCAGCGGCTCCCCGGACCGCGCGGAGTCGGCTACTGCGCGCCCGATCTGCTCGGCCTCGACGGCATCGCCGGCCAGGAAGTCGAGCGTATGGGTGGCATGGGGGGCCAGCACGATGCTGTCCCAGGCGTCGAGGCCGCTCGCGATCTGCCGCGCGCGCAGGAACTCCGCGTCCAGGGCGGCGCCGGAGACGACCACGATGTTGGCCAGCCACAGCAGCACCAGGATCGCGATCAGCCCGTTCAGCACGGTGAGCACCTCGGCGAAGCGTGTCGCGTACACCATCAGTCGGCCCGCGAGGAGGGCGGCGCCGAAGAGCACCAGCACGGAGACCGTCGAGCCGAGGGTCATCAGCCGGTAGCGGGGCAGGCGCACGTTGGGGAACGAGTAGTAGGCCAGGGACACCCCGATGATCAGGATGACCAGGAGTATCGGCCACTTCGCGAGGTTCCAGGCGACGAAGGCGATGCGGGGGATGCCGATGAACTCACCGATGCGCTGGGACGCCTCGCCGCCCACGACGATCATGCCGATCGCGAGCAGCACCACGGCCACGATCAGCACGGTCTCGCCGAAGACGATGGTGCGGAACCACAGGAAGGGCCGGCCCTCGCGGGTGTCGTAGACACGGTGCAGGGCCCGGTGGAAGGCGGCGACCCCGTTGGAGGCGGAGACCAGCGAGCCGAGTGTGCCCAGCGCCAGTCCCAGCAGCCCGCCGCTGGTCGAGGAGACCGCGCGGATCGCGGTGAGGAAGGGCCGGGGATCCAGCGTCGGGAAGATCTCGGCGGTCATCGACGTGAACGCCTTGAGGGTGGCGGCCTCGATCCCGATCAGGGACAGCATGGAGACGGCCGCGACCGCGCCCGGGAACACCGAGAGCAGGAGATAGAACGTCATGGTGCCCGCGACGTCCCAGACCTGGATGTCCAGCAGGCGCATCCGCACCCGGTTCAGGACATGCAGGACGCTCAGCCGTGGTCGGGCGTACTCGACCACCGGCTTCGGCCGACGGGGGCGGGATGCGGACACCGTGTTCTCGTGCTCCGAGGGAGGGGACAGGGGGAGACGCCCAGAAGGGCGCGGCTGGAGCCTATGTCACCGGAGCCTGCCCGGCCGCCTCGGGCGCTCCGACCCGTCGTCCGCCGTCCTCGATCAGCCCTCTTCGATGAGGTCGTCGGGATCCGTCGTGACCGGGTACTCCCACGGATCCTCCGGATCCTTGGGCACGTGCGAGGTCACGACGGATCCGTCCGCCCGGGGGTCGCCGAGGCCGACGGGCGTGGCCAGCACGGCGTCGTCGAGCACGGGGCCCTGGTCCGGGAGGGGCACGACGGTGCCCGAGGCCGTCACCGTCACCGTGGTCCCGCGCACAGTGACCTCGATCTCGGGGCCGGTCTCCAGCGTGAAGGAGATCTCCTCGCGCAGCAGACGCACCCGGATCCGGGAGCCGCGCATCGTCAGGGGGAAGCTCAGCTCCGGCCAGCCCACCGGCAGGCGCGGATCGAAGGAGAGCCGCCCGTCGTCATGGCGCATCCCCCCGAAGCCGTGGACCAGGGCGTTCCAGACGCCGCCGGCGGAGGCGATGTGCACACCGTCCGCGGTGTTGTGGTGGAGGTTCCCCAGATCCACGAACAGACCGGCCCGGAAGTAGTCCAGGGCGGCCTTCTGATGCCCGACCTCGGCCGCCATGATCGACTGGACCACGGCGGACAGCGAGGAGTCACCGGTGGTGATCGGGTCGTAGTACTCGAAGTCTGCGCGCTTCTCGGCGGCGGTGAACTCGCTGCCGCGCAGGAACAGCGCGAGCACCACGTCCGCCTGCTTGAGCACCTGGAAGCGATAGATCACCAGCGGGTGGAAGTTCAGCAGCAGCGGGAAGGCGTCGGCCGGCGTGCTCGCGAGATCCCAGACCTCGCGCTCGAGGAAGCGGTCCTCCTGGAGGTGGATCCCCAGGGCCTCGTCCTTGGCGACGAACATCCCGTCGGCGCACTCGTCCCAGTGCCCGAGCTCCAGCTCATCCAGCTCGAGCTCGACCAGCAGGGTCCGGTAGGCGGCCTCGTCGGCCTGGTGCAGCTCTCGGACGGCGCGGGCGGCGCGACGCAGGTTGAAGCGCGCCATGACGTTGGTGAACATGTTGTTGTTGACCACCGTCGTGTACTCATCGGGGCCGGTCACGCCGTGGACGTGGAAGCTCGCCGCGCCGTCGGCGGTGGTGCGCCAGAAGCCGAGATCGGCCCACATGCGGGCGGTCTCGACCAGTACCCGCACCCCGTCGCGGTGCTGGAAGTCCAGGTCGCCCGTGACGTCCACGTACTGCGCGAACGCATAGGCCACGTCGGCGTTGATGTGGTACTGCGCGGTCCCGGCGGCGTAATAGGCCGAGGCCTCGTCGCCGTTGATGGTGCGCCAGGGGAACAGCGCCCCCCGCTGATTCAGCTCGCGGGCGCGCTCGCGGGCCTTGGGCAGCAGGTTGCTGCGGAATCGCAGGGCGTTGCGGGCCCAGCGGGGCTCGGTGAACGTCAGGAACGGGACGACGTACACCTCGGTGTCCCAGAAGTAGTGGCCCTCGTAGCCGGATCCGGTGAGGCCCTTGGCCGGGATGCCCCACTGGTCCGAACGTGCGGCGGCCTGGGCGAGCTGGAACAGGCACCAGCGGGTGGCCTGCTGGGCCGCGGGCTGGCCCGGCAGTTCGACATCGGACCGGGTCCAGAAGTCGCCGAGGTAGTCCCGCTGGTCCTGGTGCTGCGCCTCGAATCCCTCGGACCGGACCCGGTCCAGCGTGCGGCGGCAGCGGTCGAAGAGCTCCCGATGGGGCACCGAGCGCGAGGAGTGATAGGCGACCGCCTTGCGGACGGTCAGCGTGTTGCCCTCCTCGAGGTGGGCGCGCACCACCTGGCGGCCGCGGTCCTCGCTGGTGTCGACCAGCTGCTCGACCTCCGCGTCGCACTCGACGGTGTGGTCGGCGCCCACGGCCAGGGTCATGCCCGAGCTCGCCACGCGGTAGCCCAGGAGCATGCGCCTGTCGCTGTGCCAGTCCTGCTGGGGTTCGAGCACACGGTGGGTGAAGGCCGTGGTCTGGCGGGGATCGTCCTTGTCCGTGATCGGGCCGCCGTCGACCCCCTTGCCGTAGTCGTCGGCCATGTCCTGGCGGTTGATGATCTGGGAGGACACGGCGACGGGAGCGGCCCCGTCGAGCATCGTGACCTCGAGCGTCATCAGGGCGAGATGGCGCTGCGTGAAGGACACCATGCGGGAGGTGGTCACCTTCACCCGCTTGCCCGACGGGGTGCGCCAGATCAGCTCGCGCCGCAGCACGCCCTCCCGGAAGTCGATCCAGCGCTCGTACTCCATGAGGTCCGCGATCGACAGGAGCAGGGGCTCGTCGTCCACGTACAGCTTCATGACGGTGGAGTCGGGGACCGAGATCATGGTCTGGCCGGTCCGGGCGAAGCCGAAGGCCGATTCGGCGTGGTTGATGCGCCAGGTCTCATGGAAGCCGTTGAGGAACGTGCCGTGGCTGTCCACGTCCCTGCCCTCGGAGGGCGTTCCTCGCATCCCCAGGTAGCCGTTGGCGGTCGCGAACAGGGTCTCGAGGTGTCCCAGGTCCCCGCCGGGGCGGGATTCGACGAGCCGCCATTCGTCCAGGGGAAGGTGGGTGCGGTCGACGGGGTCCTCGGGCACCGAGCGCAGGCGGGTCATGCGAGCTCCTCCAGGTCCTGGACGACGCAGGTGGCGCCGGCGGCCGCGAGGGCGTCCGCGCCTGCTCCGCGATCCACGCCGATGACCGCACCGAAGGAGCCGTCGGCCCCGGCCCGGACGCCAGAGACGGCGTCCTCGTAGACCACGGCATCGGAGGCCTCGGCGCCCATCAGACGGGCGGCGTGGAGGAAGGTGTCCGGTGCGGGCTTGCCGGGGAGTCCCTCGCGCGCCGCGACGTTGCCGTCGACGATGTGCTCGAAGCGCTCGAGCAGGCCGGCGCCGCGCAGCACCTCCTCGGCGTTGCGCGAGGACGAGACGATCGCCGGGCGCGCCCCCTCAGGCAGCGCGTCCAGATAGGTGACGGTCCCCGGGTACGGCACGACGCCCTCGGCACGGATCAGCGTCAGGACCAGCTGGTTCTTCCGGTTCCCGAGCCCTCGGACGGTCTCGGCCTCCGCCGGCTGGTCGGCGGGATCCGCGTCCTCGCCCTCGGGCAGCGTGATGTCGCGCGAGGCGAGGAAGGCGCGCACGCCGTCATAGCGGGGGCGCCCGTCGACATGGGCGAAGTAGTCCTCGTCGGTATAGGGCTCGGAGATGCCCCGCCCGGCGAGGAAGTCGCTGAACATACGGTCCCAGGCCCTCATGTGGACCTCGGCCGTCGGCGTGATCACCCCGTCGAGGTCGAAGAGGTGGACCGTGAAATCGGACGGTCGGAAGGGAGTCTCGGCAGTCTCGGCAGTCACGCGGCACATGGTACGGGCAGCGCCCGGCAGGGACGCCCTCCCGGAGCATCGGCTCACAGCGGACGGCGTGCCGTGGCGTGCCGCACCAGGGTCCGCTACTCTGCGAGGGTCCGTGCCCGCGCAGTCGCGCCGGCACGGAGCGGTTCCGACCCTTTTCGAGGAGAAGATGGCTGTCACGGAGTCGCTGCCCGTGGTCGACGCGGTGCGACGCGAACTCGAGATCGATGAGCAGATCCATGATGGACGCACCCTGGTGCGCACCACGGCGACGCTCACCACCAACATCGACCGATCCCCGGCCCAGCTCTGGCCGTTGCTGACGCGCCCGGACCAGCTGGCACCGTGGTTCGGACAGATCTGCGGCGACCTCCGCGAGGGCGGGCGGTTCGAGGCGCCCCGCGGGGCGCGCGGACGCCTGCTGCAGGTGGAGGCGCCCCACAAGATCTCCTTGACCTGGGAAGATGGCGGGTCCGAGGACCCGTTGTCGATCCGGCTGGATCCGGAGGACGACGGCACCACCCTGCTGCGCCTGCGCCATACCCGGCTGATCCCCCAGGAGGAGTTCGACCTGGTGGGGCCCGGCCTCGGCGCGGTGACCTGGGAGATCTCCCTGCTCGCACTCGCCGCGATGACCGATGGCTGGCGCACGAGCTGCCTCCACGACGTCCCGCGGCCCTCCTCCGCCTGGCTCGCCAGCGAGGAAGGTGCCGCCTACATCCGGGCATGGTCCGTGCGCTGGGCCGCCGAGGCGATCGCAGCCGGACTCGACGAGGGCGCGGCACGGCGGGCCGAGATCGAGACGAACGCCGCCTACGGCACCTGAGCGGACGCCGACGCAACTCCTGGCCACCGCGTCCACCCTCTGGAACTCATTGCCCAGGCTCACTCTTGGGTGACAGACTTCCGAGGTGACCACCCCTGCGCGCCTCCCCCCGGGAGGCAGGGCACAGACCTCCAGACAGGTCCTGTGGTCCCTGGCTCCCTCGGTGTACGCCCCGACCCTGCTGGAGTTCGCCGGGCTCGCGGCACTGATGCCGGTGATCCCGCTGCTCGCGCTGGATCTCGGGTTCGCCGCCTGGCAGGCGGCCGCGCTCACCACCGTCTTCGGGCTCACCTCGTTCCTCGGGCCCATCCCCGCCGGTCGGTTCATCTCCCGCGTGGGGGCGCGCCGTGCGCTCGTGAGCACCGGGGTCCTGCTGGTGCTCTCCAACCTCGTCGCCTTCGTGGTGCTCACACCGGGTGTCCACGGGAGTCCGGGGCTGCGCCACCAGCTGACCTTCCTGGGGCTGCTGCTCGTGATGGCGATCAGCACGCAGGTCTGGCAGCTGGGCAGGCAGGCCTACCTGGGCACCGCCCTGCCGCCGACGATGCGGGCGCGCGGCATGACCATGTTCGGCGGCGTGATCCGTCTCGGTGAGGTGATCGGGCCGCTGCTGGGCGCTCTCGTGATGGCCCTGGGGTCGGATACCGGGGTGTTCATCCTGTTCGCGGTGACCGCTGCCGCCGGCACCGTGATGATCGCGATCTTCCTGCCGCCAGGGGAGTCCCGGCCGACCCCGAGACGTCCGCGCGGGGAGCGGATCCCGCGCAGCATGGCACGCTCCCGGCTCGACCGCGCCGTGCTGAGCAGGATGGCGATGGTCGGCCTCGGGATCGCCCCGGTGATGATGGCCCGCGTGAACCGGCCGGTGATCGTGCCGCTCCTCGGCGCATCCCTGGGTCTGGACTCGGTCTGGATCTCCCTCGTCTTCGGGGTCTGCGCGGCACTCGAGATCCTGTTGGTGATCCCGGCCGGGACTCTGATGGACCGCTATGGGCGCGCCGCCGTCGCCGTCCCCTGCGCTCTCCTCATGGGGGCCGGGTTCATCCTGCTGGCGATCCTGGGGACCACCCTGGCCGGGCACGGGACCACGCTCGCGGTGGTCGCCCTGCTGGTGCCCAGCCTGCTCATCGGCCTGGGGAACGGGATGGGGGCCGGCATCGTCATGACGCTGGGGATCGACGTGTCCCCGGTGCACGACCGCACCCGGTACCTGGCCTGGTGGAACACGATGCTCGGATCGGGTCGCCTGGCGGCGCCGCTGGTGGTCACCGCCATCGCCCTGGTGGCACCGATCGCCCTCGCCGGTGCGGCCACCGGGGGACTGTGCCTCGCCGGGGGGATATGGCTGGCACGCACACTGCCCCGCGTCACGCCCTCCGGGAGTACCCGGAAGAGGTGAGACGGGGCAGTGGGACCGCGGTGTCAGGCGGCGGTGTCAGGCAACGGAGTCAGGCAGCCGTGTCGGCGCCTGCTGCGACCGCGTTCGCGGCGGTCTCCTGCAGCAGCTGGTCCGCCTCGTCGCGCGGGATCTCCCGGGCGATGGCGATCTCGGCTGCGAGAGGAGCGATCGCCTGCTTGAGCAGATTGCGCTCTGCGAGGCTCGACGGGGCGCCGCCGGAATCGCCGAGGATGCCGCGGATGACGTCGATGCGGTCGGTGAGGCGGCCGGACTGCAGCTGCATCGTGAGGGACTTGATCCGGTGGGCCCAGGAGGCCTTCTTCTCCGGCGGCTCGATCGGCTGGGAGAGCTGCACGATGAGCTCGGTGATCTCCTTCTCCTCGAGCAGGGCGCGCAGCCCGATGACATCTCTGCCGTCGGACGGCACGGAGATCCGCATCTCGTCGCCGATGACCTCCATGTCGACGTACTCGCGATCGGTCCCGCGCACGGAGCGGGTGCAGGTGGAGATGATGCGCACCGGTCCATGGACAGGATGGGTGAGCACGTCGCCGGGCTTCGGAGCAACGGTGTCGACGGGCGGAGTGGCAACGGACAAGGGGATACCTCCTCGGTGGGCCTATGCGCCGTCGGTACCGAAGACCAGCCAAGGTCCGGGCGGCCGCGCTCGGTCATCGCGCAGAGCCTGGTCAGGGCATTGCGATGGGGACTTCGAGGCAGCTCGAGCACCGCTCGACCTGCAGGAACAGGGTGGCGGCGCCTACGGCAGCGCACCCCTATGGTCTCATGGATCTGACACGATATCCAGAGGTTGACGTTTCCAGTTCGGTCACACCCGGAGTGCTGCAGACCCGAGTGCCGGCCCGAGTGCTGGTCCGAGTGCCGACCAGAGTGCAGACCGGAGAGTTGACGCGAGAGTCGACCCGAGTGCCGACCGAAGTCGGACGTCGTCACGGGGCAGATGCTGTTTCATGGAGTCCATGGGACGAGACGCGACACTGCACGTCGAGCAGGATGATCGATCGGACGAGCTGGTCCGGTTCGAGGGCGTCGGAGTCGTCTCCGATGACAACGTGCTGCTGCTGGACGCCACAGGCGCTGCCCGGGCCGGCGAGATCCTCGCCCTCACCGGGGCCAACGGCTCCGGGAAGACCACCTTGCTGCGCGTGATGGCAGGGCTCGCCGATCCGACCGCCGGGACCGTGCGCATCGCGGGTCGGCGCCCGGATGACCGGGACCGGATCTTCCGTGCTGCGCTCGCCGCCCTCATCGGGCCTCCGCAGACCGCCCGGGACCTCACCATCGTCGAGCACCTCCAGTTCATCGCCGCCACCTGGGGCATCGGGGCGAAGGCCGCCCGCGTCCAGGCCGAGGAGCTGCTGGACGAGCTGCAGATCGGTGCCCTGGGGCGACGATTCCCGCACGAGCTCTCCAGCGGACAGTCCCAGCTGGTCTCCCTCGCGCTGACCCTCGCCCGCCCCAGCCGGGTGCTGCTGCTGGACGAGCCCGAGCAGCGACTGGACGTCGACCGGCTGGGGCTGGTGATCGACGCGGTCCGGGCCCGGGCAGAGGCAGGCGGCGCGGTGGTCCTGGCGAGCCACAGCCCCCGACTGCTCGAGGAGCTCGCCGACGTGCGACTGCACCTCGAGGAGCAGCGGTGAGCGCGGATCCGATCGCGGATCCGATCACGCCGTCCGGATCCCTCTCCGCGGTCCGGGAGGTCTGGGCGCAGAGGTCGCAGGCCCGTACCCGCGGCGATGTCCTGTATCTGGTGTACGTCCTGGCGCTGAGCGTGCTGATCGTCGGGGCACCCGCCCTGCGAGCGGCGGGCACCGCCCTGTCCCGGCCCGACGTCGTGCCGCTCCTGATCGCCACCGGGGCGCCGCAGATCAGCACCGCGGTCACCCTCGCCGGAGGCGCGTCGCTGGTGCTGCTCGGTGCAGTGCGGGGCCCGGCTCTGCTCTCCCCGTTCTTCACCGCGAGCCTCGCCTCCAGCGCGATCCCGCGGCGGTCGGTGCTCTGGAGGCCGTTCCTGCGGTCGTTGCTGGTGACGGTGCTGGGCATGGTGATCCCTGCGGTGCTGATCGGGGCCACCCTGGTGTCCGCGGGGCACGTCGAGCTGGGGGCTGCGGGCTGGTTCGCGCTCGCCGCGGTGGGCACCGGGATGATGCTCGGTGCGGCGTGGTTCGCCGGGCAGCTGCTCGGCCCCGCCGGGCGCCGGCTGCTCGCCGCCGCCCTCGGCCTCCTCGCGATCGGCGCCCTGATGCTGCCCGCGGGGATCGGGATCGGCGGGGCGTACCCGGTCGGCGGGCGCTTGCCGGGCCCCTCGGCGGTCGCCTCGTCCCTCGTCGGGGTCCTCGCCGTCGGCGCCGCCGTGCTGCTGCTGGGCCGCTTGCGGGGATCAGTGCTCCAGGAGCAGGCCGCGCGCTGGGAATCGGCCACCGTCAGCGCCACCACGATGGACCTGTCCGGGGCGGCGGGCTTCTTCCGGCCCCCACCCGCAGCGGGCCGGCGCCTCCCCGCGATCGGTGCCGGTCCGCTCGCCGTGCTCTATGCACGGCGCGATGTGGTCGCGTGGCTGCGGAGCCCCGAGCGGACGACGGTCGGCGTCATCGCCTCCCTGCTCTCCGCCGCGGTCCTGGCAGGGTCGACCGTGATCACGGGACCTCTGGCGTGGTTCCTGCTGCTCCTGGGCTCACTCGGCCTGTGGCTCGCGAGCGGCACCTTCGTGGACGGCATCCGGCACGGCGTGCACACGCTGGGTGCGCCCCAGCTGTTCGGGCAGACCGCCGCGGTGCAGACGCTCCTGCACCTGACCGCCCCGATCGTCCTGCTCACGGCGCTCGGGGCAGTCGGCGGGCTCGGGGCGTGGCTCGCCGCCGGTTCCGTGCCCGGATCGGCTCTCCCGGCCGTGCTCCTGCCGGCTGTCCTGGCGCTCGTGCTGGTCGTGGGCCGGGCTCGGGATGCTGCGAAGGGGCCCATGCCGCTCTCGCTCAGCACGCCGATGCCGACCCCGCAGGGAGACGTCTCCGTGCTGCCGATGCTCCTGTGGCTGTCCGACGCGATCCTGCTCGCCCTCGGGGTCGGGGCTCTCCTGCTGGGGAGCGCCACCGGGGGAGCGCTCTGGATGCTCGGCGCCGGTGCCGCGGCGTCGGCGCTGATGGGGCTGATGGCCTGGGTGCGGCTGCGAGCACTCGTCTCATGACCGAGGAAGGGAACGCGCCATGACCATCCGGACCACGCCGAATCCGCTGATCCGCTGGATCGAGTTGCAGCTCACGCGGTTCAACGACCGTCACCCGTGGAGCCACAACCACCACTTCCATCCGTGGATCCTGCGATCTCTGCCTCCGAGCACCGGTCGCGCGCTCGACGTCGGCTGCGGCCGCGGGGACCTCGTCGCCGCGCTCGCCGGGGTCGTCGGCCGGGTCGACGGGATCGACCCCGACCAGGAGATGGCCTATGTCGCCGCCACACGCTTCGTGCACGATCCGGCCGTGCAGATCGGGCGCCGCACGCTCTGCGAGCACGCCGCTGAGCCACACCGCCATGGCACCTATGCCGCGATCACGATGGTCGCCTCGCTGCACCACATGGATCTCGCCGAGGCGCTCACCGACGCGAGGACCCTGCTGACGCCCGGCGGTCGGCTCCTCGTGGTCACCCTGACGGATCCGGTGAGCACCGCCGACCAGATCTGGGACGTGTTCAGCGTGCTCAGCAATCCGCTGATCGGTCTCGTCAAGCACCCCCGCCCGGTGCGCGAGGCCCCGGAGGAGCGGCCGATCCCGGTGAAGGACCCCACCTGGTCGATCGACGAGCTGCGTCAGGAGGCCGCGAGGATCCTGCCCGGCGCGGTGATCCGTCGGCGGGAAGGCTTCCGCGTGACGCTGCGCTGGCGCAAGCCCGGCAGCGCGCCGGCGGAGATCAGCGCCGGGGGTGCTGCGCGATGACCTCGCCGAGACGGCCGATGGCGTCCTCGATGACGGCGGGGGCATGGGTCACGAAGCTCAAGCGCATCGTGGACCGATCGGGGTCGTCGGCGAAGAAGGACCATCCCGGCAGGTAGGCGACCCCGGCCGAGACGGCCTCGGCGAGCATCACCTGTGCGTCGTAGCCCTCGCCGAGCGCGGCCCACAGGAACATGCCGCCGTCAGGATGGGTCACGTGCGCGCCTGCAGGCAGCACCGGAGCGATCGCGGCGGCCATCGCGTCGCGCCGCTCGCGGTACACGGCGCTGACCCGGGCCACGTGGGCGTCGAGGTCGACGGAGTCCAGGTAGCGGGCGACCGTCAGCTGATCGACCACGGAGGACTGCATCGAGATCGCGGCCTTGGCGACGGCGAGGGTGTTCAGGATCGGGCCCTCGGCGCGCATCCAGCCGATGCGCACGCCCGGGCTCATCAGCTTGCTCATCGAGTTCAGCAGCAGGGTGCGCTCGCTCATCCCCGGCAGGGCGGCGATCGGCGCCCAGGTGCCCCCGGTGAAGCTCAGCGCACCGTAGGGGTCGTCCTCGATGAGGGGGACGTCCGTGCGCAGCAGCACGTCGGCCACGGCCTGGCGGCGGGCGACGGGCATGGTGCGCCCGGTGGGGTTCTGGAAGGTGGGGATCAGGTAGACCATCCGCGGATGGTGCGTGCGGATCGCCTCCTCGAGCGCTTCGGGGACCACACCGTCGTCGTCGGTCTCCACCCCGATCATCCGCGCCCCGTGCACGGCGAAGGCCTGCACGGCCGCGAGATAGGTGGGGGACTCCACGAGCACGACGTCACCCGGCTCGAGCATCGCCTGCGCCACCACGAACAGCCCCTCCTGGGAACCGGAGGTGACCCGGATCTGGGAGGAGTCCGTGGGCAGGTCGCGTGACAGGCGACGGGCGGCCTGCTCGCGCAGCTCGACCTCGCCCTCGCTCACGCCGTACTGCAGTGCGCGGTGGCCCTGGTTCGCCAGCACCCACTCATAGCTGGCGGCGATGTCCTCGAGGTCGAACAGCTCCGGGTCAGGAATGCCTCCGGCGAAGGACACGACGTCCGTGCGGGCCGCGAGCGCGAAGATGTCCTTCAGCGGGGAGGACTCCATGCCCGCGTAGCGCGCGGCGACGGGGAAGCGATACGGCTCGGACGACGAGGGGAGGCTCATCGCCCTATCGTGTCACGCGAGCAGAGCACCCTCGAGGACCAGCAATGCCTGTTTGGTCTCGATCCCGCCGGCGTATCCGGTGAGGGCGCCGTTCCCGGCCAGCACCCGATGACAGGGCACGACGATCGAGATCGGGTTCGAGCCGACGGCGGCCCCGACGGCCTGGGCGGCGCGGGGCCGACCGAGCTCTTGGGCGATCGCGCCGTAGGTCGTCGTCGCGCCCCGCGGGATCTCCTGCAGGCGGTCCCAGACGGCATGCTGGAACTCGGTGCCCCGCGGAGAGAGCGGCAGGTCGAAGCCCGTGCGCTCGCCGGCCAGGTAGGCGAGCAGCTGCTTCTCGGCGACGTCCAGGAGGGCGTCGTCGGCGGCGGCCGCCGGCCCGAGCCGTTCCGGGCGGGGGAAGTGGCTCTGCTCCTCGCGCCAGACCCCGGTGAGCGACCCCGCCTCGGCGGCGAGCAGATAGGTGCCCAACGGGGTGTCCACCCGGCGGTGCCGGGGTGCGGCTGGTGCAGGTGCAGGTGCAGGCGCTGGTGCAGGAGCAGACGCCGGCCTGGTGGTCGGAGCGGCCTGCGCGGGACGGGTGTCGGTCATGACGGGTGTCCTTCCGGAGCGGAACGGGATGAGTGGACGGAGGGCGGCGCGGCCGCGGTCGATCCGCGACCGGTCCGGGCGGGAGCCCGACGGAGCGAGGCCTGGTGATGCCACAGGTGCATCGAGGCGTAGGAGCGCCAGGGGGCCGCGGCGACCAGCTCCTGCTGGAGGGAGGCGTGGTCCTCGGCGAGGCCGAGATCGCGCGCCGCACCGAGCAGGGCGACATCGCGCGCCGGGGCCACATCGATGGCGCGCACCCCGCGCAGCAGCACGTAATCGGCCGTCCAGGGGCCGATGCCGCGCAGTGCGAGCAGGTCGGCCCGGAGCTCGTCGACGGGCCTGGAGGCGTCGAGATCCAGATCGGCGGTGACCGCGCCGACGGCGGAGATCAGGGTCCGGCGCCGGGCCGCCGGCCCGCGGAACCATTCCTCGGCGTGCGCGGCGGCGATGCCGGGATCCACAGGGGCGCGATGCACTCCCGACAGGTGGAGATCAGCAGGCAGCTCCTCGGCGAGCAGGTCCGTGGCCCGCGTGATCTGCTCACGGGCCTGGGACGTGGTGATCTGCTGCCCCGTGATCGCCCACAGCAGGGCCTCTTCGAGGCTCGGTGTCCCCGGCAGCCGTACCCCGGGCCGGGCGTCGACCAGCGCGGCGAGCGCGGGCACAGAGGCCGAGAGCCCGCCATCGATCCCCACCGGGTCCGCGTCGAGGTCCAGCAGCCGTCGGGCCAGAGAGATCGCGGCCGCGTGGTCGCGCAGATCCGCCAGCCTCATGCTCACCGGAAGCGCGCCAGCGGCGCCGAGATCGACCTGGAGCACCCCCGGCCCGTGCGGCAGGCGCACCGCGCGGGTCCAGACCGACCCCGAGATGTCCTCGACGCCGGGTACGGCGCGATGCGCGAACCAGGCGGCGAGCCCGGCACCGTCGAAAGGGCGGCGCACCGCGAGCTGCGCGGTCACCACGGAACCCCCGTCGGCCGCGCGGGAGGAACCTCCTGTGCGGCCGTGCGAGCGCTCCCGCACCGCCGAGGGGGAGTGGCCGAAGAGCTGGCTGAACGTCTCATGGAACTGCCGCTCGCTGCCGAACCCGGAGACGTGGGCGACCTGCGCCAGCGGCAGCTCGGACCCGATCACCAGTTCATGAGCCCGTCGGGCGCGGCGCATCCGCGCATGCGCGAGGGCTCCTGCCCCGGTGACCGCCACGAGCGCGCGGTGCAGGGTGCGTTCGGAGACGGCTAGCCGCCGGGCGAGGTCGGGGACCGTGCCGTCCTCGTCCAGCGCCCCCTCGTCGATCAGCCGCAGCGCCCGTCCTGACAGCGACCCCATCGGATCGTCGTCCGGGCTGCCCGGCGGGGCCGTCGGACCACAGCGCTTGCAGGCACGGAATCCGTCGGCCACAGCGGCGGCGGCCGACGGGGCGAAGTCGACGCCGCCGCGGTCCGGGGTGCGGGCCGGGCACGAGGGGCGGCAGAAGATTCCGGTGGAGCGCACGCAGGTGAAGAACATGCCGTCGAAACGGGTGTCGCGGGCGCGGATCGCCGCATAGCGCTCGTCGTCGGTCATCGCGGTCCGTGTCATGGCTCCAGTGAACCGCGCCTGGGCCTGCGGCACCAGCGGGAATCGGACAGCGTGGTCGGCCACGTTCAGCACTGCTGCCCTCTGGTGCCCGGGGATGTCGCGGGGGAGAATGGCGGTGATGACGACGATGCCGCCGGACCACCCGGCCGACCAGCAGGTCCCTACGGCCGATCCCCGGGTGCGTGTCCTGGTGGCGCGGCTCCGGCGCGCCGGATGCGTGTTCGCCGAGCAGGAGGCCCGCATCCTCCTCGAGGCGTCCGCCGGGGCGGAGCTGGAGCAGCTGTGCGCTCGTCGGGAGGCGGGCGAGGCCCTCGAGCACCTGGTCGGCTGCGTAGAGATCGGCGGCGAGCTGCTGGCCGTCGGCCCGGGCTGTTTCGTGCCCCGCCAGCGCACCCTCGCCCTCATCGACGCGGCCGTCCAGGAGGCACGGTTGCGGAGGTCACCCGTGATGGTCGAGGCGTACTGCGGGGTGGCTCCCATCGCCGCGCTCGTCGGCCGTCGGGTGCCGGGGGTCCGTGTGCATGCCACGGACCGGGACGAACGGCCTCTGGTCCATGCCCGCACGAATCTTCCCGCCGGCGCCGGGGTGCATCACGGGTCCGGCCTCGACGCCCTGCCCGCGCAGCTGGCAGGCGCCGTCGATCTCCTCGCCGCGGTACCGCCCTATGTGCCCTCCGGGCAGCTGGAGCTGATGCCGCGGGACGCCCGGGAGCAGGAACCCGAGACCGCCCTGGTCGCCGGGGAGGACGGCCTCGACGAGGTGAGACGCCTGCTCCGTGAGGCCCCGCGCTGGCTCGCACCCGGCGGCGTGCTGCTCCTGGAGATGCACCGGGACCAGGTGCCGATCGTCCTCGCCCAGGCCCGCGATCAGGAATGCTTCGATGCTGTCGGTCATCAGGTCGCGGGCGACGGGGAGACCGCTGTGGTGCGGGTACGGCGGGACGCTGGAAAGCCGGGACGCCGGGATGCCGGAAAGCAGAGAGCCGCGGTCCCGGAGGGGACCGCGGCTCTGCAGCGGGTGGAGCGGGCGACGGGAATCGAACCCGCGTAATCAGTTTGGAAGACTGAGGCTCTACCATTGAGCTACGCCCGCTGGACCGCACCATTGAATCAGAAGAACGGGGCGGTCGCACATCGGAGGACCGAGGACGCGACATGCATCTCCTCACAGCGCGCCGGGATGAGTCGGGCGCTCCTCAGGAGTAACGGGTAATATCCCATGGGTTGCCCTCCGGGGTGTAGCTCAGCTTGGTAGAGCACCCGCTTTGGGAGCGGGAAGTCGCAGGTTCAAATCCTGTCACCCCGACTCCGCTTCGGGTGGCCGCCGCGTGCGTGCTCCGGAGCATCGTGAGAACTGACAACTAGACCGACGATCCACAGGGAGACCTGACCAGTGAAGACCGAGTCCGAGAAGCTCAGCCCCACCCGGGTGAAGCTCACCGTCGAGGTGCCTTTCGACGAGCTCAAGCCGGCCGTCGCGGCCGCCACCACGAAGATCTCCGAGCAGGTGGAGATCCCCGGCTTCCGCAAGGGCAAGGTTCCCGCCACCCTCGTCGAGCAGCGCTTCGGCCGCCCCGCGATCATGCAGGAGGCCGTCAACGACGCACTTCCCGACTTCTACCAGCAGGCAGCTGCCGAAGCGGCGATCAAGCCCGTCGGCCGCCCCGAGGTCGAGGTCAGCGAGATCCCGGGCCTGGACGGCTCCGAGGACGGCAACCTCGTGTTCGTCGTCGAGCAGGACGTGCGCCCCGAGATCGATCTGCCCGACTTCTCGACCTACGAGGTCGAGATCGAGGAGCCCTCCGTCGATGACGACGCCGTCGAGGTGCGTCTGACCGAGCTGCGCGAGCGCTTCGGCACCCTCGTGGGCGTCGACCGTCCCGCCCAGAACGGTGACTTCGTCTCCCTCGATCTCGTCGCCACGATCGGTGACGAGGAGATCGAGTCCGTCGAGGGCACGTCGTACCAGATCGGCGAGGGCAACATGCTCGAGGGTCTGGACGAGGCGCTCATCGGCCTCTCCGCCGAGGAGACCACCACCTTCACCTCGAAGCTCGCCGGTGGCGATCACGCCGGCGAAGAGGCGCAGATCAAGGTCGTGCCGCAGTCGGTCAAGGTCCGCGAGCTGCCCGATGCCGACGACGAGTTCGCCGAGCTGGCCTCGGAGTTCGACACCATCGACGAGCTGAAGGACGACCTGCGCCAGCAGGCCGCCGCCGACGCCGAGGGCAACCGCGTGGCCCTGGCCCGCAACGCCCTGCTCGAGAAGCTCCTGGAGGAGCTCGAGATCCCGGTTCCGGAGGCGCTCGTCGAGGACGAGATCAACGCTCACCTCGAGAACGAGGGCAAGGAGCCGGGCGACCCGCACGGCGAGGAGATCCGCGAGGACACCGCCAAGGCCGTCCGCGCTCAGTTCCTGCTGGACGAGATCAACGGGACCCGTGAGGTCAGCGTCGAGCAGGACGATCTCATGGCCTACATGACCCAGCTCTCGGCGCAGTACGGCATCGAGCAGAACCAGCTGCTGCAGATGCTCGCCCAGTCGGGTCAGCTCGAGCAGATCTTCGGCGAGGTGCAGCGCTCCAAGGCCCTCGAGGTCGTCCTCGCGGACGTCACCGTGAAGAACGCCTCCGGCGACGTGCTGGATCTGGGCCTCACCGCCCAGGCCGCCGATGCGGACGGCGCCGACGCGGAGAGCACCGACGACGCGGCGGATGCCGAGAAGGCTCCCGCGAAGAAGGCTCCGGCCAAGAAGCCTGCTGCCAAGAAGGCTCCGGCGAAGAAGGCTCCGGCCAAGAAGGCCGCAGACTCCGAGGCTGCTGCTGAGGACGCCACCGAGGAGGCGGCCGAGAAGCCCGCCGCCAAGAAGGCGCCGGCCAAGAAGGCACCCGCCAAGAAGGCTCCGGCCAAGAAGGCGGCACCGAAGAAGGCTGCTGACACGGACGCCGCGGACTCCGCGAAGTGATCCTCCGCCCCGGCTGATCCAGCCGGGGCACCCGAGGCATCATCGACGGGCCGTCACCCCCCACCGGGGTGACGGCCCGTCGTCGTGCGTGCCGGCACGAGACGCGCCGGTTCGCTCCTGACGCGTGGCCGCTCGCGGAGGGCCTCCGCCGCACGCCGGGCTCCGTGCGGACCTCTTGCCCCTGGACCTCGAGGCTGGAAGGATCGGCACCCTTCGATCACAGGGTCGCGGGTGGGGCGGAACAGTCTTCGGGAGGGCTCATGGGACGGGTGACGTGGGGATTCACGGCATCACTAGACGGCTTCATCACCGGGCCCGGGCACGACATGAGCTGGCTCGAGGAGCTCGCGGCCGAGGCAGGGCTCGCGGAAGGGGTCACCGAGTCGCTTGCGGCGCCGGTCGGTGTGATCATCTCCGGGCGCGCGGGCTACGACGCGGCCCGGGCTCAGTCGGAGGTGCGCGGTGAGCTGACCGCCGAGGCCTACGGCGGTGCATGGTCGGGGACGGAGATCATTCTGACCCATCGCCCGGAGGAGATCGCGGACGACCCGGCGATCACCGCCTGGAACTGCGACGTGCGTGAGGCGGTGCGACGAGCCCACGAGATCGCCGGCGAGAAGGATGTGCAGATCATCAGTGCCGACATCGGGCGTCAGGCGCTGGAGCACGATCTCCTCGACGAGATGCAGATCTTCGTCGCCCCGGTGTTCCTGGGGGACGGCACCCGCATCTTCTCAGTGCCCGGTGGGCGCCGGGTGCGCTGGGACCTTGTGCAGGACCTCGACCTGGGCCCGTCGGCCCGAGGCGGCATCTATCGACCGCGGCGGCGACCTCTCACGGCATGAGAGGTCACGGGGCGTCCTTGCGCCCATGTGTCCGCATCCTGCGCGAGAGGATGCCCGGGCCACCCGGGTCAGCGCGTCCCCGAACGCACGAGGGCCCGATCTCCGTGCGGAGATCGGGCCCTCGGTGAGGTGCTGTATGGATCAGCGGTAGGTGACGAACCCGATCGGGTTGCCCCAGAGGGCGCGCTCGACGACGCGCTGCTTCGAGCCGGAGGCGTCGATGATCTGACCGTTGCCGGCGTAGATCGCGACGTGGCCGGAGTAAGCCACGATGTCGCCGGCCTGAGCCTGGGACTGGGAGACCCAGCGGCCGCCGTTGGCGATCTGGCCGCTCGTGCGGGGGAGGTCGATCCCGGCCGCCGCGTAGGCGTAGTTCACGAGACCGGAGCAGTCCATGCCGCTGAGCGACGAGCCGCCCCAGCTGTACGGGGAGCCGACGGCCGAGCGGGCCGCGTTCACGATGGTGTTGTTGTTCGAGCTCGAGGAGGACTTCGCCGGAGCGGAGGTGCCGCCGCCCGAGGGAGCGGACGAGCCGCCGAGCGCACCGAAGGTCTGCGGGCCGACGACGCCATCGACGAGCAGGCCCTTGGAGGACTGGAAGTTCTTGACCGCGGAGTGGGTGCGGGGGCCGAAGGAGCCGTCCTCGGCGATGTTCGCGCCGTGGTCGTTCAGGGCCGACTGGAGCTTCTCCACGGCGTTGCCGCGGGAGCCCCAGCGCAGCTTCGCGCTGGTGTCCAGGGCGGTCGACGGCGCGGTGGCGACGGGAGCGGCCGGAGCGGTCTGCACGGAGGGGGCGGCCGGTGCTGCCGGTGCTGCCGGAGCGGCCTGGGCGGCGGAACCGGCGAAGGCGGTGCCGACGACGACGGTGCCGAGGACTGCGGCGCCACCGAGACCGCGAGCTGCGGTGAAGGCGGGGGTCTGTGCGCGTCCTGCGGAGCGGTGCGTGTTGTTCTGGGCCATGTGTGCTGATCGTTCCTTCCGGGCCGGCGGGGGTGCCGGGAGTCCTGCTGGCTGATGTGTCCCCCGCTAGCGGGGCGATCTTCGTCCTGCGGTAGGACCAACGTAGGGGCGTGAAACCGCTTCGGTAAGGGGGCTTGGGACAGTTCGGCAGGGGACTTGGCGTGGTTTTTGCCTGATCTCGGGTCAACGTGACCAGAACTCGCCCCGGCTTGACGTTCCAGGGAGGTCCGGGGCACATGTCGCGACGTCGGGCGCGCCCGTCGGCCCCGCCCTCTGCCGCAGGAGAGCCGTCCGGGCACAGTGCGCCTGCGGCGAACAGCGCCCCGTGTCGTCCCACCCAGCGCCTAGAGTCGACTCATCGACGATTCCCGCTATGAAGGAGACCCTGTGACCTCCGTGAGCTCCCAGAGCACTCAGAACTCCGCGCCCCGCGACGCGGCCGGCGACAGCCCGATGGGCCTCGACGACAACGTCTACCAGCGACTCCTGCGCGATCGCATCGTGTGGCTCGGTTCCGAGGTGCGCGACGAGAACGCCAACGCGATCTGCGCCAAGATCCTGCTCCTGGCCGCCGAGGACCCGGACAAGGACATCTACCTCTACATCAACAGCCCCGGCGGCTCGATCACGGCCGGCATGGCCATCTACGACACCATGCAGTACGTGCAGCCGGACGTCGTGACGATCGGCATGGGCATGGCCGCCTCGATGGGGCAGTTCCTGCTCTCCTCGGGGGCGAAGGGCAAGCGCTACGCCACCGCCCACACTCGCGTGCTCATGCACCAGCCCCTCGGTGGGCTCGGCGGCACGGCGACCGACATCAAGATCCAGGCCGACCTCATCCTGTCGATGAAGCGCACGCTCGCCGGGCTGATCGCCGAGCAGACCGGCAAGAGCCTCGAGCAGATCACCGAGGACTCCGACCGCGACCGCTGGTTCACGTCGACCGAGGCCCTCGAGTACGGCTTCATCGACAAGATCGTCACCGGAGCGGGTGACGTCACCGGTGGCGGCGGCACCGACGACTGACCGCTGCTCCGTCGCCCCCGCACGCCCTGAGAACAAGGAGAACCCGTGACTTTCGATCCCCGCACCATCGGCGCACTGCCGACCGCCCAGGCCGGCGGCATGCCGACCTCTCGCTACGTGCTCCCGCAGTACGAGGAGCGCACCGCCTATGGCATGAAGCGCCAGGACCCGTACACGAAGCTGTTCGAGGACCGCATCATCTTCCTGGGCGTCCAGGTCGATGACGCCTCGGCCGACGACGTCATGGCCCAGCTGCTGGTCCTGGAGTCCCAGGATCCGGACCGCGACATCACGCTGTACATCAACAGCCCCGGCGGCTCGTTCACCGCGCTGACCGCCATCTACGACACGATGCAGTACATCAAGCCCGAGGTCACCACGGTGTGCCTCGGCCAGGCGGCCTCGGCCGCCGCCGTGCTGCTCGCGGCGGGTGCCCCGGGCAAGCGGCTAGCGCTCCCGAACGCCCGCATCCTGATCCACCAGCCGGCCATGGGCGGCGAGGGCGGCGGCGGTCAGGCCTCCGACCTGGAGATCCAGGCCAACGAGATCATGCGCATGCGCGATTGGCTCGAGCAGACCCTCGCAGACCACTCCGGCCGCTCCAAGGAGCAGGTCAGCCGGGACATCGAGCGCGACAAGATCCTCACCGCGAAGGATGCCCTCGAGTACGGGCTCGTCGACCAGGTCCTGGAGACCCGGAAGGTTCCCCGCGCCGCGGTCACCTCGTGATCCCCGCCGTGGCCGGGCGGCAGTCACCGCCGCCCGGCCACGGAACCTCCTGATCGTCCGTCGGCCTCCCGAGCGCGTCTGCGCGAGTCGTGGGGCCGGTCGTCGTCACCGGCTCCACGGCGGCGGCGCGCACGGCCCGCCTCCCGCGCCGCGTCGGCTCCTCGGGGTACCGTGGACTGGTCTGCACAGCGCGGGCCGCGACCAGCGGAACCGCATGAATGCACTGATGACTGCACAGATGGTGGCCGACGGAAGGACACGGACATGGCACGCACGAGCGACGGGGCCGACGTGTTCAAATGCTCGTTCTGCGGGAAGTCGCAGAAGCAGGTCGAGAGACTGATCTCCGGCCCGGGGGTGTACATCTGTGAAGAGTGCATCGAGCTGTGCAACGAGATCATCGCGGAGGAGATCCAGGCCGCGCAGCCCAGCTCCGAGGAGCAGGCGCCCCTGCCCACCCCGCAGGAGATCTTCACCTTCCTCCAGGACTACGTCGTGGGCCAGGACCCTGCCAAGAGGGCCCTAGCGGTCGCGGTGTACAACCACTACAAGCGGGTGCGGGCGCAGGACACCGAAGAGGCACCGTCCAGCGCCAAGAGCGCGGCCGCGGCACTGGCCGAGGAAGCCGTGGGCGAGCGCGACGACGCCATCGAGGTCGCCAAGTCCAACGTGATGCTCGTGGGCCCCACGGGCTGCGGCAAGACCTACCTCGCGCAGACCCTCGCCCGGATGCTCGACGTGCCCTTCGCGATGGCCGACGCCACCGCGCTCACCGAGGCCGGATATGTCGGCGAGGACGTCGAGAACATCCTGCTCAAGCTCCTCCAGGCCGCGGATTACGACGTCAAGAAGGCCGAGCGCGGGATCATCTACATCGATGAGATCGACAAGATCGGCCGGAAGTCGGAGAACGCGTCGATCACCCGCGATGTCTCCGGCGAGGGCGTGCAGCAGGCGCTGCTGAAGATCCTCGAGGGGACCGTCGCCGCCGTGCCCCCGCAGGGTGGGCGCAAGCACCCGCACCAGGAGTTCATCCAGATCGACACCACGAACGTGCTGTTCATCGTGGCCGGTGCCTTCGCCGGGATCGAGGACATCATCGGTTCACGGATCGGCAGGCGCGGCATCGGCTTCGGCGCCGAGCTGCACACTCCCCTCGAGCAGGAGGCCATCTACGCGAAGCTGGTGCCCGAGGACCTGCTCAAGTTCGGGCTGATCCCCGAGTTCATCGGGCGTCTGCCGGTGATCACGAGCGTGTCGAACCTCGATCGCGAGGCCCTGATCCAGATCCTCACCGAACCGCGCAACGCGCTGGTCAAGCAGTTCCAGAAGATGTTCGCCCTGGACGGCGTGGAGCTGGACTTCGAGCGCAGCGCCCTGGAAGCCGTCGCCGACCGCGCGATCGAGCGCGGCACCGGTGCCCGTGGCCTGCGCGCCATCCTCGAGGACTCCCTCCAGGAGGTCATGTTCGAGGTGCCCTCACGCGCCGACGTCGCGAAGGTGGTCATCACCGAAGGTGTGATCACGCAGCGCCGCGCCCCGCTCATGGTCACCGGCAAGGACAGCGACCATGCAGCCCCACAGGAACGACAGGACAGGTCCGCCTGATGACCCAGCCCCTCGGGACCGGGGACGGCCCGTCCTCGACCACCGCTGCCCCGACCGATCCGGCCTCGAGCGATGCGGCCTCGAGCGATGGGGCCTCGACAGTTGCTGCCCAGGACGAGGTTGCGCGTGCTCGCGAGCTGCTCGTCGAGGAGCGGCGCAGCATTGACAACATCGATGCCGCCCTCGTGCACCTGCTCGCGGAGCGCTTCTCCCACACCCAGCGCGTAGGAGTCCTCAAGGCGACGCACGGGCTGCCGCCCGCAGATCCCTCGCGGGAGCGTGCACAGATCGACCGGCTGCGCTCCCTCGCGCACGACGCGGGCCTGGACCCCGTCTTCGCCGAGGCCTTCCTGCGCTTCATCGTCACCGAGGTGATCCGCCACCACGAGCGGATCCGCGACGAGGGCACCGCCGAGCGGTGAGCCCGGGCGGGGACCCTGCAGGCCTGTAGGCAGTGACCCTGCGGGGCCGTGAGGCGGTGGCCCTCAGGCCTGCGGGCACGTCCCGTCGTCGTGGTCGTTCGTGCAGGTGAGCGCCTGATGCCGAGGTGCCCGACGGACCCCGATGGAACGTTCGCCGCGAGCTGAACGCTGGTAGGATGCACCCATGGCTCGCCCACTGTTCCTCGACTGGCCGGTCCTCCGGCAGCTGCGCGGTGCGGACCCGACAGGGCGCGGCACCGCGGTGATGTCGCCGACGACCCGCAGCATCTCGCCGCGCACCGCGGACGCGGACGGGCTCGCCCACAGCGTCTGCCCGTACTGCGCCGTCGGCTGCGCCCAGCGTGTCTTCCATCAGGACGGCAGGGTCACCCAGATCGAGGGCGACCCGGATTCGCCGGTCTCCCGGGGCCGCCTGTGTCCCAAGGGTGCGGCCAGCGAGCAGCTCGTGAACTCCCCGCTGCGACAGACCTCCGTCCTCTACCGGCGCCCCCACGGCACGGACTGGGAGGAGCTCGAGCTCGACACCGCGCTGGACATGATTGCCGACCGATTCATCGAGGCGCGGCGCGCGCACTGGCAGGACACCGATGAGCACGGACGCCCGCTGCGACGTGCCATGGGCATCGCGAGCCTCGGCGGGGCCACGATCGACAACGAGGAGAACTATCTCCTCAAGAAGTTCTTCACCGCCGCCGGGGCGATCCAGATGGAGAACCAGGCCCGTATATGACACTCCGCCACGGTTCCCAGTCTGGGAGCCTCGTTCGGACGTGGCGGTGCCACCCAATCCCTCCAGGACATGGCGAATGCTGATTGCATCGTCATCGAGGGCTCGAACATGGCCGAAGCGCACCCGGTGGGATTCCAGTGGGTGATGGAGGCCAAGAAGCGCGGCGCACGGGTGATCCATGTGGACCCGCGGTTCACGCGCACCTCGGCGAACGCGGACAAGCACATCCCGCTGCGCTCGGGCACCGATGTGGTGCTGCTCGGCGGCGTGATCCGCTACGTGCTCGAGAACGAGCTGTGGTTCGACGAGTACCTCAAGCTCTTCACCAACGCCTCGACCCTCGTGAGCGAGGAGTACGGGGATCCCGAGGACCTCGAGGGTCTCTTCTCCGGGTACGACGAGGAGACGGCCACCTACGACAACAGCACGTGGGCGTACGCCGGGGATCCCGAGCGCCTCGCCCAGGGTCTCCCGGAGCGCGACGAGACGCTGCGCGATCCCCGCACGGTGTTCCAGATCCTCAAGCGGCACTATGCGCGGTACACCCCGGAGATGGTGCGGGACACCTGCGGCATCTCCGAAGCGGACTTCGAGTACCTCGCCCGCTCGATCACCGAGAACTCCGGCCGTGATCGCACCACCTGCTTCGCGTACGCCCTGGGCTGGACCCAGCACGTCGGCGGCGCGCAGATGATCCGCACCGCGGGCGTGCTCCAGCTGCTGCTGGGCAACGTGGGGCGGCCGGGCAGCGGCATCATGGCGCTGCGCGGGCACGCCACGATCCAGGGGTCCACAGATATCCCGACGCTCTACCACATCCTTCCCGGCTACCTGCCGATGCCGAAGGCGGGCGAGGACGACTTCGGGGAGTATGTGCGCCAGATCGGCAAGAAGGAGCAGAAGGGCTTCTGGGCGAATGCGGACGTCTATGCCGTGAACCTGCTCAAGGCCTGGTGGGGAGATGCGGCGACGGCGGAGAACGACTTCGCCTTCGACTACCTCCCTCGCCTCACCGGTGCCCACGGCACCTACCAGACCGTGATGCGGATGCTCGAGGACGGCGTCGACGGCTACTTCCTGTTCGGCCAGAACCCCGCCGTCGGTTCGGCCAACGGACGCATGCAGCGACTGGCCATGTCCCACCTGAAGTGGATGGTCGTGCGCGACTTCTACATGATCGAATCCGCCACCTGGTGGAAGGACGGCCCGGAGATCGAGACCGGGGAGCTGCGCACCGAGGACATCGCCACCGAGATGTTCTACCTGCCCGCGGCGAACCACACCGAGAAGGCCGGATCCTTCACCCAGACCCAGCGCATGGTCCAGTGGCGCGACAAGGCCGTGGAGCCTCCGGGCGATGCCCAGAGCGACCTGCAGTTCGCCTTCGATCTGGGCAACCGGGTGCGGGAGAAGCTCAAGAACTCCACCGATCCCCGCGACCGACCGATCCTCGACCTCACCTGGGACTACCCGGTCGACGAGCACGGGGAGCCGGACGCCGAGTCCGTGCTCGCCGAGATCAACGGCCGTCACCTCACCGGGGAGAAGGCCGGCCAGCCGCTCTCGGGCTTCGCCGAGATGAAGGCCGACGGCTCGACCATCGGCGGCTGCTGGATCTACTCGGGCGTCTACGCGGATGGCGTGAACCAGGCCCGTCGGCGCACTCCCGGCCAGCAGCAGGACGAGACCGCCGCCGAGTGGGGCTGGGCCTGGCCCGCCAACCGACGCATCCTCTACAACCGGGCCTCGGCCGATGGCGAGGGCAAGCCCTGGAGCGAGCGCAAGAAGCTCGTGTGGTGGGACGAGGAGACAGGACGCTGGACGGGCGATGACGTCCCGGACTTCCCGGTCACCAAGCGACCCGACGACCCCGGGGACCCCTCGAAGGGCGGGGCCGGTGCGCTGTCCGGCACCGACGCGTTCATCATGCAGGCCGACGGGCGCGGCTGGCTGTTCGCCCCCAGCGGTCTGGTCGACGGCCCGCTGCCCACTCATTACGAGGCGCCCGAATCCACCGTGCCCAATCCGCTGTACGCGGTGCAGAACAACCCCACTCGGGTCACGTTCCAGGACCGCAACAACATGCAGTCCCCGGGCGCGCACTCGGCCAAGGGCGAGACCTACCCGTATGTGTTCACGACCTATCGCATCACCGAGCACCACACAGCAGGCGGCATGAGCCGTTTCCTGCCGTACCTCTCCGAGCTCCAGCCGGAGATGTACGTGGAGGTCTCCCCGCAGCTCGCCGAGGAGGTCGGTCTCGAGCCGTACGGCTGGGCCACGGTCATCTCGGCACGCTCCGCCATCGAGGCGAAGGTGCTGGTGACCGAGCGCATGACGCCGCTGACGATCGGGGACCGCACGGTCCACCAGATCGGGATGCCCTTCCACTTCGGCCGCGGCAGCGCCGCGATCGTCGAGGGCGACGGGGCGAACGACCTGATCGGCATGATGCTCGACGCCAACACCCAGATCCAGAACAGCAAGAACAACGACTGCGCGATCATCCCCGGTCGTCGCCCGCGCGGCCCCGAGCTGCTGACGCTCGTGGACGAGTATCGTCGGCGGGCCGGGCTGATCCCCGAGGACGAGGCCCAGGTCGACGGGGCGCTCGGCGCCCCCGGACCCGGGCCCGGCCACGAGCTCTCGCCGCACACCATGCGCGGCCCGGAGGAGGCCACCGCCGTGCCCACCGGGGAACCGTCGATGAAGGAGATGAGGAACCGATGAGCCTGCTCGCCGGACCAGCCGGACCCGCCGCCGCCTCCGGGTGGGGCGGGGACCAGCAACGGGTCGGATTCTTCACCGACACCTCGATCTGCATCGGTTGCAAGGCCTGCGAGGTCGCCTGCAAGGAGTGGAACCGGAATCCGGTCGACGGCGATCTGGAGATCCTCGGATCCAGCTACGACAACACTGGGGCGCTCGGCGCGAACACGTGGCGGCACGTCGCCTTCGTCGAGCAGGGCAGGGAGAGGATCGAGGCGGCCCAGGAGTCCGGGCGCAAGCTCGTCGGCCTCGGCATGCCCACCGTCGGCCAGCGACCGCCCCGCGGTCAGACGCCCGACGGGGACCTCAGCGGGACAGACCGCACCCCGCCGAACACCCAGGAGTTCCGTTGGCTGATGTCCTCGGACGTCTGCAAGCACTGCACCAACGCGGGCTGCCTGGACGTCTGCCCCACGGGCGCCATCTTCCGCTCCGAGTTCGGCTCCGTCGTGGTCCAGAGCGACGTCTGCAACGGCTGCGGCACCTGCGTGGCGGCCTGCCCCTTCGGGGTCATCGAACGACGCGACGACGGCACCGTCTCCGCGAAGGTCGAGCGTGACGAGGACGTGCCCCATGCCGGCACCGCCAACAAGTGCACCCTCTGCTACGACCGTCTCGTGGTGGGGGAGCAGCCCGCCTGCTCCGCGACCTGCCCCACGCAGTCCATCCGCTTCGGGGAGCACGACGAGCTCGTCGACAGCGCTGAGGACCGGGTGCGGGCGCTCCACGAGCAGGGCATGACCGAGGCCCGTCTGTACGGCGCCAACCCCAAGGACGGCGTGGGCGGCACCGGCTCGGTGTTCCTGCTGCTGGACGAGCCCGAGGTCTACGGCCTCCCGCCGGATCCGCAGGTGCCCACCAAGGAGCTGCCGCAGATGTACGCCCGGGTCGGGATCGCCGCCGCCGGCATGCTCGCCGCGACGGCCCTCGCCTTCCTGGGAGGCCGCCGATGAGCACCACCCCGCTGGATGCCGACCGTCCTCCCGAGGGGCCGCGGCGTCGACGTCGGCCCGGCGCCGGCCGCACCGGCAGGCGTCGCCGCTCGATCGACCGGCTCGGCAGCACCGACGGCGGCCGCGAGCAGGCGGTCGTCGAGGACATCACGATCGACCCGTACGACTCCTACTACGGCCGTCCCGTCGTGAAGGCGCCGCCGTGGCGGGCACCGATCGCGGTGTACCTCTTCCTCGGCGGACTCGCGGGCGGATCCGGGATCCTGGCCACGGGGGCCCAGCTCACCGGCCGCCCGATGCTGCGCCGCACCGCGCGCCTGACAGCCCTGGGCGCCCTGGGCGTGGGCACCGTCGCGCTGATCGAGGACCTCGGCCGTCCCGAGCGGTTCCTGAACATGATGCGCACGCTGAAGATCAGCTCGCCCATGAGCGTGGGCAGCTGGATCCTCGGGAGCTTCGGCGCGGTCTCCGGCGTGGTCGGGGCGATCGAGGTGGACCGGATGACGGGGGAGCGGATCCCCCTGGGGCCGCTGCGCCCTCTCGTGCACGGCGTCGAGACCCCGGCCGCGCTCGCGCAGGCCGCCCTCGGCCCGTTGCTGGCCTCGTACACCGGCGCACTGCTCGGGGACACCGCGGTGCCCACCTGGGCCGCCGGCCGCAAGCATCTCTCGGCCCTGTTCGTCAGCTCGGCGACGCTCGCCACCGGCGGCGCCGCGATGCTCACCGCGCCGGTGTCCGAGACCCGGCCGGCGCGTCTGCTCGCAGTCGCCGGGGTCGCCGGGGACGTCGCCTCCCTGCACGCGATGAAGGCCTCGATGCATCCTCTGGAGGCGGAGCCCCTCGAGACCGGCCGCCCCGGGACGATGCTGCGCTGGGCGGAGCGGCTCGCCGTCGCCGGAGCCGTCGGGACCGTCCTGGGCGGGCGCCACCGTGCCGTGGCGGCGGTGAGCGGCGCCGCGCTGCTGGCCGCCTCGGCCCTGACCCGCTTCGGGGTGCTCGAGGCCGGCCTGGAATCCGTGAAGGACCCGCGGCGCGTGATCGAGCCGCAGAAGGCGCGGCTGGCCGCCCGACGGGACGCCGGTATCACCGATGACTCGATCACGACCGTCGGCTGATCCGCGCCTGCTCCTGGACCGGAGCGCTCAGCGCACGTCGATGCCGGAGCCCGCGACGGTCTCCCCGATGATCGGGTAGCCGGGGACCTCGCCGATCACCAGGAGCCCGCCCGAGGTCTGGGCGTCGGCCAGCAGCAGCAGGTCGTCCTCGGTGATCCCCGCGCCGGCCCGCACGTCCTGGCGCACCCAGTCGAGGTTGCGGCGCGTGCCGCCGGAGACGAAGCCGTCGCGCAGCGCGTCGGCCGCCCCGTCGATCAGCGGCACGGCGGAACGGTCGATGATCGCGCCGACGCCGGAGGCACGGCCCATCTTGAACAGGTGGCCCAGCAGGCCGAAGCCGGTCACGTCGGTCGCGGCCCGGATCCCGGCGGCCAGCGCGGCCTTCGCGGCATCGCGGTTCAGGGCGGTCATGGTCGCGATCGCCGCAGCGGAGACCTCGCCGGTGGACTTCATCCGGTTGTTCAGCAGCCCCACGCCGAGCGGCTTCGTGAGCGTGATCGGCAGCCCGGCCGTCGCGGCGTCGTTGCGCAGCAGGCGGTCGGGATCCGCGGTGCCGGTCACGGCCATGCCGTACTTCGGCTCCGGGTCGTCCACCGAATGACCGCCGATGACGGGCACCCCCGCCTCCTTCGCGATGGCGAGGCCCCCGGCGAGCACCTCGCGCAGCACCGCATAGGGGAGCACCCCGCGCGGCCAGCCCACCAGGTTGATCGCCACCACGGGATCCCCGCCCATGGCGTAGATGTCCGACAGGGCGTTCGCGGCGGCGATGCGGCCCCAGTCGAAGGGATCGTCGACCACAGGGGTGAAGAAGTCGGCGGTCGAGAGCACGGCGGTGCCGTCCGCGATCCGCACCGCGGCGGCGTCGTCCCCGTCCTCGAGCCCCACGATCACGGAGTCGTACTGCTGGCCCGAGAGGGCGGAGACGACCTCCTCGAGCTCGCCCGGCGGGATCTTCGAGGCGCAGCCCCCGCCGTGGGCCATGGTCGTCAGGCGGATGGACGGCGCGGCCTGGACAGGGACGATAGGTGAGTCGCTCATGCCCGGAGCCTACCCATCTCGACCTCGCGGTCCCTGGTCGCCACCGGCCCCGGTGAGCATCGGAGCGCCTGGTGAGGCCGGAGAACTGGGCGGGACGGTGATAGTTTGGCCCACGGAGGCGTCCGTGTCCTGGTGGGCGCCCTGGTCTTCAAAACCAGTGAGACCGAGCATCTCGGTCTGGCGGGTTCGATTCCCGTCCGCCTCCGCCACTTAAGCGTCGGCCCGCGTGGTCGTCGGCACGGCCCGAGGAGGTTCCTGTGTCCCAGTCCCCGGAGCGATCCGATCCCTCGGCCGACCCGCGCCGTCGCATTCCGCGCACCGATCACCTGCTCGCCCACTCGCAGGTCAGGCGGGCGAGCGACAGCCTGAGCGAGCGTGTGGTGCGGGACATCGTCCGCGCCGCGCAGGACCGGGCACGACGCGGGGAGATCCCGCCCGAGGACGTGCTCGAGGAGATCCTCTCCGCGATCGGCGGCCGGCCCGCGGCCTCCCTGCGGCCGGTGCTCAACGCCACCGGGATCATCGTGCACACCAACCTCGGCCGGGCACCGCTGTCCGCGGCGGCGCGCGACGCCGTGCAGGCCGCAGCCGGGTACACCGACGTCGAGTTCGACCTGGGCACGGGAGCCCGGGCGCGGCGCGGTGCCGGAGCTCGTGCGGCCCTGCTCGCCGCCTGCCCGGAGGCGGAGGACGCCCTCGTGGTCAACAACGGCGCCGCGGCGCTCCTGCTCGCCACCACCGCGCTGGCCGGCACCGGCGAGGTGGTCATCAGCCGCGGCGAGCTCATCGAGATCGGGGCCGGCTTCCGGCTCCCGGACCTCATCGCCTCCACCGGTGCCCGCCTCCACGAGGTCGGCACCACCAACCGCACCCACCTGGCCGACTACACGGGGGCGCTGGGGCAGGGGACCGGCTGCGTGCTGCGCATCCACACCAGCAACTACCGCGTCATCGGATTCACCAGCGAGGTCGAGGTCGCCGAGCTGACCGGCCCGTGCCGCGCGGCGGGAGTGCCTCTCGTCGTGGATCTCGGCAGCGGGCTGCTCGCCCCGGAACCGCTCCTGCCCGGGGAGCCCGACGTCGCCGCCGCGCTGCGGGACGGCGCCGATGTGGTGATCGCCAGCGGCGACAAGCTGCTCGGCGGCCCCCAGGCAGGGATCCTGCTGGGACGGGCCGACGTCATCGCCCGCCTGGCCCGTCACCCGCTGGCCCGCGCCGTGCGCGCCGACAAGCTGGCCCTGGCCGCGCTCGAAGCGACCCTCACCGGCCCCGTCCCGCCCGTGCTGGACGCGCTGCGCCAGGACCCGGAGGAGCTGCGCGAGCGCACCGATCGGCTCGCGGAGCGCGTGGGAGGCCGCACCGTGGCGCACGACGGGCGTGTCGGCGGCGGGGGAGGCGCCGAGGTCCCGCTGCCCGGATGGGCGGTCGCGCTCGAGAGCGACCTCGCCGCCCCGCTGCGCCAGGGGGACCCGGCGATCGTCACCACCGTGCGCGACGGCGACTGCCTGCTGGATCTGCGGTGCATCCCTGCGAGCGAGGACGAGCGCCTCGCCGCCGCCGTCGCCTCCGCGAGGGGCTCGCGCCCATGAGGCAGGTCGTCGCGACCGCCGGTCATGTCGACCACGGCAAGTCCACTCTGGTGCGCGCCCTCACCGGCATCGAGCCGGACCGGCTGGCCGAGGAGCGCCGCCGCGGGCTGACCATCGACCTCGGCTTCGCATGGACCACCCTGCCCTCGGGCCAGGAGGTCTCCTTCGTCGACGTGCCCGGGCATGAACGATTCCTCGGCAACATGCTCGCGGGCCTCGGCCCGGCGCCGCTGGTGTGCTTCGTGGTCGCCGCGGACTCGGGCTGGAGCGCGCAGTCCGGAGACCACCGCGATGCGCTCGCGGCCCTGGGCATCGACCAGGGACTCCTCGTCGTCAGCCGGAGCGACCTCGCGCCCGACCGGGTCGGCTCGGTGATCGCCGAGGCACGCCGTGAGCTCCGCGGCACCGGTCTCGCCGACGCTCCCGCGCTCGGCGTCTCCGCCGTCACCGGGGAGGGGATCCCCGCACTGCGCGAGGCCCTCGACCACCTCGTCACCACCGCCCGGGAGCCGTCGCCACGTGAGCGTGTGCGCCTCTGGATCGACCGCTCCTTCAGCGTGACCGGCGCCGGGACCGTCGTGACCGGCACGCTCGGCGGCGGCACGGTCTCCCGCGAGGACCCCCTGGAGCTGTGCGGCCAGGAGCGCGGGGGCGAGGCCGTGGTGCGTGGTCTGCAGAGCCACGGCGGCCAGGTGCCGAGCATCGGACCGGTCACGCGCGCCGCCGTGAACCTCCGCGGCCTCGGCACCGGGGAGATCGGCCGTGGCGACGCCCTCCTCACGCCCGGTGCCTGGGAGACCACCACCACGGTCGACGTGCGCCGCCTGACCGGCGCCGAGCTCACCGACGCACCCTCCGAGCTGCAGGCCCATATCGGGACCGCCGCCGTCACGGCACGGATCAGGCCGTTCGGCCCCGACCATGCCCGCCTCACCCTCAGCCGGCCGCTGCCCCTGGGCGTCGGCGACCGCCTGGTGCTGCGGGGGAGCGGCGCGAGCTCGATCTGGGGCGGGGTGCAGGTGCTCGACGTCGATCCGCCGCTGCTGGAGCGTCGCGGCGACGGGGCACGCCGACGCACAGCGCTGACCGCCATGCCGCCTGCCGGTGACGTGGCCGTCGAGGTCGCGCGCCGTCGGGCCGTCCGCGCGGATCTGCTGGCACGCTTCGGGATCGCCCTGCCTGCGCAGCTTCCGCCGACGGTGCGGCGACGCGGCGACTGGCTCGTCGACACCGCCGCCGAGAGCGGGTGGACCGCGGCGCTGCGCGAGCTCGTCGAGGACGACCGGCGGGCGGACGCCCTGACGGCGGGCCTGCCGCGGAAGGCGGCGATCGACGCCCTCTCCCTGCCTGATCCCGCACTGCTGGACGCCGTGGTGGCCGCGGCCGCGCTGGAGCAGGTGGGTGGCCGGGTGCGCGATGCCGCGGCCGCCGCGGGGCTGGGGAACGCCGAACGGGCGGTCGCTCAGCTCGAGGAGAGGCTGCGGACCGCGCCATTCCGGGCCCCGGAGGCCGATGACCTCACGGCTCTCCGACTCCGTCCCCGCGAGCTGGCCGCCGCTGCCCGGCAGGGACGGCTGCTCCGGCTTCCGGACGACGTGATCCTGCTGCCGAGCGCCCCGGCGCTCGCGATGCGCGAGCTCGCCCAGCTGGCGCAGCCGTTCACCGCGAGCCAGGCTCGCCGGGCGCTCGACACGACACGGCGCATCGCCATCCCGCTGCTCGAGCATCTCGACGCCCGCGGCTGGACGCGCCGCCTCGACTCCGGGCACCGGGAGATCGTGCGCTGAGGCCTCAGCCCTTGTTCCGGGGTGCCTTCACGGGCGGTTCGCCCAGCTCGATGTCCTCGGTGATGATCTCGTCGGTCTCACCGGCGACCAGCTCGAGGGACTCGATCCGGCCGAGCGCGGTGAGGTCCGCCGCGGCGGCCTCGAGATGCGCGAGCACGGTCGGCGAGGCCACGATCCTCACGGAGAGGATCGGCGTCTTCTGAGAGACCTTCGCGTCGGACTTGATGCGGCGCACCGAGATCGCGGCCTGGGCCACGGACGCCACCAGCGAGGCGTCCTGCCCGGCGGCGGCCTCGAACAGCGGCTCGGCCACGGGCCAGGACTGGGTGTGCACGCTGCCGCCGCGCCACCACGACCAGACCTCCTCGGTCGCGAACACGACCACCGGGGCGAACAGACGCAGCTGCACCTCGAGCGCGATCGCGAGCGCGGCCCGGGCAGAAGCGGCTCCGGCCTCGCCGGAGGCCGAGTTGCCGTGGGCGCGCTCCTTGACCAGCTCGATGTAGTCATCGCAGAACGCCCAGAAGAAGGGCTCGGCGACCTCGAGGGCACGGGCGTAGTCCATGTCGTCGAAGGCCACGGTGGCCTGCTCGACGACCTTCCCGAGCTGGGCCAGCAGGGCGCGGTCCAGGGGATCGGTGACAACGGCCGGGTCCGCGGCCAGGCGGCCCGCGGGATCGGCGGGGGCGTCCCCGAAGCCGAGGGCGAACTTCGAGGCGTTGAGGATCTTGATCGCGAGGCGTCGGCCGATCTTCATCTGGCCTTCGTCGAAGGCGGTGTCCACGCCCTGGCGGGCGCGGCCGGCCCAGTAGCGGACCCCGTCGGAGCCGTGCTGCTCGAGCAGGCCGATGGGGGTGACCACGTTGCCCTTGGACTTCGACATCTTCTTGCGGTCCGGATCCAGGATCCAGCCGTTGATCGAGGCGTGGGTCCACGGCAGCGAGTCCTGCTGCAGGTGGGAGCGCACGATCGTGGAGAACAGCCAGGTGCGGATGATGTCGTGGCCCTGGGGGCGAAGGTCCATCGGGTAGACCTTGGAGAAGAGCTCGGGATCCGAGTTCCAGCCGCCCGCGAGCTGCGGGGTCAGCGAGGAGGTGCCCCAGGTGTCGAGGATGTCGGGGTCGGCGACGAAGCCGCCGGGCACGCCGCGCTGGGCCTCCTCGTAGCCGGCGGGCACGTCGATCGTGGGATCGATGGGCAGGGACTCCACCGGCGGGGTGAGCACGGTGTCGTAGTCGGTCTCGCCGTCGGCGCCCACCGCGTACCAGATCGGGAAGGGCACGCCGAAGAAGCGCTGGCGGGAGATCAGCCAGTCACCGGCCAGGCCCTCGACCCAGTTGCGGTAGCGGGACTCCATGTAGGCGGGGTGCCAGGTGAGCTCCTTGCCGCGGGCGATGAGGTCGTCGCGCAGGCCGCCCTCGGACTGGTCCCGGCCGCCGTTGGTGAGGTACCACTGGCGGGAGGTCACGTATTCCAGCGGCTTGTCGCCGTTCTCGTAGAACTTCACCGGGTGGGAGATCTTCTCGATCTCGCCGGTGAGGTCCCCGGACTCGGTCGCCATCTCCACCACGCGCTTCTGCGCGCTGAACACGGTCAGACCGGCCAGCTCGGAGTAGAGGGCCTGGCCCTCGGGCGTGGAGATCCACGGCGCCTCGGGCAGGAAGCGGCCGTCGCGGCCGATCACGGAGCGGGTGGGAAGCTCGAGCTCGCGCCACCAGGTGACGTCGTTCGCATCACCGAAGGTGCAGATCATCGCGATGCCGGCGCCCTTGTCGGGCTGGGCGAGGGAGTGCGCGAGCACGGGCACCTCGACCCCGAACAGGGGAGAGGTGACGGTGCTGCCGAACAGGTCCTGGTAGCGCTCGTCGTTCGGGTGCGCCACGAGGGCCACGCACGCGGGGAGCAGCTCAGGGCGGGTGGTCGCGATGACGACCGTCGAGCCGGAGCCGTCGGTCCTCGTGAACCCGAGGCGGTGATAGGCGCCGTCGCGGTCGCGGTCCTCCTGCTCGGCCTGCGCCACCGCGGTGCGGTAGGTGACGTCCCACATGGTGGGGGCCTCGGACTGGTAGGCCTGGTCGGCCTCGAGGTTCTCGAGGAAGGCGCGCTGCGAGGTGGCCCGCGAGTGGGCGTTGATGGTCTGGTAGCTGTGGTTCCAGTCCACCGAGAGGCCGAGGGTGCGGAAGACCTCCTCGAAGGACTTCTCGTCGATCTCGGTGAGGCGCTCGCACAGCTCGATGAAGTTGCGGCGCGAGACGGGCAGCTGGTTCGCGGCCTTGGACGACTTGTTGTCGCCGCCCTCCTGCGGGGGCGTGAAGTCGGCGTCATAGGGCAGCGAGGGGTCGCAGCGCACGCCGAAGTAGTTCTGCACCCGGCGCTCGGTGGGCAGTCCGTTGTCGTCCCAGCCCAGCGGGTAGAACACGTTCTTGCCGCGCATGCGCTGGTAGCGCACGATCATGTCCGCCTGCGAATAGCCGAACACGTGGCCCACGTGCAACGAGCCGGAGGCCGTCGGCGGCGGGGTGTCGACGCTGAAGACCTGGTCGCGAGTGGTGTCGGGGTCGAACGCGTAGAGCTGCTGCTCGCTCCATACGCCGTCCCACTTGTCCTCGAGTCCCTCGAGCGAGGGGCGATCGGGGATGGAGGTGCCGGTGTCGGGGCGCGATGCAGTATCGGTCATGGGGCCATTGTTCCAGGTCTGCGCACCAGTGCAACGCAGGCGTCGGCAGTGTGAGCGCCCTCGCGTACCCGCGCCCGGTGCGCACGTACGGTGGGGGCATGGCTCTGGAACGGATCGCGCTGGTCTCCGACGTGCATGGCAACCTCACCGCCTACGAGGCGGTGCTCGCCGATATCGCCGCGCGCGGCATCACCCGGGTGATCAACCTCGGCGACGTGGTGGGCAAGGGGCCTCGTGGTTCCGCCTGCACGGCGCTGACCCGGGAGCGCTGCGAGGCGACGGTGCGGGGCAACTGGGAGGTGTTCATCGCCGGCGACGGAGAGATCCGCGGCGAGGCGCACGCCTGGTGGCGCGCGGAGCTGACCGAGGAGGACAAGCAGTGGCTGTTCGCCGTCCCCGGCAGCGTGGACCTGGAGCTCTCCGGCCGACGGGTGCGCCTGCTGCATGCCTCCCCGATCGACGAGTTCACCCGTGTGCACCGCGATCACAGCGAGGAGCAGTTCGCGATGATGTTCGAGCCCACGCCGTTCACCGGGGATGTTCCCCGGGCCGACGTCGTGGTCTACGGGGACATCCACGAGCCCTACCTGCGGTCCGGGACCGACGGGCTGCTCGTGAACGCCGGGAGCGTCGGCAATCAGCTCGATGATTCGATGCCGTCCTATGTGATCCTCGAGGGTTCTGTCGGTGCTGACGGCGCTGCAGGCGCTGTCGCGGGCGGCGGATCAGCGACCGATGGGCCGCGGGGCGGCGCCGCGGCCCCGTTCGGGGTGCAGTTCGTGCGGGTGCCCTATGACGTCGAGGCCGAGATCGCCGCGACCCGCGACCTGGACATGCCCCCGGCCGAGACCGAGGCGTATGCCGTCGAGCTGCGGACCGGCGTCTATCGCGGCCGCCACGAGGAGCTCGGGCTGGTCTGAGCGTCGAGAGTCCTTCCTGAGTCCTGCGTGGAACCTTCGCGGGTGTTCGCGCCTCACGGCACGCGCGCGGTCCACTCCTCGGTCCCGAACTTCGTCTCGACCAGAGTGCGGGCCGTCGCGAGCTCGTCGTCGGTGTAGTCGGAGTCGACGGTGTCGTAGCGCGCGCGGAAGAAGTCCAGGAACCCGTCGATGATCTGCTCCCGGGCCAGTCCCGTCTGGGAGCGCATCGGATCCACGCGCTTGTTCGCGCTGCGGGTGCCCTTGTCCGAGAGCTTCTCCTTGCCCACGCGCAGCACCTCGCTCATCTTGTCGGCGTCGATGTCGTAGCTCATGGTCACGTGGTGCAGCAGCACCCCGCCGGCGAAGCGGCGCTGGGCGGCGCCGCCGATCTTGCCCTGCTCCGAGGCGATGTCGTTCAGCGGCACATAGCGCGCCTTGATCCCGATCTCGGCGAGCGCGCCCATCACCCAGTCGTCGAGATAGGCATAGGCCTGCTCGAAGCTGAGGCCCTCCACGAGCGATGTCGGCACCACGAGCGAGTAGGTGATGCAGTTGCCCTGCTCCATGAACATCGCGCCGCCGCCGGTGATGCGCCGCACCACCCCGATGCCGTGCTTCGCCGCGCCCTCGGCGTCGATCTCGTTGCGCAGCGACTGGTAGGAGCCGATCACCACGAGCGGGGTGTCCCAGTCCCAGATCCGGAAATGGGGGTTGCGCCGCCCAGCGATCACCTCGTTCGGCAGCACCTCGTCCAGGGCCACATGCATGACCGGGGGGAGCACGACCGGTCCGACGACGTCGAAGGTGAGATCCTCCCAGCTGGTGGCGTGGCCCAGAGCCCGGCGCGTCGCGATCGCGACGGCGTCGGCGTCGAAGCCGATCATCTGCACGGGATCCGGTCGCGCCTCCAGCCGTGCCGTGATCGATGCGGCCAGCTCCTTCGCGGTGGAGGAAGTCGGCATCCCGATCAGGGCGGCGTTGAGGTCCTCGAGCGCGTCGTCCGGTTCGAGGAAGAAGTCCCCGAAGACATGGGCGGTCTCGATCAGATCGTCCTGCTCCGTCACGTCGATGGAGACCAGCTTGCCTCCGCGGACCTTGTACTGCCCCTGCTTCACCGTGCTGTCGCTGCGCTCATCCATGCCCTCATCATCTCGCATCTGACGGCAGGAGGCTCAGGCGAGCCCGCTGCGCCCGTAGATCTCCCGCACCAGGTCCTCGATGGCGGGTTCGGTCAGGGACAGGTCGCGCACCTCGACCTGCGCACCGATGGCCGAGAGCAGGGCGGGCACGGTGAGCTCCGCGCCGGAGAAGCGGATCCGGTGACGGATCCCGTCGGCCTCGACCGCAGCGGTCTCCGCGGAACCGGGCAGGGAGAGAGCTGCGGCGGGCTCGGCGAGGTCGACGACCAGCTCGCGCGGCGCGCCGAGATGCGCCCGGAAGGAGTCCAGCGGCCCGTCGTAGGCGACGGTGCCGGAGTTCACGACCACGATCCGATCGCACAGGCGCTCCACGTCGTTCATGTCGTGCGTGGTGAGGAACAGCGTGGTGCCGCGCTCGGCGCGATCCTCGCGCAGGAAGCGCCGCAGCCCCTCCTTCGAGACCATGTCCAGACCGATCGTCGGCTCATCGAGCACCACCAGCTGTGGGGAGTGCAGCAGCGCGGCGGCGACCTCGCCGCGCATGCGCTGCCCCAGCGACAGCTGGCGCACCGGCCTGCCCAGGAAGGCGCCCAGATCGAGACCGTCCACGAGCCGCTCCAGCCGGGCATCGCGCTGCCGGTCGGTGAGGCGGTGCATCGCCCCGAGGATCGTGTAGCTGTCGCGCAGCGGGAGGTCCCACCACAGCTGGGAGCGCTGCCCGAAGACGACGCCGATCTCGCGGGCCAGCTGCTTGCGCTCGGCGACCGGCTCGCGGCCGAGGACCCGCAGCGAACCGCCCGTCGGCGTGAGGATCCCGGTCATCATCTTGATCGTGGTGGACTTCCCCGCCCCGTTCGCGCCGACGAAGCCGACCGCTTCACCGGGACGGATGCTGAGGCTGATGTCGTCGACCGCACGCACCACCTGGCGACGGCGTCGGCGCGAGCCCGGCACGGGGGCCCGCACCACGTAGTCACGGCGCAGCCCGGAGAGCTCGAGGGCGGGCTCGAGAGGCTCGGAAGGCTCGGGAGCGTGCTGGTCGGGAGTGATCTGCTGGGGCGTGTTCATCCGCCGGCTCCTGTGTATCTGCGGACCCCGGAGCGCCAGAGCAGCCCGGCCACGATCCAGACGAGGACGGCGGCAGGGAGTCCCAACCAGCCGGCCCACGAGGGGATCAGGGCGGGGCCGGGAAGGTCCAGCAGCACCAGGGTGGGGGCGTAGGCGATCAGCGTCGCCGGGATGACGAAGGTGAAGAAGGCCCGCATGGGCAGGGCGAACACCGCGCCAGGGGTGGTGGCGACGTAGTTGCCGCCATAGGTGAAGGCATTGGCGAACTCCCGGCCGTCCACGAGCCAGAACTGGAGGGCGCCGGCCATCGTGAACAGCGCTCCGAACAGGACCGCGCCGGCGAGCGGTGCCAGCACCGCCAGCATCAGGAGCATCGGGGTGGGCTGGAACCCGGCGATCCCGAGCGCCGTCACATACATCGCCAGCCCCACCACGATGCGGCCGATGCGTCGCAGCGACAGGTCCAGGCTGGAGATCTGCAGGAGCAGGGGGACAGGGCGGATCAGCAGGGTCTCGAGCTTGCCGGACTTGATGTACGAGGAGAGTCCGTCGATCTCTCCGAAGAGCATGTCCCCGATCCCGAAGGCGAGGGCTCCCAGGCCGTAGACCACGGCGACCTGCGGCAGGGTCATCCCGCCCAGCGTGCTGACCTGGGAGAGGATCACCCACAGCTCGAGGAACTCGGTGCCGACGATGAGCACCTGGCCCAGAGAGTCGGAGACGAAGCTCGTGCGGAACGAGGCCTGCGAACGGATCCGCGAGGCGTACAGCGTCCAGACCATGCGGGCGGTGGAGACGGGACGGTCCGACGGGTCCGACCGGCGCGACGGGGTCGACGGGTCCGAGGGGGCCGACGAGCGAGGACGGGAGTTCTCAGCCACCCTGCACCTCCATGCTGCGCACGCCGAGACGGAGCATCAGGTGTGCGGCGACGGCGAGAACCAGCACCCATCCTGCCTGCACCCCGAGGAGGGGGAGCGCCTCGAGAGGCGTGATCCGGCCGGACAGGGTATCGATCGGGGTCTGGATCATCGAGGGGAACGGCGTGGCCCGGGCGATGCCCAGCAGCCAGTCGGGGAACCAGAGGATCGGGATGAGGAATCCCGAGAGCAGGTTCATCACCGCGGTGTACACGACGGTCAGACCGCGGGTCTCGATCAACCAGAAGGCCGCGAGGTTCACCATCATGTCGGCGAGGAAGGCGAGCGTGATGGCCGCCAGCAGGGAGAACGCACCCAGCAGGTAGGAGAGCGGATCCTCCGGCAGGGCGAGGCCCGTCACGAGCGCGCCGATCACCAGCGGCGGGATGCCCCGGCCCAGCAGCAGGAAGGCCGAACGACCGAGCTTCTGCGCGTAGTAGAGGCCGAGGAACGAGGTGGGTCGCAGCAGATCCACGGCGACCTCGCCCTGGTGGACGCGCTGGGAGACCTCGCGGGTCCCGAAGGCTTCGATGGGGGCCAGCAGTGCCTGCCCGAGCCACACGTACGTCGCGGCCTGCGCGATCGTGTAGCCGCTGAGCTCGCCACCCGCTGTCGTGATCGCGGCGAACAGGATCGAGGCGCGGATGAAGCCGAAGATCGTGTTGGTGAAGACCCCGGCGGCGGTCGCCATCCGATAGGTCGAGTACTGGCGGAAGGATGCCGAGGCGATCGACCAGTACGTAGGCACTCGCGCGAGCCTAGTGTCAGATGGTCTGGGTCACAAGAGGTGGAGTGGGAGCAGTTCAGCGCGATGCGGGGCGCTCAGAAGGGCGGGTCTCCGTACTCCTCGAACTCCAGTGGCGGAGGGGCCTCGTCATCCAGGAACGGATCCTCGGGCCCACCCTCGCGCAGGAACCGGTCGGCGAATCCTGTTCGCTCGAGGGCATCCAGTTCGAGGGTCCATTGGTAGCGGTCCCACGAGTCGACGAGTGCTCTCGCCACGATCGGCGAGATCAGGTCCCGCCGTGGGGAGACGCTGATCCGTACGCGCGGAGATGTGCCGATCGACCACGTCGTGGAGCCGTCGGATGTGCGCTCCGGGTCGATCCGCCGACGGGTCTTGTCGTCGTGATGTCCCCAGTGCAGCCGGTGGAGGTTCGCGATGCTGGTGGGCCCGCCCCGCTCGGGATGCACATGGTCGAATTCCTCGATGTGGTCGTTCTCGGCGTCGCTGCTGGTCGATCTGGTGCAGCTCGGGACCGCGCAGACAGGGTCCCGTAGTCGCAGATGTTCGACCATCTCCGCGGTGGGCCGGTACCGATCGGCCGGGAGAGGCAGGAACTCGCCGCTGGTCGGATCGGTGAGCACGCGATGCCAGATGGGCTCGGCGGCCGCAAGGCTGCGTGCCATGTCGGCGGGGAGGGGGACGACTCCGTCGTAGGTGGCAGGTGCATCGGACAGGCCCATCAGGGTCAGGACCGGAACGACCACGTTGATCCGGTGCGCGGGACGCGGGACCTCCACGCCGTCGGTGCCGAGAGCGGTGCGGGTGATGATCGCGTAGCGCAGCTCCGCCAGGCTCATCGCGGATCCGTCACGCGCGACCGCCCCGTCGAGATCGAACGGGATCGGTGCCCCGCCCTCCGGGGTCCGTCCGGGGTCGTGCTCCACGGCGTGACGCTGCTGCGCCTGGATTGCCCGGGCCGCCGCGTCGAGATGCTGGGCGATCGCGTGGATCTCCGGCACCGGGCCGGTGATGCGCAGCGTGGCGGTGCCGTCGTCACAGGGAGATCTCTCCAGGACGACGTCGCGCAGGTCCTCGGCACGGGTCCGGGCACCCTCTGCGTCGTACCACGACCGCAGCAGTCGTAATTCGTCGCTGAAGCGATCGGCGGGAATGGACGCGATATCCCACGAGGCCACGATCTCGTCGAATTCGGCCCGCTGGGTCACCGTGAGATCTCGTGCGCCTCGAAGGACTTTGTCGAACCATTCCGAGGGCATATCCCCGTGGGCGAGAAGGGCGAATGTCTCCGGAAGGAGATCGACAGCGAGATGGGCATCGTTCAGCAGGCGGGTCGCCCGGGATGTCGTGGTGCGCAGTGCGATCGCGACGGCGAGATCCGCTTCGGCGCGATCGTCGGCCTGGTCGGGGTCGTCGCGATCGACCCAGAACACCGCGGCCTGGGAGAGCAGGGTGGCGCGGGCTCGTGAAGTGGCGCGCTGCATCTCCAGCAGGCGGCCAGCCGCTGCCGCATCGGGGGAGCCTGCCTCGAGCTTCCCCCGTGCGGCCAGCGAGTCATGAGTCAGCGGGACCCGCGCCTGAACCTGCCGACGAGGCGCTCGCCGAGAGGGGTCCGACATGCGCGGCGAGTTGCACGTGCTCGTGGTGCTCGTGGTGCCCGTGGTGCCCGTGGTGCTCGTAGTGCTCGGCTGCGCGGGCTCGCGCGCTTCCGTGGCGAGGGGGAGCGGTACTCCTGGAGCGTCGAGAGCCACCGCATCTCCTTCCTCGTCGAATGCTATGAAACGCGCCGGAATGCCAGATTGGCAGACCTGGAAGGATGCCACAATGCATCGAACATGCGTTCCTGCGTGTCGTCCATCATAGAATGCTTGTTCGAGTTCGGCAAGGGTGTTCGGGGTATTCCAGGATATTTGTGGATAACTTCGAGTGGGGAGGAGAGGTGATGGTCTCCTTGGGGTGCTGGCCCCGCCCCGCCCCAGCCCAGCCCCGACGCCGCCCCAGCCCAGCCCCGACGCCGCCCCAGCCCAGCCCCGACGCCGCCCCGTTCCGACGCTGGGGCGGCCGACGCGGGATGCCGTCGCAGGCCGAGCCCGCGCACGTCTACGCTGTCCCGGTCCCCACCCCAGACATGAACCGGAAGTCCCATGGATAACGTCGTCCCCTCCTCGGACGGTGAGCAGCCCACCCCCGCTGCTTCCGCCGCCCCCGCGGTCACCACCGCTGCTTCTCCCGCGTCTCCGGAGGCTCCGCCCGGACGTACGGCCCGCCGTCGTCGATTCGGTCTGCTGCCCCGCATCCTGCTCGCCATCGTGCTGGGCATCGTGCTGGGACTGGTGATGCCCGAGGCGATCGCCCGCGTCTTCACCACCTTCAACGGTGTGTTCTCGGGCTTCCTCGGCTTCCTGATCCCCTTGATCATCGTGGGGCTGGTGACGCCGGCGATCGGCGAGCTCGGCCACGGCGCCGGGAAGATGCTGGCGGCGACCGCCGGGTTCGCCTATCTCTCCACGGTGCTGTGCGGCCTGTTCGCGCTGGCGCTGTCGATGCTCCTGCTGCCGCGCATGCTGAGCGGGGCGAGCATCGACTCGCTCGACAATCCGGAGGACTCGGCGATCGCGGCGTACTTCGAGATCGAGATCCCGCCGGTGTTCGACGTGATGACCGCGCTGATCCTCTCGTTCTGCCTGGGCATCGGCCTGACCCTGGTGAAGCGGGGAGCGCTCCAGGAATCCTTCGAGCAGCTGCGCACCATCATCGTGCGCATCATCGAGGCGATCATCATCCCGCTGCTGCCGCTCTACATCTTCGGCATGTTCCTGGGCCTGACCATGAACGGCCAGATCTGGACCGTGATCGGCACCTTCCTCACCGTGATCCTGCTGGTGTTCGCCATGACCGTGGTGGTGCTCCTGGCGCAGTACGGCGTGGCCGGTTGGGCGATGGGCCGAAATCCGCTGAGGATGCTGTGGACCATGCTCCCGGCCTACATGACGGCACTGGGCACGAGCTCGTCCGCCGCGACCATCCCGGTGACCGCCGAGTGCGCCAAGCGCAACGGGATCCCGGATGCGATCGCCGACTTCGTGGTTCCGCTGTGCGCCACGATCCACCTCTCCGGATCGACGCTGAAGATCACCACCTTCGCCGTCGCGATCATGATCGTCACCGGCATGCCGCTGCATGTGGGCGCCCTGGTCGGGTTCGTGCTCATGCTCGGCGTGGTGATGATCGCCGCCCCGGGTGTCCCGGGCGGCGCGATCATGGCCGCCGCCGGGGTGCTCGCCTCGCTGCTCGGCTTCAGCGAAGCGGCCGTCGGCCTCATGATCGCGGCCTACATCGCGATCGACTCGTTCGGCACGGCGACGAACGTCACGGGCGACGGAGCGATCGCCGCCGTCATGACGAAGCTGTCCAGGGGGCGGGTCTCCGGTGACCTCCAGGTCGCAGGCCATCCGCAGGTCCACGGGGTCTGAAGGACGGCCCGGGCAGAGCGGAAGCGTCAGGCGGCCCGGTGATCCGATCGTGACCGCGCGTCCCGGGTGGTGACCCGCGGCCGACGGCCCGGGGGCATGGGGCGCAGTCTCGGGGCATGGCACTCCCTCTGCACGTCGACCCCGTGGCAGTCGAGACGCACTGCCCGTACTGCGCGCTGCAATGCGCCCAGACACTCACCTCGCTGGACGCACCCGGTCCCGATGGTCTCCCGCTGCTCTCCGTCGAAGGGCGCGAGTTCCCCACCAACCGGGGCGGACTGTGTCGCAAGGGCTGGACCAGCGCGGAGGTGCTCACCGCTCCCGATCGGATCACCGCGCCGCTGCTGCGCGATCCCGCGGGCGAGCTCGTCCCGACCACCTGGGACACCGCTCTGGACCGCGTCGCCGCAGGGTTCCGCCGGGCGCAGGAGCGTCGGGGACGGGACGGCGTCGCGGTCTTCGGCGGCGGGGGACTGACCAACGAGAAGGCCTATGCGCTCGGCAAGTTCACCCGCGTGGTGCTCGGCTCCCGGCTGATCGACTACAACGGCCGATTCTGCATGTCCGCCGCGGCGACCGCGCTGAACCGATCCCTGGGACTGGACCGCGGCCTGCCCTTCCCCTTGCAGGACCTGGCCGGGGCGGACTGCGTGCTGCTGCTGGGCTCGAACCTCGCCGCCACGATGCCGCCCTTCGTCCAGCACCTCGAGCAGGTCCGCTCCCGTGGGGGGCTGGTGGTGATGGACCCGCGCGAGACGGCGACCGCCGCGCTCACCGCCGAGGGCGCGGGCGTGCACCTCGCCCCGGTCCCGGGCACGGACCTGGTCGTGCTGCTCGCCCTGGTCCATGTGGTCCTCGCCGAGGACCTCCTGGACCACGCCTACGTCGCCGAGCGCACGACCGGTCTCGAGGACCTCCGCGCGGGCGTCGCGGCCTGGTGGCCCGAGCGCGCAGAGGGGGTGTGCGGGATCTCCGCGCAGCGTATCCGGGAGATCGCCCGGCTGCTCGCCGACGCCTCCCCGTCGCGCGGCGGGCGCGGTGCCTACGTGCTCACCGGCCGCGGCGTCGAGCAGTCCTCGCAGGGCACCGCGACCGTCACCGCCGCGATCGACCTCGCCCTGCTGCTGGGGCTCGTGGGCACCCACGGCTCCGGCTGCGGGCCCCTGACCGGGCAGGGCAACGGGCAGGGCGGCCGCGAGCACGGATTGAAGGCGGACCAGCTTCCCGGCTACCGCCGGATCTCCGACCCCGCCGACCGCGCCCACGTGGCCGCCGTCTGGGGTATCGATCCTGCGGCGCTGCCCGGTCCCGGCGTCCCCGCCCTCGAGCTGCTCGGCATGCTCGGCACGCCCGACGGGCCCGCGGCCCTGCTCGTGGCGGGGTCGAACGTGGTGGTCTCCGCGCCTCATGTCACCGCGGTGCGCGAGCGTCTCGCCGCCCTCGACCTGCTCGTCGTCCTGGACACGGTCCCCTCGGGGACCGCGCAGCTCGCGGACGTGGTGCTGCCGATCCTGCAGTGGGCCGAGGAGGAGGGCACGATGACGAACCTGGAAGGCCGGGTGATCCGTCGCCGACGTGCCCGGGAGGCCCCCGGTGAGGCCCGCGACGAGCTGTGGATCCTGCAGCAGCTGGCGGCCCGGCTGGGCCATCCCGACGGGTTCCCCGCCGAGGCCTCGGCGATGTTCGACGAGCTCGCCCGCGCCTCTGCCGGCGGTCGGGCCGACTACGCGGGTCTCAGCCACGAGCGGCTAGACCGTGAGGGGCCGATGCATTGGCCCTGCCCGGACGCCGATCATCCCGGCACGCCCCGCGTGATGCTGGATGGCTTCCCCACCCCCGACGGCCGGGCGCGGCTGATCCCCGTCGTCCCCCACGGACCTGCCGACGACCTGCGCCCCGATGCTCCACTGTACCTGGTCACCGGGCGGCTGCTCGAGCAGTACCAGTCCGGTGCCCAGACCCGTCGGGTGCCGTCCCTGCTCGCTGCGCGCCCCACCTCCTTCGTCGAGGTGCATCCGCTGCTCGCGGACCGGCTCGGCATCGAGGACGGGGACGAGCTGCAGCTGCGCACGCTGCGCGGGGAAGCGCGAGCGCCGGCTCACGTCACGGGGACGATCCGTCCGGACACCGTGTTCATGCCCTTCCACTACTCCGGCAGCGGCAGCGCGAACCTGCTCACGAGCGATGCCACGGACCCGCTCTCGGGGATGCCGGATTTCAAGGTGACGGCGGTCGACGTCATCGCTGTGGACGCGACCGCCGGATCGGACGCGAGGGATGCCGTATGAGGATCGTCGTGATCGGCCACGGGATGGTCGGGTCCCGCGTCGCCGCGGATCTCGCGGCCGCGGACCCCGGGCTGCGGCTGACCGTGCTGGGCCAGGAGGACCACGACCCGTACAACCGGGTGCAGCTGTCCTCGGTGGTGGCGGGCAGGGCCGATCCCGTCTCTCTCGCGCTGGAGCAGGTGGACCCGGCCCGGGCCCACGTGCTGCGCGGGGTGCGGGCCGCCCGGATCGACCGGGCGCGGCACGTGGTGGTGGACGTCCGCGGCGAGGAGCATCCCTACGACCGACTGGTGCTCGCCACCGGATCCGTCGCGCGGATCCCCGCCGTCCCCGGACTGCGGAACGGGCCAGAGGGCACGGGCGCGGGCCTGATCGCCGGGGTGAGCCCGCTGAAGGACCTCGACGACGCCGCCCGGATCGTCGAGATCGCCCGGCCCGGACGTCCTGCCGTGGTGCTCGGCGCCGGGGTGCTGGGGATCGAGGTCGCGACCGGTCTCGCGAGCCGCGGGATGCACGTGACCCTGGTCCACCACCGCGAGCGGCTCATGGAGCGCCAGCTCGATCCGGACGCCTCGACCATCGTGCGGGGATCCCTCGAGCGCCTCGGCATCGCGGTCGCCACGGGCGTCGGGGCACAGGGCGTCGTCGCTCCCGGCGGTCGCCTCGAACGGGTGATGCTGTCGGACGGCTCCCAGCACGCAGCGGATCTGATGGTGCTGTGCACGGGCACGGCCCCGCAGACGGGGCTGGCCCGGGACGCCGGTCTCGAGTGCGCGGCGGGGATCGTCGTCGGGGAGGACCTCGCGAGCCCCACCGACCCGGACGTGTTCGCGATCGGCGACTGCGCCCAGCCCCCGGAGGGCGGGAGCGGCCTGGTCGCGCAGGGATGGGAGCAGGCGCGCCGGCTCGTCGGGGCCTGGGCGCCGGGACCCGCCGGGGCCCCCGGGCCGCTGCGCATCCGCGGTGGGGAGCTCGTGCGGGTCAAGGCCGTCGGGCTGAACCTCGTGACCATGGGGAGCATCGAGCGACCCGGCCCGGGTGCCCACGCACCACGGTCGGTGAGGCTGAGCGATCCCACCGGCGGACGCTTCACCGAGGTCGTCGTCCAGGAGGGCAGGCTGCTCGCCGCGACCGTGGTCGGGGACGAGGAGGCCGCCGCGGAGCTCAGCGCCGCGTTCACCCTGCGTACCCTGGTGCCCCGCGACCCGGTGCACCTGCTGGCCCGGCCCCTCGCCCCGGGAGCGGCTGCCCCCGCTCCCGCTGCCTCGGAGATGGCAGGTTCCGACATCCTGTGCCAGTGCAACGGGGTCACCAAGGGACACATCGACGACGCCGTGCGCCAAGGATGCGGGACTGTGGCGGAGGTCTCCCGGTGCACGCGGGCGGGCACCGGGTGCGGCACCTGCCGCTCCCGTATCCAGGAGCTGCTGGATGCCTCCTCCCGGGAGGCGCCGGTGGCCGCGGTCGCCGCCGTCTGAGACGCCCCTTGCCGGGACGGAGTTGGCCGCTTAGCCTTATTCTATGAACATCTCGTCAGATGAGCAGGAGTGCGAGGTGCCGGTGCGAGGGCATCCCTCCGATCTCGTCGATCCCACGGCGGTGGCCCACGCCCGCTCCCACCTGCCCGCCGCCGGTGCCGTCTCGGACGTCGCGGACGTCCTCTCGCTGCTCGGTGAACCCCACCGGCTCACCCTGCTGCTCGCGCTGCGCGGCGGAGAGCTGTGCGTGCACGACCTCGCCGCGACCACCGGCCAGTCCGAGTCCGCCACCTCGCACGCCCTGAAGCTGCTGCGAGCACGGCGCGTGGTGTCCCCGCGCCGAGACGGGCGCCGCGTCTTCTACCGGCTCGACGACCCGCACGTGGTGGAGCTGCTCGACCTCGCCCTCACCCACGCGGCGCACTCGCCGCCGCTCCACCCCGAGCGGGGGGAGGAGAGCCGATGAGCTCCGCACACGACCGGTCGGATCACGGCCGCAGCGGGCATTCCCACGGCGGCAGCGGGCATTCTCACGGCGGCGCGGCCCAGGCGCTCAGCGCCGGGGGCCGCCACCGCTCGCGACTGGTCGTGGCACTGGTGCTGATCGGCATCTTCTTCGTGGTCGAGCTGATCGCCGGGCTGCTGTCCGGGTCTCTCGCCCTGATCTCGGACGCAGGCCACATGGCGGCCGACGTCGTGACCCTCGCCGCGGCGCTCGGTGCGACGATCCTCGCGGTTCGCCCCGACCACAGCGGTCGGCGCACCTTCGGCAGCTACCGCCTGGAGGTCTTCGCGTCCCTGCTCGCCGTGCTGATCATGCTCGGCGTCGCGATCTTCGTGGTGATCGGCGGGATCGGACGCATCGGCCGCGAGGTGCACATCGATACCGGCCCCATGCTCGTCGTCGGCGTGCTCGGTCTTGTGGTGAACCTGATCGTGCTGCGGATGCTCCAGGGCGGCGCCGCCGAGAGCCTCAACGTCAAGGGTGCCTACCTCGAGGTGCTCGCGGACACCGTCGGCTCCGTCGGTGTGATCGTCGCGGCGGTCCTCATCCGATGGACCGGCGCGAGCTGGATCGACACTGCGGTCGCGCTCGCCGTGGGCGCCTTCATCGCCGTGCGCGCCGTGATGCTGGCGAAGGAGGTGCTGGGCGTCCTCGGGCAGGCGGCTCCCGCCGGCATCGACCCCAGCGTGGTGCAGAGCGAGCTCGAAGCGCTCGACGGGGTCGCCGACGTCCATGACCTGCATCTGTGGACCCTCACCTCGGGGATGGAGGTCGCGACGGTGCATCTCGTGGTCGCATCGGGTGTGGATCCGCATCCCGTGCTCGACGCCGCCCAGGAGCTGCTCGAATCCCGGCACGGCATCGCCCACGCCACGGTGCAGACGGAGCCGACGGACCATCATGGCTGCCTCGAGATCGGCTGGTAGCAGGCCCGGGCCCGAGCCCCGCGACGGAGCCGGGCGCCTGCGTATCCTGAGCTCATGACCGCTTCCCCCCGCCCCATCCCCGTCCGGCACCTCGACCTCGGCCTCCGTTCCCTCGCCCGGGGCCGACGCCCTCACCGCTGTCGTCACCGGGGCCTCCTCCGGGATCGGCCGGGCGACCGTGGAGAGGCTCGTGGCCGAGGGGTGGCGCGTCCTCGCCGTCGCCCGCCGCCAGGAGCGCCTGGACCAGCTCGCGGCCGAGACCGGATGCGAGGTGCTCGCCGTCGATGTGACCTCGGACGACTCTGTCGACGCCCTCGCGCGGCGCGTCGAGGAGCTGTTCGAGGGGAGCCTGAACGCGGTGGTCCACGTCGCCGGCGGGGCGCTGGGCATCGAGTCCGCTGCCGACGCGGACCTCGAGAAATGGCAGCGCATGTACGAGATCAACGTGCTCGGCGCGGTGAGGGTCACCCGTGCGCTGCTGCCGACCGTCCGGGCGAGCGGGCGCGGCGATCTGCTGTTCGTCACCTCCGTCGCGGCGCAGGAGGCCTATCCCGGCGGATCCGGCTACAACGCCGCCAAGGCCGGGGAGCACATGCTCGCCGCCGCCCTGCGCCTCGAGCTCAATGGCGAGCCGATCCGCGTCATCGAGGTGGCCCCCGGCATGGTCCGCACCGAGGAGTTCTCCCTGGTGCGGCTCGGCGACCAGGACGCCGCCGACAAGGTCTACGACGGCGTCGAGAACCCGCTGACCGCGCGGGACTGCGCCGACGTCATCTCCTATGCCCTGGGTGCCCCGCACCATGTGAACCTCGACCTGATCACCGTGCGTCCGCTCGCCCAGGCCGCGGCCCATCGCGTCGCCAGGCACCAGGGAGTCTGATGGCCCACGGCGGCATGGGCGGCCCTGGCGGGGGCATGGGTGGAGGAATGGGCGGCGGCATGGGCGGAGGCCGGGCCCGCGGGGAGGAGCGCAGGCTGGCGCCGGGCCAGCGCCCCGACCTGCGCCGCGTGCTCGCCCTGTTCCGCCCCTATCGCGGCACGCTCCTGGCCGTGCTGGTGCTCATCGCGATCGGTGCCGCCACCGGGGTGGTCTCCCCGTTCCTGATCCGCGAGATCGTCGATGTCGCACTCCCTGACCAGCGGGCCGACGTCCTGGCCTGGTGCGTCGGCGGCCTGATCGCCGTCACCATCGTCTCCAGCGCCCTCGGTGTCACCCAGTCGATGCTGTCCACGCGGGTGGGGCAGGCGGTCATGCACGACCTGCGGGTCTCGGTGTACGCGCATCTGCAGCGCATGGGGCTGGGTTTCTTCACCCGGACTCGCACCGGTGAGATCCAGTCGCGCATCTTCTCCGACATCGGGTCCATGCAGGCCATGGTGACCAGCGTGATGACACAGATCGTCTCGTCAGCGGCGGGCGTGGTCATGGCGCTGGTGGCGATGGTCGCCCTGGACTGGCGGCTCACCCTGTTCTCCCTCATCGCCCTGCCGCTCGCGGTGTGGATGAACCGCCGGGTGGGCCGACGCCGACGGGAGATCGTGCGCACCCGCCAGGAGAAGGCCGCGGATCTCTCCGCCGGGATCCAGGAGTCGCTGTCGGTCTCCGGGATCCTGCTGGGGCTGACGATGGGCCGCTCCCAGGCGCTGACCGACGCGTTCACCGTCGATTCCCGAGGCCTGGCGGACCTGGAGGTGCGCTCGGAGATGGCCGGCCGCTGGCACATGGCCGTGTTCACCACGCTGATGGCGCTGTTCCCGGCGCTGACGTACCTGCTGGGCGGGCATCTGCTGTTCTCCGGCACCGGCGTCACCATCGGCACCCTGGTGGCTTTCATCGCCCTGCAGTCCGGGCTGTTCCCGCAGATCAACGGCCTGCTGCGGGTGGCCACCCAGGTCAACAGCTCACTGGCTCTGTTCACCAGGGTCTTCGAGTACCTCGACGCCCCGATCACCATCGCCGACGCGCCCGACGCCCTCGCGCTGGATCCCACCGAGGTGCGCGGGGAGATCCGCTTCGAGGACGTCACCTTCACCTATCCGGGGGCCGACGCCCCGGCGCTGCACGGCCTGGACCTCGTGATCCCGGCCGGTCGCCACACCGCGCTCGTGGGGACCACCGGATCGGGGAAGACCAGCACCGGGTACCTCATGGCCCGTCTGTACGAGCCGACCTCGGGCCGGATCACTCTGGACGGGCACGACCTGCGCGGCATCACGATGGGCTCGCTCGCGGACAGCCTCGGCGTGGTCACCCAGGAGACGTATCTCCTGCACGCCACGATCGCCGAGAACCTGCGCTTCGCCCGTCCCGACGCGAGCGACGAGGACCTCGTGCGGGCCTGCCGGATCGCCCAGATCCACGATCACATCGTCGGCCTGAGCGAGGGCTACGCGACCGTGGTGGGGGAGCGGGGCTATCGGTTCTCGGGCGGCGAGAAGCAGCGCCTGGCGCTCGCCCGGACGATCCTGCGCGACCCGCCCGTGCTGCTGCTGGACGAGGCCACCTCCGCGCTCGACGTCGTCACCGAACGCGCGATGTCCGGTGCGCTGGATGCCGTGGCCCGCGGGCGCACCACCGTCTCCATCGCCCACCGCCTCTCGACTGTCCGCGCGGCGGATCAGATCATCGTGATGGCGACGGGGCGCATCGTCGAACGCGGCACCTACGAGGAGCTGCTGGGACGTGGCGGCGTGTTCGCCGACCTCGTCGCCCAGGATTCGGCCCGTGACGGGGCGCAGCAGCAGGACAGCTCGTCGGCTGGTCTGTCGGATAGCTCGTCGGCCGGTCCTTCGGAGAGTCCGTCCGACGGCCCGGTCTCAGCTCCCGGGACGCCGACGGCGCGCCCCGGGAGCTGAGACCGGACCCGAGCACCGCACCCGAGCTCCAGTCCGGGCGTCGGCGTCGGCGTCTGTGAACGGAGTGGCGGGGCGCCCGGGTTCGTGGCTCTACGACCAAAGACGGAGACGGATGTCCGCCTCCCGAAGGATGTGCACGACCGGTGCTGCGGAGCACGATGGGGCTATCGATCACCACCGAGGCGGAATTCCCGCCTCAGCGGATCGGGCACCGGAGCACCCAGCGGACAGGACGTCACCATGATGACGACGTACACGGAGAACACGTCGCGCCACCGCACGTGGCGCAAGCCCAACGCGGGCCGCCCGGCGCTGTTCGTGCTGCTGCTGTCGATCGCCGCCGTCGGTGTGCTCGGCCTGCTCATCGCCGGCCCCACCATCGCGCTGTCGCTGTCGGTGGCCTCGGCTCTCGCGCTGATCTGCCTGGTGAGCCTCGCCTGGGCTGTGGCCGGGCCGCGTCTGTGACGACGGCGCGTCAGTGACGACGCCGTCGGCCTGATCGACTCAGACGTCGATCTCGATCTCGCCCTCGCCGCGGGAGACGCACGTGATCATCTGATCGTCGTGCTCGTCATCCATGAGGAACTCGTCCATGTGCTCCACCTGTCCGGAGACCAGGGGCACCACGCAGGTTCCGCAGACGCCGCCCTCGCAGGAGTAGTCCATGGGGATGTCGGCATCGAGCAGGGCTTGCAGGAGGGACTGGCCCTCCTCGACCTCGACCGTGATCCCTGACTTGAGGCACTTAGCGGTGAAGGGCTCTCCGAACAGCGACATCCTCGCTCCTTCTTCGTCGACCGCCCTGAAGGGACGGAACCGTGGAACAACAAGTTTCCCACGATCGCGCACCGAACCGGTGGTGAGGCGTGCCTCACCTGGGGCCAGGGAGCTGGGGTCCGCCTCAGGAGACCTGCGTCAGGAGGTCTGCCCGCTCCGAGACTCCGGGACGGCCGGAGCCGTGGTGGTCTCGGCGTCCAGGGGTGCGATCCAGCTCCTGCCCTGCGGCTGCGCCGAGGTGGTGCCCGACGGAGCGAGTGCGAGGGCGGCAGGTCCGAAGCTCAGCACGAGGAGGGCGGCGGCGCCGAGCGATGCGGCCCCCGCCGTGGCACGGTCCCGCAGACCGTGCACGAGAGGGATCGACTGCGCTGCGGGGAGCATGGGCGTGCGCGACGGGCTGCGGAGGACCACCTCTGCACGACCCGCGGAAGCGCCCGGTGCGGTGGGCGCCGTCGACAGCAGATGGCCTCGTCGTGGTTCGTCGTCCATGTCGGTTCCTCCTCGGGGGACCCTGCCGGCGATCTGCCGATGGATCCATCAGACGTTCTCAACCTGGGCCGGTGCTGTGCACGAGGGGCGGATTCCCTGGCACCAGCACCAGCAGCAGCACCAGTTCCAATGCTCCCGGCCCGGGTCCTGGGCCGGCACCGGTTCTGCGCCGCGTTCCCGTCGGCTGTCCCGGGCCCACGGTGTTCGCCGTGTCTCTTCGCGCTCTGCGCTGGTGACCTCGGTTCCGGTGCCGCGTACACTGGGCGCCAACGGCATCGACCCGGCCATCACCGGAGAGCCGCGGGAAGAACAGTCCATCGCCCGTCCGCGGGGAGGGCCCAGTAGAACCCGCCGGGACCAGCCCGTCATCGCTGAGGAACAAGGGGACGCCCCGTGCCGGTCCGCCGGCAGGGACCAGGCGTCAACCGAGGTGGTACCGCGCCACCGGCCTCCGGGTCGGAAGCGTCCTCGGGCATCGTGATGTCCCAGCCGCCGCCCCTTGTTCTTCTTCGGAGGTCCGTCCCCATGGTCTACCCGGTCAGCGGAGACCCGCTCGTCCCCTCGCCGAACCTGCCCTCGCTCGAGAACGCCATCCAGGAGTTCTGGCGGCAGGACGACACCTTCCGTGCCTCGATCGCCCAGCGCGAGGGCGCCGAGGAGTTCGTCTTCTACGACGGCCCTCCCTTCGCCAACGGCCTGCCGCACTACGGCCATCTGCTGACCGGGTTCGTCAAGGACGTCATCCCGCGCTTCCGCACCATGTGCGGCAACAAGGTGGACCGCCGTTTCGGCTGGGACACCCATGGCCTGCCTGCCGAGCTCGAGGCGATGAAGGAACTCGGGATGACCGAGAAGTCCGAGATCGAGGCGATGGGCGTGAAGGAGTTCAACAACGCCGCCCAGGCCTCGGTGCTGAAGTACACCAAGGAGTGGGAGGACTACGTCACCCGCCAGGCCCGCTGGGTCGACTTCGAGAACGACTACAAGACCCTCGACGTCACCTTCATGGAATCGGTGCTGTGGGCGTTCAAGACCCTCTACGACAAGGGCCGGGCCTACGAGGGCTATTACGTGCTGCCCTACTGCTGGAAGGATCAGACGCCGCTGTCCGCGCACGAGCTGCGGATGGACGACGACGTCTACAAGGAGCGCCAGGACCAGACCGTCACGGTGACCTTCCCGTTCACCGGGGAGAAGGCCGAGCAGCTGGGTCTGGACGGGGTGAGGGCGCTTGCCTGGACCACCACCCCCTGGACCCTGCCCACCAACTTCTCCCTCGCCGTCGGCCCCGAGCTCGAGTACTCGGTGGTCCCCGCCGGACCGCTCGGCACCGCCGACGGCACCGGTGCGGGCGAGGCCCGCTACGTCATGGCCACCGCGCTGCTCGGCTCCTACGCCAAGGAACTCGGGTACGAGAGCTCCGAGGAGGCGCTCGCCGCGTGCGAGGAGCGCGTGTTCGCCGGCTCCGAGCTCGAGCACGTCGCCTATGAGCCGCTGTGGACGGTCTACTCCGAGGACCGTGCGAAGTGGGGCACCGAGAACGCCTGGATCGTCACGGTCGCGGACTACGTCTCCACCGACGACGGCACCGGTGTGGTCCACCAGGCCACCGCCTACGGTGAGATCGACCAGCAGGTCAACGCCGAGTACGGCATCCCTGTCATCGTCTCCGTCGACGAGGGGGCCCAGTTCCTGGACTACTTCGCCGGCACCGAGCTCGACGAGATCGCCGGGGTGCAGGTGTTCGAGGCGAACCGCCCGATCATCCGCAACCTCCAGCAGGCCGGGCGTCTGATGCGCGAGGCCAGCTACGTGCACTCCTACCCGCACTGCTGGCGCTGCCGCAACCCGCTGATCTACAAGGCCGTCAGCTCCTGGTACGTGAAGGTCGCCGACCAGCGCGGGCGCATGCTCGAGCTGAACGAGCAGATCGACTGGGTGCCCGGCAACGTGAAGGACGGTCAGTTCGGCCGGTGGCTCGAGGGCGCCCGTGACTGGGCGATCTCCCGCAACCGCTACTGGGGCACCCCTCTGCCGATCTGGAAGAGCGACGATCCGAATCACCCCCGGATCGACGTCTACGGCTCCCTGGCGGAGATCGAGGAGGCCTTCGGGACCCTGCCGCGCGACGAGCACGACGAGGTGAACCTCCACCGCCCGTACATCGACGAGCTCACCCGGCCCAACCCCGACGACCCCACCGGGCAGTCCACGATGCGCCGGGTCGAGGAGATCTTCGACGTCTGGTTCGACTCCGGCTCGATGCCGTTCGCGCAGATGCACTATCCCTTCGAGAACGCGGAGCAGTTCGAGTCCCACAACCCGGCGGACTTCATCGTGGAGTACATCGGGCAGACCCGCGGCTGGTTCTACGTGATGCATGTGCTCTCCACCGCGCTCTTCGACCGGCCGGCGTTCACCTCGGTGATCTGTCACGGCATCGTGCTCGGCGAGGACGGGCAGAAGATGTCCAAGTCGCTCGGCAACTACCCCGACGTGCGCGAGATGTTCGACAAGTACGGGGCCGACGCGATGCGCTGGTTCCTCATGAGCTCGCCGATCCTGCGCGGCGGCAACCTCGTGGTCGACGAGCCGAAGATCCGCGACGCCACCCGGCAGATGGTGCTGCCCTTGTGGAACGTCTGGTACTTCCTGGGGCTATATGCCAACGCCGCGGGGGAGAAGGACGCCGCCGGAGAGCCGACGGGCTACCGCGGGCGCACCCGCTACGAGTCCACGGACGTCATGGACCAGTACCTGCTGGCCCGCACCGGTGACCTGGTGCGTGACGTGAAGGGGTCCATGACCGGGCTCGCGATCGCCGATGCCGCCGAGCTGATCCAGGACTACCTCGACATGCTCACCAACTGGTACGTGCGCCGCTCCCGCGACCGTTTCTGGGAGGGCGACGAGCAGGCGATCGACGTGCTCTCCACCTGCCTGGAGACGCTGTGCCAGGTGGTCGCTCCGCTGCTGCCCATGGTCGCCGAGGAGATCTGGAAGCAGCTCACCGGAGGTCGGTCCGTGCACCTCACGGACTGGCCCGATGCGGATCTCTTCCCTCGTGACGAGGCGCTCGTGGCCCGGATGGATGCCGTGCGTCAGGTCGCGAGCGTGGGCAACTCCCTGCGCAAGAAGGAGCAGCTGCGCGCACGCCTGCCGCTGGCCGAGCTCACCGTGGTCCACCACGACCCGAGCGCTCTGGAGGCGTTCTCGGCGATCATCGCCGACGAGCTCAACGTCAAGGCCGTGCGCCTGCTGGACGTGGCGAGCGAGGAGGCCCAGGGCATGGGCGTCGAGCAGCGGCTCAGCGTCAACGCCCGCGCCGCCGGACCGCGCCTGGGCAAGCAGGTGCAGACGGTCATCAAGGGTTCCAAGAGCGGGGACTGGTCCGCCGACGAGAACGGCGTGGTGACCTCCGGCGGCATCGAGCTCGCCGAGGGCGAGTTCTCGCTGGATCTGGTGGCGGGGGAGTCCTCCGCCATGGAGGGACGCTCCGTGGGCGTCCTGCGCGGCGGCGACTTCATCGCGCTCGACACCCGGGTGAGCCCGGAGCTCGAGGCCGAGGGCACCGCTCGCGACGTCGTCCGTGCGATCCAGTCGGCCCGCCGCGAGGCAGGGTTCGAGGTCTCCGACCGGATCCGTCTGACCGTGGACGGCGACGAGCAGGTCGTCGCCGCCGTCACCGCACACCGCGAGCTGGTCGCCGGCGAGGTGCTGGCCGTGGACGTCGAGGTGCCTGCCGCTCCGGCAGCCGGGGCGCATGAGGCGAGCGAGAAGGTCTCCGGAGGGACCGTGACCGTCTCTGTCGTGAAGGCCTGACGGGCGCCGCGACAGCCGTACGGTCGCTGTGAAGGACTGACAGCGCTCCGTCCGGCGAGTCCCGGTGAGCCCCGTGAGATCCGGTGAGTCCGGTCCTCACGGTGCGCCTCGGCCGACGGTCACCACGAGCGAGCGCGAGACGGAGGTGTCGTCTCCCAGGTACACGCCGGTGAGGTCCTCCTGCAGGGCGGACAGCACGGGGTCGCCGGCAGCTCCCCGTGCGAGGGACCCGGAGTAGCCGCCTCCGGGGTCGTGATCCGGCCCCATGGAGTCATGGTTCGCCTCGAGCACCGTGAACAGATCGATGCTCGTCACCGGATAGGGCGCGAGCGTCACCTCATGGACCCCCGGGGCACCGAGCCGGGAACTCCCGGGCCGAGCGCCCTCCAGATCCGTGGTGGCGAGCAGGTCGCCGCGGAATCCGGTGACGCCGATCCCCGCCTCGTGGTGGACGTTCACCGACCGGGTGGACGACTGGGCCGGGACGACCGTCTGCACCGGGGAGCCGACCGAGAAGGTGTGGGTCACGTCGTAGGTCCCCGCGCGCCCCGAGTCGCTGTTGAAGCTCGGATCGGCCGCGAGATGGGTGGCGACGATCCCACCCTGGCTGTGCCCGACGAGCAGGACCCTGGAGCCCGGACGGATGCCTGCCGCCTCCATCGCGGCGCGGACATCATCCATCGCCGCTGGATGCTGACCCGCGATGAGACGGAGGTTCGACGCCCAGTCCCGCGAGTTCCCCTGGCCCCCGTAGGCGTCGGGAACCGAGCTGAAGAGTGCCCCTTCGGTGGGCGGGATCTGCACGATGTAGGCGAGTTCCCCTCCGGAGCCGCCGCGGACCTCCTGGATCCCGATCTGCCCTGCGTCGCGGGCGTCCTGCCCGCGGGCCCCGAGCCGGAGGGCGTCGTTCTGGGCGATCAGATCCTGGAGGTCCTGCGGCCCGCGAGAGCTGCTCTCCCAGGTCTCGACGCTGTCGACGATCCCGCCCGGCCGGTCATCCAGGAAGGGAGTGTCCTCGCCGGTGGCGGCCTCGTACATCCCGACCCCGGCCGAGCCCGACGCCACCAGTCCCGCGGCACCCAGCTCCGCGTACGTCGGGGTGCGCTCGCCGGTGGCCCAGTCCTCGAGGAGGTGCCCGAGATGGTCGGCATCGCGCTGGAGCTGTCCGATGCCCTCGCTCCGGATCCCCGCGAGATCGAGGTCCGACTCCAGGGCGTCGAATCCTGTCTCGATGCCCCAGCCGATGGCATCCGAGGCGATCCGCGCCGCGGAGGAGATCAGTGACTCCGCCGGGTCCTCGAGCTGGTCCGGGATCAGCGGGTTGTCATCGTGGAGGTACCCGCCGCCGGATGGAGCGGGGACTGCCCCCGGGATCGAGCTCGTCCGGCTCTCCCCGGGGAGCGTTCCCGCCGCGGTCGATCCTGCGGCCCCGGTCCCGGCCCTCTCGCGATCCGAGGCGACGTCCTGCTCCCGGGCCTCCTCCAGACCGCGATCGCCGAAGGCGCGCAGCTCTGTGCTGAGAGCGATCAGCCCGTCAGCGGACGGTCCGGCCCATCCGCCGCGGAACGCCTCGGCGTCCGGGCCGGTCCAGGGGGCCGCCTCCACGACGGCGTCGAGGTGGAGGCGCAGGGCGTCGAGGTCGGCCGATGCCCTGCGCAGACGGAGTGACTGTGCGCGCAGCTGCGCCGTGTCCGCACCAAGGGAGGGCGTCACCCTGCACATCCGGGAGCGATGTCGGCGGTGACACAGAGCGGCCCGGTGGGGCTCGCGGCGACGCCGATCCTCACAGCACCCATGGTTCCGCTCCTCGGTCACGAGGTGTCCTGGTGACCCCTCCCACATCGATGGCCCGATCCTAGGAACGAGTCGAGCCGCTCCTGCCGAGGACCTCGTCGGCTGTGGACAACGGAGCCCTCGGGAGGAAAGGTCGTCCAGGGGGTGCTCGTACACTGATCTGCGCCCCTCCACCCCGTCGAACCCAGGAGCCCCTGTGTCGAGTTCTCCCCGTCCGGGCACGTCCCGTCCGGCCATGTCGCCCGAGCTGCGAGAGGTCTATGCCGCACTGCTCGACCGCGCCCCGGAGAACCGGATCGAACCGGACCTGTCGCGGATCACCAGGGTGATGGAGCTGATGGGCAATCCTCAGCAGGCCTATCGCTCGATCCGTATCGCCGGCACCAACGGCAAGACCACCACGGCGCGGATCCTCGAGCGCATCCTGCGCGAGGCCGGGCTGCGCACGGGCCGCACCACGAGCCCGCACCTGCATTCGCCGGTCGAGCGGATCGGCATCGACGGCTCTCCCATCGATGAGGAGGGCTTCCTCCAGGCCTACCAGGACGTCGAGCCCTTCGCGGCGATCGTCGACGCCGAGCAGGAGGCCGCCGGGGGCGTGCGGCTGACCTACTTCGAATACCTCACGGCGATGGCCTTCCAGGCGTTCGCCTCGGCGCCCGTCGATGTCGCCGTGGTCGAGACCGGACTCGGTGGGACGTGGGACGCCACCGGCGTCGTCGATCCCGACGTCACCGTGATCACACCCATCTCGATGGATCACCAGGAGTACCTGGGGGACACCATCGCCGAGATCGCGGGGGAGAAGGCGGGCATCCTCACGGCCACCGCCACGGCGATCATCGCCAATCAGCCCTACGAGGACGCCGCCGATGTGCTGCGTGAACGGATCGGCGAGCTCGGCGCCGAGGCCGCGATCGAGGACCAGCAGATCGGGGTGCTCTCCCACACGCCCGGCGTCGGCGGCCAGATGCTCACCCTGCAGGGGATCGCCGGCCGCTGCGAGGAGGTCTTCCTCTCCCTGCTCGGCGAGCACCAGGCCCGCAACGCGCTGCTGGCCGTCGCGGCGGCCGAGGCTCTGCTCGGGGATGGCACGACGGTGCTGGACGGGGAGATGCTCGGTGCCGCGCTGTCCACGGTCACCTCACCCGGTCGCGCCGAGGTCGTCCGGCAGTCGCCCACCATCGTGCTGGATGCCGCGCACAACCCGGCCGGTGCCCAGACCCTCGTCGAGACGGTCCGGGAGAACTTCCGGCTCACCCGCACCATCGGGCTCGTCGGGATTCTCCAGGAGAAGGACGCCGAGGAGATCCTCGCCGTGCTCGAACCGCTCCTGGACCACGTCGTGATCACCCAGTCCTCCTCGCCGCGCGCGATCCCCACCGACGTCCTCGCGGAGATCGCGCGGGACGTGTTCGACGATGAGGAGCGCGTGCTCGAGCAGGGGAGCCTGCCCGATGCGATCCAGGCGGCCGTCGACCTCTCGGAGACCGACGGGGACCAGTTCGGAGGCGTCGTCGTCGCGGGCTCGGTCACGCTCGTGGCCGAGGTGCGGGACCTTCTGGGCGTCCCGCAGGAGGATTGATCATGGCTCTGGACCTCACTCCGTCGTCGCGCCCGCATGGGGCGCAGCGCATGTTCTCCGCGACGACGCTGGTCGTCGAGGCCTTCGTCGTGTTCTTCGCGGTGCTCGCCGCTCATCAGCTGGTGCCCGGTGACCGGGCGACCACCTGGATCTGGGGCATCATGACAGCGCTCGCGCTCCTGGCCTGCTCCGGCCTGCTCACGCGCGGCGCCTGGCCCTACTGGCTCGGCATCGCCCTGCAGATCCCCACCATCCTGCTCGGCCTCCAGGTCACCGCGATGTGGGCGGTGGGCATCGGGTTCGCCGCGCTCTTCGTCTACGGCGTGCTCAAGGGCCAGCAGCTGGACCGCGAGAAGGATGCCGTGGATCAGAAGGTGTGGGCCCAGCAGGACTCTGCGCAGGACTGATGCAGCGACCGGGTTCGGAGGCCCTCGCCGCCGTGGGTACCCTGGTGCCATGACTGCACAGCGCACCCTTGTCCTGCTCAAGCCCGACGCCGTCCAGCGCGGCCTGCGCGGGGAGATCATCCGCCGCCTCGAGACCAAGGGCTACGAGATCGTCGCCCTGGCCCAGCGCACGGCCACCGCCGAGGAGCTCTCCGCTCACTATGCTGAGCACGAGGGCAAGCCCTTCTACCCCGGCCTCGTCGAGTACATGGGAGCGGGCCCGCTCGTCGCGATCGTCGCCGAGGGCGACAGCGTGATCGCCGGCTTCCGGTCCCTGGCGGGCGCCACCAACCCCACGGAGGCCGCACCCGGCACGATCCGCGGCGACCTCGCCCGGGAATGGGATCTCCCGGTGATCCAGAACCTCGTGCACGGCTCCGATTCCGAGGAGTCCGCTGCTCGCGAGATCGGCATCTGGTTCCCCGAGCTGGGCTGATCGCGGCTCGCAGCCGCGGACGTGAGGCGCGCCGCAGCCCGGATCCCCGCAGATCCGGGCTGCGGCGTGCACACTGAGACCATGCAACTGCCTGTGGTCACCCTCGTCTTCCTGGCTGCTGCCGTCGTGGTGGCCCTCGGGATCCTCTATGCCGTCGCCGCACCCCACCTGCGCGAGCGCGATCACGACGACGATGAAGGACGGCCTGCGGAGAACCCCCGGCACACCTCCCGCACCCGTCGCTGAGATCGCTGCTCCTCCACCGGGTGCTCCGGCCGGGCCCCGCGTTGCCGGGGTGATCGGAGTGCGGCCTACACTGGCCGTTGGCCTCGCCGCATCGTCGGCTTCCCCGACCCCGGAGGTGACCCGTGGACCCCAATGACATTCTTGCTCTATTCGCAGGCGGCGGTGGCAGCGTCCTCGTCGTCGGCGCGGTGGCCTGGGCCATCGTCCGCGGCCGCGGCAAGAAGAAGTCCTCGCAGGACGACACGACGCAGACCGGCTCCCAGGGTCCGACGGGGACCGGGGCCGGGCCGTCGGCGCAGTCCTCGACCGGGACGTCGACCCGGTCCTCGACCGCGGTCACGGACCGCCCCGCCCCGCCCAGCTGGGCAGACACCCTCTCCGCGCCGACGCGGAAGCCGTCCTCGACGGCTCCGCCCGCGGGAGAGACCCCGCCTCCGGCGGATTCCGCGACGGCCGACTCGAGCACGCTCGAAGAGACCCCCGATGGTGATGCTGCTGAGGCGGCCGCCCCCACGACGGATCCCTCGGCGGACGGTGCCGCGGCACGCGACCTCGCGCAGGCCCCTGAGCCGACGACGCTCGAGGACCACGCGGCCGTCGAGGGCTCGACACTCGCCGAGGCCCCGACGGCTGCCGAGGGCTCGACAGCCACCGAGGACCAGGCGGGTGTCGACGCTCCGACGTCGCCGGCGGAAAGCGGCGCTCCGGCCACGGCCACCGATGTTCCTGAGAGCGCCACCGGCGCTGCCGAGGCGGGAGCCCCCGGCGCTCCGGCGTCAGGCGGCCCGGTTCCCGCGTCGGACGGCGCTGCTCCGGCCGCGGAGACCGCCCCCGGCGGACCGGTGCTGGACACCCCCGAGGCCCCGGCGGACCGCATGGTCCGGCTGCGCGACCGGCTCTCACGCTCCGGCGCCATCGGTCGAGGCATCCTCGGTCTGCTCACCCGCGGCGGCACCGTGGACGAGGACACCTGGGACGAGATCGAGGAGACCCTGCTCCTAGCGGATCTCGGGCCCGACGCCACCGACGAGATGCTCGAGAACCTGCGCCGCCGCATCCAAGTCCTCGGCACCGATGACCGTGCCGGCGTGCGCGAGGTGCTGCGCGAGGAGCTCGTCGGCCTCATCGATCCCGATCTCGACCGCCGGCTCGCCGCCAGCCGCCGGGACGCGCCCGATGGCACCGAGGTCCCCTCGGTGCTCCTCATGGTCGGGGTCAACGGCACGGGGAAGACGACGACGGTCGGCAAGCTCGCCCGCGTCCTGGTCGCCGCCGACCGCACCGTCGTGCTCGGCGCGGCGGACACCTTCCGTGCCGCCGCCGCCGATCAGCTCCAGACCTGGGGCTCCCGGGTGGGCGTCGACACGGTGCGCGCCGACCGTGACGGGGCCGACCCCGCAGCGGTCGCCTTCGACGCCGTCAAGGAGGGCATCGAGCAGGAGGTCGACGTGGTCATCATCGACACCGCCGGGCGCCTGCAGAACAAGAAGGGCCTGATGGACGAGCTCGGCAAGGTGCGCCGGGTCGCCGAGAAGGGCCTGCATGGCGACAGCGTCGCCGAGGTCCTCCTCGTCATCGATGCCACCACGGGCCAGAACGGCATGCAGCAGGCGAAGGTCTTCTCCGAGGCCGTGAACATCACCGGCATCGTGCTGACCAAGCTCGACGGCACCGCCAAGGGCGGCATCGTCGTCAACGTGCAGCGTGCGCTCGGAGTCCCGGTCAAGATGGTGGGCCTCGGCGAGGGCATGGACGATCTCACTCCCTTCGACCCCTACGGCTTCGTCGACGCGCTCCTGGAGGACTGAGCGAACCGACACGGCCGCAGAGCCACCGACGGGCCGGGGCCCCTGATCTCCAGATCAGGGGCCCCGGCCCGTCGGTGCCGGTGCTCGCTCCCTCGCCTCCTCGTGCTCCGCGGCGGTCGTCGGAGCAGCCCCTGGTGTCCACCGGACGGGACTTCAGGTCACGGAATGATCACGGCGGCCTCCTGCCATAGGCGTCGTGCCCCGAGCGCCGCACGATGGGAGCGCGACCCGCCGGGCCGCGCGGACCCAGGATCGTGTGAGCGATCCCGGGCCGGCCCCACTCCAGTTCGGAGACGTCATGGAGCCCTTCACCCCCGACACCGGAGCGACCGCCTGGATCCTCGTCAGCGCCGCGCTCGTGCTGCTGATGACCCCTGGCCTGTCGCTGTTCTACGGCGGGATGGTGCGTGCCCGCACCGTCCTGAACATGATGCTGATGTCCTTCAGCGCCATGGCGGTGGTCGCGATCGCCTGGACGCTCATCGGGTACTCCCTCGCCTTCGGCACCGACGTCGGCGGGCTGTTCGGGGCTCCTCTGGAGCACGTCGGTCTGTCGGGCACGGACGAGCAGTCGATCCTCGCCGGCAGCGGCGTGCCCTTCCTGGTCGCCGCCGGCTTCCAGATGACCTTCGCGATCATCTCCACGGCCCTGATCTCCGGCGCGATCGCCGACCGCGTCAAGCTCGGCACCTGGATGGTGTTCGCCGCGATCTGGGTGGTGATCGTCTACGCGCCGCTCGCCCACATGGTCTGGGGCGGGGGCTTGCTCGGCGCCGACGGCATCTTCGCCTCGATCGCGGAACCGGTCGATTTCGCCGGCGGCACCGTCGTGCACATCAACGCCGGCGTCGCCGGGCTCGTGCTCGCGATCATCGTGGGAGCCCGCAAGGGCTTCGGCACCGAGTCGATGAAGCCCCACAACCTGCCGCTGGTCATGCTCGGCGCCGCGCTGCTGTGGTTCGGCTGGTTCGGGTTCAACGCCGGCTCCGCCGGGACGGCCGACGCCACCGCGGGCCTGGCCTGGGTGAACACCACCGTCGCCACGGCCGGAGCGATGCTCGGCTGGGCCCTCGTCGAGAGGATCCGCGACCAGCACGTCACCTCGCTCGGTGCGGCCTCGGGCGTCGTCGCCGGCCTCGTGGCCATCACGCCCGCCGCCGCCGCGCTCACCCCGCTCACCTCCATCGTGCTCGGACTCCTCGCGGGGCTCGCCTGCGCTCTGGCCGTCGGCCTGAAGCACCGCTTCGGGATCGACGACTCGCTCGACGTCGTCGGCGTCCATCTCGTCGGCGGGCTGGTGGGAACCGTCGGCATCGGCTTCCTCGCCGCCGACGGCGGGCTGCTGCTGGGCGGCGGCGTGAGCCTCCTGATCGTCCAGGTGCTCGTGGCCGTGGCCGCAATGATCTTCTCCGGGGTGCTCACCACCGTGATCGCCCTGGCGCTGAAGCACACGATGGGATGGAGGATCCCCGAGGCCGACGAGCGCGCCGGCATCGACCTCACCCATCATGCGGAGGCCGGATACGATCTGGCAGGTGCACTCGGTGCACGACGGGAGCGCTCGATCGTCCCGGCCCGCCACACCCCGGGCGCGTCCACCGGCTCGATCGACCCCGCCGAGGCCGTCGCCCCCATGGACGATGCCTCGGACCCGGGACCGCGCAACCCCGCCCCCCTCGCCGAGGGGGCAGCCCCAGCAGCCGCCACCGCGCGAACCGTCACCACAGGAGAGCCCCGATGAAGCTCATCACCGCGATCATCCAGCCGCACGCCCTCCAGGCCGTCACCGACTCCCTGCGCGAGTACGGCGTCAGCGGGCTGACGATCACCGAGGTCGCCGGCTACGGCCGCCAGGGCGGGCACACCGAGGTGTACCGGGGTGCCGAGTACACGATCGACACGATCCCCAAGATCAAGGTCGAGGTGCTCGCCGAGAACGCCGACGAGAGCGCGATCATCGACCTCGTCCTGGCCGCATCGCGCAGCGGTCGCATCGGGGACGGCAAGATCTGGACCACCGACGTCGGCACCGTCGTGCGGGTCCGCACCGGGGAACGGAACGCGGATGCCGTCTGAGGCGCTGCCCTCGCAACGCATCACCCAGGTGCTGCACGAGGGATTCGCGGATCCGACCGCCGGCCCCCGTCGTCGGCTCGATCAGGCCGCCCTCGTGGACGGCTGGCTGACCGAGCTGTGGGCGGCGGCCGGCGCCCCCGCGTCCGGTGCGGCTCTGGCCGCGATCGGCTCGCTCGGGCGACAGGACCTCGGACCCGGCAGCGATCTCGACCTGGTGCTCCTCCTGGACCCGGCCGTGCTGGACGCCGCCGGCTCCGAGCGTCTCGCGAGTGCACTGTGGTATCCGATCTGGGATTCCGGGGCCTCGCTCGACCACGCGGTGCGCAGCCCCGACGAATGCGAGCAGATCGCCCGGGACGATCTCCGCGCCGCGATCTCCCTCCTGGACCTCCGCGTGGTCGCAGGTGATGCGGCGATCGTCGAGGGGACCTCGCGCCGGGTCCGGGCCCAGTGGCGCCGTGAGGCGCGACGCCGGGTGCGGGACCTCGTGGAGCTGGCGACGGACCGCGCCCATCGCTACGGCTCGCTGGCGCACTCGACCGAGCCGAACCTCAAGTCCGACCGCGGCGGCCTGCGGGACGTGACCGTCATCCGTGCCATCGCCGAGAGCTGGCTGGCCGACCATGACCACGAGATCGTCGATGCCGCCGCCCGCACCCTCAGCGACGCCCGCGATGCGCTGCAGGCGGTCACCGGCACCTCCGGCACCCGTCTCGGCCGCAGCGACCAGGACTCGGTCGCCGCGCTCACCGGCCATGCCACGGCCGATGACCACCACGCGGTGCTCGCCGACGCCGCCAGGGCGGTGACCTGGGAGCTGCACCGCACGGTCCGCGCCGCCGAGGCCGCCATCCGCCCCGGGGGAGCGGCATCCCGCGGCGCGGGCACCGATCGTCGTCCCGATCTGACCCGCCTCCCGCACGGCGTGCTCGTGCACTCCGACGAGGTCTCCACCGATCCCGGGTCCCGGGACCTGCTGCGCGACGTGGCCGCCGTGCGCCACGCGGCCGTCTCCGGCCTGCCCCTGGCCGATGCGACGCTGGCCCGCATGGCGCAGGCGGACCCGGCACCGCTGCTGCCCGCCCAGCGCGACGTGCTCGTCGACGCCCTCGCGGGGGAGCACCTCGCCGAGGCCTACGAGGCGCTCGACGTGAAAGGCATCTTCGCCCGCTGGATCCCGGGCTGGGCCGATGTGCGCAACCGGCCCCAGCGTGCCGCCGTGCATCGCTTCACCGTGGACCGTCACCTGATCGAGACGGTCATCGAGGCCCAACGGTTCCTGCCTCGCGTGGGCCGCCCGGACCTGCTCCTGGTCGCCGCGCTGCTCCACGATCTCGGGAAGGTGCCCGGGCAGCGGAACCACGCTGCCGAGGGGGCCCCGCTCGCGGAAGCGGCAGCCCGGCACCTCGGCTTCGACGCCGCGGACCGCCGCACGATCGCGCTCCTCGTGCGCGAGCACCTCACCCTGATCGGCCTCGCCACCGGACGGGACCTGGCGGACCCCGCCACCCTCCGCGACCTGCTGGCCGCCGTCGATCACGACGCCGACACGCTGGAGATCCTGCGTGCACTCACCGAGGCGGACGCCATCGCCGCCGGCCCCGCCGCCTGGTCCACCTGGCGTGCGGACCTCGTCGACCACCTCACCGATATGGCCCGCGACGCCCTCAGCGGGAACGCGCCCGCGCCCCGGGTGGTGCTGGCCCCGCAGCGTTCCGTGCAGGAGGCGGTGCTGGCGGCCGTCCAGCGCAGCGGCAGCGCCCAGGTTCTCTACCCGGCGCACACCGAGGACGAGCCGATCTCCCAGATATGCGTCGGGGCGCCCGACGGGGCCGGAGTGTTCGCCGCGATGGCCCGCGTGCTCGTGCGGCTGCGCCTCGACGTGCACAGCGCGGTCGTCATCACCCTGGACGGGGCGGCCGTGAACACCTGGTGGGTCGCCGCGCCGCCGGCGGACCTCCCGCATCCCTCGGTGCTGCGCAACGCCCTGGACCGGGAGCTCGCGAGCCGCGACCGGGCCGATGCCCGGGTGCTAGAGCTGCCGCCCTCCCCGCCGCCGCGCACCACCGAGGACGTCCCCGTCGTGACCCTCCTTCCCGGTGCCTCCCGCGAGGCCACCGTGGTGCAGGTCAACGCGCGGAACCGTCCCAGCCTCCTGGCCGACGTCGCCGAGGTGATCACGGTGCACCGCCTGCAGGTGCGCAGCGCCCACGTGATGACCCTCGGGCAGCGCGCCGTCGACGTGCTGTACCTGACCGACCAGCACGGACGTTCGCTGGACCCGCCCTCCGTCGGGCGCGTCGTCGCCGCTCTCATGGACGCCGCCGCGACCTGACCCGATGGTCGGGCTCCGGGGGACGGATCCGGGTCCGGCGCGTGCCCTCCGCGCGCGCGAAGCGTGCCCGGCGTGCGCCTGGCGCAGGCCGTGCGCGGGCCTGCGGTGCGCCTGGCGCGTGCCGTGCGCGGGCCTGCGGTGCGCCTGGCGCGTGCCGTGCGCGGGCCTGCGGTGCGCCTGGCGCGTGCCCTTCGCCTCGGTGGCGGCTTCTCGGCGTGCTCGCGGCGCAGGCGGCCACTACACTGAGGCGGTCCAATCGACCAAGGGGAAGCGCTTCGTGTTCAACAACCTCTCCGATCGCATCACAGCGTCGCTCAAGGGTCTGCGCGGTCAAGGCCGCCTGACCGAAGCGGACGTCGACAAGACGATCCGCGAGATCCGTCGAGCCCTGCTCGACGCCGATGTCGCCGTCTCGGTGGTGCGCACCTTCACCGGCCGCGTGCGTGAGCGCGCCCTGGGCGAAGAGGTCTCCAAGGCTCTCAATCCCGCCCAGCAGGTCGTCAAGATCGTCAACGACGAGCTGGTCGAGGTGCTCGGCGGCGCCACCGGCGAGCTGCACTGGGCGAAGAACCCGCCCACCGTGATCATGCTGGCCGGCCTCCAGGGCGCCGGCAAGACGACGCTGGCCGGCAAGCTCGCGAAGTGGATGAAGTCCGAGGGACACACTCCGCTGCTGGTCGCCTCCGACCTCCAGCGCCCCAACGCCGTGAACCAGCTGCAGATCGTCGGTGAGCGCGCCGGCGTGCCCGTCTTCGCGCCCGAGCCGGGCAATGGCGTCGGCGACCCGGTGCTGGTCGCGATGAACGGTGTCTCCACCGCGCAGTTCCAGCAGCACGATGTGGTCATCGTTGACACCGCCGGCCGTCTCGGCATCGACGAGGAGATGATGCAACAGGCGCGGGACATCCGCGACGCCGTCAACCCTCACGAGACCCTCTTCGTCGTCGACGCGATGATCGGCCAGGATGCGGCGCGCGTCGCCGAGTCCTTCCGCGACGGCGTCGGCTTCACCGGCGTGGTGCTCTCCAAGCTCGATGGCGATGCCCGCGGCGGTGCCGCTCTGTCGATCACCGGCGTGACCGAGCGCCCGATCCTGTTCGCCTCCACCGGTGAGAGCCTCGACGATTTCGAGCGGTTCCACCCGGACCGCATGGCCAACCGCATCCTCGACATGGGCGACGTGCTCAGCCTCATCGAGCAGGCCGAGAAGTCGTTCGACCAGGAAGAGGCCGAGAAGGCGGCGAAGAAGCTCGCCTCCGGCGAGGACTTCACCCTCGACGACTTCCTGTCCCAGATGCAGCAGCTCAAGAACATGGGCAACATCAAGAAGATGCTCGGCATGCTGCCCGGAATGGGCCAGCACCGGGAGGCGCTCGACAACTTCGACGAGAGCGAGATCGGTCGCATCGAGGCGATCATCCGCTCGATGACCCCGGAGGAGCGCAACAACCCCAAGGTCATCAACGGCTCGCGGCGCAACCGCATCGCCCGCGGCTCCGGCACCACCGTGCAGCAGATCAACCAGCTGCTCGAGCGGTTCAAGCAGGCGCAGACGATGATGAAGTCCATGGGTCGTGGGATGGCCGGCGGCGGGACGCCGGCGATGCCGGGCGGCCCCGGCATGGGCATGGGCAAGAAATCGCGCGGCAAGCAGGCCTCGCCGAAGCAGGGGAAGAAGTCGAAGTCCTCGAAGAACCCCGCCAAGGCCGCCCGCGAGCAGGCCGAGGCGGCGAGGAAGGCCGCAGCCGGCGAGAGCACGGGTGCAGGTGCGGGGACGGGCGGGTCGGCCTTCGGCGGCGACGCCCCCGATCAGCCCGCACCGGACCTCAGCTCCTTCGACCCCAGCCAGCTCCCCCCGGAGATGCAGAAGCTCCTCGGCGGCAAGTGACCCCTGGTGGGGACGTGACCCCCGGTGGGCCCGCGCCCCTGGGTGGGGACGTGACCCCCGGTGGGCCCGCGCCCCTGGGTGGGGACGTGACCCCCGGCGGGCCCCCGCCCCTGGGTGGGGACGTGACCCCCGGCGGGCCCGCGCTCACCTGATGTCTCCGGCGCGACGAGTAAGGTGCCACGGATCTGGAACCTTTCTGGTCGTGGCGTTGGCCCCGGGGTTGCCACCCTCGCCATGACGTGAAAGGTGCCGCCCTACTGGCGCCTTTTTGGTCGTGACGTTGGCCCCGGGGTTACCACCCTCGCCATGACCTGAAAGGTGCCGCCCTACTGGAACCTTTTTCGTCGGCACGGCCGGGAGGAATTCGGTGACACCGATCCTCCCCAGGCCGCTCCGGTCCACATCGGCGAGCACGTCAGGACAGGCTCGGCTTTGCGTTCGTACGCTCCCCTCATGTCTCTCCGGCCGAAGGACCTGCGGCTCGACACCGTCTATCGCCGCGAGGAGCTCCTTGCCCAGGGAATGCACCGCCGGCACTTCGCCTCAGCGGCGATGCGGCGTGTCCTTCCCGGATGGTGGGTGCGTGCGGAGGCTGACGTCTCCCTGCGGCAGCTGGCCGCCATCGTCCAGTCGCGGCTCCGACCAGGGACGGTGATCAGCCATGAGTCCGCCGCGGAGCTGTTCGGGTTCCCTCTGCCTCGGCAGCTGACCTATGCAGGAGGTGCACCGATCCACTGTCGTGGGCCCGCGAACATGTCCCGCACAGCCGGAACTCTGGTCATAGCCCACCTGCCATCGCGGGAGCCGACGTTGACGCATCGCAGTCTGGTGATCTCGCACCCGCTCGTCGCGCTTCAAGAGATCGCCACAAGGCTGTCGCACGTGGAGCTCGTCGTCTGTCTCGATGCGTTGGCCGCCGACCAGTTCGGGACAGAGCTCCGGATGCGGAGATCGCAGATCGAACAGTTCGTCGCCTCATCGCAGGGGCCCGGTGCGCCGGCGCTGCGTCAGGCGTTGCCGCATCTGCGAGAGCGCTCCTGGTCGCCGATGGAGACGAAGCTCCGGTTGCAGCTACTCGGTCGGGGATTCCCGGAACCGTCTCTGAACGTCGAGGTTGTGGAGTCGACGACCGGAAACAGGTTCTACATCGACCTCGCCTACGAGGACGAGAAGATCGCGATCGAGTACGACAGCGAAGCACACCGGAAGGACGTGGTCACCTGGCAGAAGGACGTGAACAAGAACGACGTGCTCCATGACGCGGGGTGGAAGGTCATCCGGGCAACCATCGCTGACTATCGGAAGCCCGCAGAGTTCTTCGCACGGCTGGAGGATGCTCTTCGCCGCCGACGGCCCTCCGTTGCGTGAATAGCCGACGACCCTCCGTCGCGTGAATAGCTGCGACGGTGCGGGTTCGGGAGCCGCGAGGCGCCGACGGGCCGACCCCTGGTGATTCGTGACGCGAAAAGTTCCAGAGGATGGGAACCTTTCTCGTCACGACGCCAGCTCGAGCAGCTCGTGCTCGAAAAGGTGCCGGGTTCGTGGCACTTTTTGTGACGCGACTCGACGCGACGTCACGCGACGCGATGCGACGCAACTCGACGCGACGCGACGTGACGCGGCGCGACTCGACGCGACGCGACGCGACGTGACTCGACGCGACGGGAGCGGCGGCTGAGTCGACACCGGGGTGGGGCGCCCGAGCCGGAACGCGTTCGGGAGCAGGGCCTGCGCGGTGGGGGAGGGCCACTTCCCGGCGACAGCGGAGGGGGCGCGGTCTCGGTAGGCTCGGGGCATGAGCACCGTCGCCACTGAGTCCTCGACCGTCCTGCACCTGACCGGTCCCGTCCTCGTCGGCCCCGAGCAGGAGATCAGCGGAGCGTGGGTCGTCGGAGGTCGGATCCACCACGAGAAGCCCGAGCTGCCCGCCGGCGCCGAGATCCGGGAGCTCGACGGATTCGTCGTGCCCGGGCTCGCCGACCTGCACTGCCACCTCGGGATCGGGGACGACGGGGAGGGCACCTCGCTCGCCACCGCACGGGAACAGGCACTCACAGATCGCGACACCGGCGTGCTCCTGATCCGCGATGCCGGCTCGATCATCGACAATTCCCCGCTGCAGCAGCAGGCTGACCTCCCACGGCTCGTCCGCTGCGGCCGCCACCTCGCACGGACCCGTCGCTACCTGCGCGGATACGCTCATGAGCTCGAGCCCGAGGACCTGCCTGCAGCGGTCACCCACGAAGCGCAGCGCGGGGACGGCTGGGTGAAGCTGGTGGGGGACTGGATCGACCGAGAGGTCGGCGACCTGACGCCCTGCTGGAGCGGTGAGGACCTCGCTGCCGCGGCCGATGCCGCCCACGCCGCCGGTGCCCGGATCACCACGCACACCTTCGACGAGGCGACGGTTCCGCTGGCCCTCGATGCCGGATTCGACTGCCTCGAGCACGCCACCGGGCTGACCGACGAGACGATCGAGCGGGCGGCCGCGACCCGCACCCCGGTGGTCACCACGCTCGTCAACATCGACGAGTTCGAGACCTATGCGTCGCAGGGTGAGGCGAAGTTCCCCGCCTATGCCGCGCACATGCGGCGTCTGCGCGCCGGACGCTATGAGCGCACCCGTGATGCTCATGACGCCGGCATCCCGCTCCTGGTGGGCACCGATGCCGGGGGAGTGCTCGGCCACGGGATCATCCATGACGAGCTGGACGAGCTGTCTCGGGCAGGGCTCACGGCGACCCAGATCCTCGAGGCTGCGGCGTGGGCGCCGCGACGGTTCCTCGATGTGCCCGGCCTCGAGGACGGTGCCCCGGCGGATCTCCTCGTCGTGCCCGAGGACCCGCGAGCAGGCCATGGCACGCTGCGCCGCACCCGCCACGTCGTCCTGCGGGGCGACGTGGTCCACAGCCACTGAGTGGTCCTCGCTGCCTGATCGGTCCTCGCCCACTGAGTGGTCGCCGGATACTGAGACGGCCCACGGTCGCGTGTCGGTTGCCGCCCGCACCACGGGGCGCACCCCGTAGCATTCCGGCATGGATTCTCGGCCTGAACCGGACGACGCCGCCCGAACCACGTCCTCGGAGCCCGCAGATGTGCAGGGCGCTGCCGCCCCGGCGAAATGGACCCTGATCGGGCCAGGGCTGCTGGTCGCGGCGACCGGCATCGGGGCCGGTGATCTCGTCGCGACCCTCGTCGCCGGTTCCCGGTTCGGCTACGCCCTGCTGTGGGCCGCCGTCGTCGGCGTGGTGATCAAGATCTTCCTGGTGGAGGGGGCCGGTCGATGGACCCTCGCCACCGGCCACTCGATCTTCGAAGGGTGGCGCAGGCTGGGCCGCTGGACCTCCTGGTACTTCGGCCCGTACATCGTGATCTGGGGCTTCGTGTACGGCGCGACGGCGATGTCCGCCTCCGCCCTCCCGCTCGTCGCGCTGGTCCCGAAGATCCCCGTGCTCGGAGACATCGGAGCGGTCACGCAGATCCCCTTCATCGCCTATGCGGTGCTCACCGGTCTCCTCGGTGCCGCGGTGGTCTGGCTGGGCCACTACCGTCGGCTCGAGCTGATCATCGCGGTGCTGGTCGGAGTCATGTTCGTGACCGTCGTCGGAGCCGCTGCAGTCACCGTCCCGAACCTCGGCCAGATCGCCGCCGGGCTCATCCCGCGCATCCCCGACGGCGGGCTCATCTACGCGCTGAGCATCGCCGGCGGTGTGGGAGGCACCATCACGCTGGCCGCCTACGGGTACTGGTTGAGCGCGAAGGGCTGGTCCACACCTCGCTGGATGCGCGTCATGCGCCTGGACAACTCCGTGGCCTATGTGATCTCGGGGATCTTCGTGATCTCCATGCTGATCGTCGGAGCGGAGCTGCTGTACTCCGCCGGGATCGCCGTCGAGGACGGTGATCAGGGGCTCGTGGAGCTCGCCGACGTCCTGGCGAGCCGCTACGGGGAGGCCATGAGCATCGTGTTCCTCATCGGTTTCTGGGCCTCGGCGTTCTCGTCCGTGCTGGGGGTCTGGAACGGCGTGTCGATCATGTTCGCCGACTTCTTCGGTGCCGTGCGGAAGCTGCCCGAGGGCCACCATGACCGGGGCGTCGGCGGCCGCTATTACCGCTTCTACGTGCTCTGGTTGACGTTCCCGCCGATGCTGCTGCTCCTGCTGGGCAAGCCGATCCAGGTCATCGTGGCCTACGGCGTCCTGGGCTCCCTCTTCATGCCGTTCCTCGCGCTGACGCTGCTGTTCCTGCTGAACTCCCGCCATGTTCCGCGGCAATGGAGGAACGGCTGGGTGCTGAACCTCGTGCTGGGGATCGTCGCGCTGCTGTTCATCGTGCTCGGAGTGAATCAGCTGATCGGCGCCCTCACGTCCCTGGGCTGAGACGGGGGAGGGTCGACCGGTGCTGATCCGACAGGCAGCCATCTATCAGGCACCCATCCGGCAGGTGAGGATCCGGCACGTGCTCCTCCGAGGGGCGCCCATCCGGAGGGTTCGCCGCACAGACTCGAGCATCCGCACAGAGCCCCGGCGAGACGACCCCTGTGGCCTGCGGCACGACTGTCCCGGAGCCCGCTCGGACCGCTGTGCCCTGGTGCACACGGGCCCGGGTGGTGCGAAGGTGCGGTTCCCTGGCATAATCGGCGCCGTATGCGCTCGGGTCGGCCCTCTACCCGCCCGAGCACGACACCCCGAGGACCGTCAGCGCCCGCATGACCCCACAGGCTGCGGCGGAACTCACCCGAACATCCCTGAAGGAGAGTCCACCCACGTGGCTGTCAAGATCCGACTGAAGCGCATGGGCAAGACCCGTGCACCGTACTACCGCATCGTCGTCGCCGATTCGCGCAAGAAGCGCGACGGCGCCGTCCTCGAAGAGATCGGCAAGTACCACCCGACCGAGCACCCCTCGGTCATCGAGGTCGAGTCCGAGCGTGCGCAGTACTGGCTCGGCGTCGGCGCACAGCCGACCGAGCAGGTCGCTGCTCTGCTCAAGATCACCGGTGACTGGCAGAAGGCCAAGGGCGAGACCGCTGCTGCGGGCACCCTGAAGACCGCTGAGGTCAAGAAGACCCCCGAGGAGCTCATCGCGGAGGCCGACAAGGCCGCTGCTGAGTCCCGCGACGGCGCGAAGAAGGCCAAGGACGCCAAGGCCGCCGAGGCCGCTGAGACCGCCGAGGTCGAGGCCGGTTCCGAGGAGGCACCTGCCGAGGGCGAAAAGCCCGAGGACGCCGAGGCCGCATCGACCGACGAGGCCTGATATGAGCACCCGCGCGGAAGCCCTCGATCATCTCGTCCGCGGCATCGTCGACGATCCTGAGGCCGTGAACGTGACGGAGAAGTCCACGCGTCGCGGCCCACTGCTCGAGGTCCGGGTCGGCGCTGCCGACCTCGGTCGCGTCATCGGCCGATCCGGCCGCACCGCCCGTGCCCTGCGCACGGTCACCGCGGCCCTCTCGGATGATGATGTGCGCGTCGACATCGTCGACGTCGACCGGCGCTGAGGTGCCCCGCACGACCTCTCGGAGCGGCACTGCTGGCAGAACGGAAACGTTCCAGCAGTGCCGCTCCTGGCATTCCCGGGGCCCGTCCGGAACGGCGGGCGCATCCGGTATGACGGTGCCGTCGAGCCGACGGGTGCACGGCGGCCTCGCCCTGCTCGCGGCGACGCTTCTGCTCACGGGGTGCACCGCGGAGGGCCCGGCCACGGGGAACAGCTCGCCGGCCGAGCCACCCTCCGTGGAGGAGCCGGCGTCGGCTGACCCCGCGCTGGCGGAGGCCTGTGCAGAGTTCTGGGGCGACCCCGACTACCGGTCGCCGCAGTCCCGCGTCGTCCTGGACCGTGCGGCCACCGCCCCGCAGGCGGGTCCGTCGGACCCCTTCTTCTACGCCATCACCGGCGACGACATCGACGCGACCTTCGAGCAGGCCACCGGGGAGGCTCAGGATGCCGTCGCGGCGCTGAGCGACTGGTTCCGCACCGAGCCCGAGAAGAGCGCGGAGGCCGATGTCGAGTCCTTCCAGGAGGTCTGGCGCGGTCTTGCCGGCGTCTGCGCGAGCTCCTCCGCCGCCGCGGCATGGACGCTCGAGGCCGGCGACGACGGTACGAAGCCGGCGGCGCTGGTCTGCGCCGATGTGTTCGACACGCCGGGTACTCTGACCCGGTTCGCGAATGCGAACGTCCTGACCTCGAACATGTTCAAGCTCGTCGGCCGCAGCCCGCAGACCGTCCCGTCGGATCGGATGGAGGATGTGCAGGCCACCGACGATCTGCTCGCCGCCGAGATCGCCGCGGTCGACGACGCGGGCGTGCGCGACGCCCTGACGGCGGTGCGGGCTCCGTTCCAGGATGCCCTGGAGGGCGACACCTCCTCCGACGGCCTGCAGGAGCCTCTTGAAGGACTCGGCGCGGCGTGCAATGCCGCCGGATACTCCTCTCCCGACTCCGGAGAGATCGACAACGGCGACCCCGCCGCAGAAGACGAAGGATTGGTATGAGCACCCTCGACGTCACCGTCGCCACCATCGGCAAGGCCCACGGCCTGCGCGGAGAGGTCGCCCTGGTCCTGCGCACGGATCAGCCCCAGGAGCGATTCACGCCCGGCGTCACCTTCGAGGTCGACACCGCGGCCGGCCCCCGCACCCTCACCCTGCTCGGCACCCGTCGTCAGCAGGACCGCTGGTACGCCACGTTCGACGAGGTCGCGGACCGTACCGAGGCGGAATCGCTGCGGGGCGTGGAGCTCAGCGCCGCCGTCGACTCCCAGGAAGAGGCCGACGAGGACCCCGACGCCTGGTATCCCTCCCAGCTGAAGGGCCTCGCCGTGCGGCACGTCGACGGTCGCGAGCTCGGCACCGTCCTCGGGGTGGACCACTACCCGGCGCAGGATCTCCTGGTCGTGCGCACCCTCGACAAGCGCCGCGTGCAGCTGCCGCTGGTCGAGCAGCTCGTGCCCGAGGTCGACCTCGAGGCCGGGGTCGTCACCGCGAACCCGCCCGGCGGTCTCTTCGACGAGCTGCCGGAGGACGAGCGGGGACCCGATCCCGAGACCTCCAAGCCGGCGAAGAACTCTGCGCCGGCGAAGACCTCCGAGTCGACGGAGACCTCCGCGCCGGCGAAGCGCACGAAGGGCTGAGCTCGGGATGCGCATCGACGTCCTGACCCTCTTCCCCGACTACCTCGCCCCGCTCGAGCTGTCCCTGATCGGCAAGGCCCGACGCGACGGGATCGTCGATCTACAGGTGCACGACCTGCGCACCTGGACCCATGACCGCCATCGCACCGTCGACGACACCCCGCTGGGCGGCGGCGCCGGGATGGTCATGAAGCCCGAGCCCTGGGCGGAGGCCTTCGCCGCCGTCCGCGCGGTCGGCCAGGAGACGCTCGGAGCCGACGTCGAGCCCCTGATCGTGTTCCCCAACCCGGCAGGAGCTCCGTTCGCCCAGGCCACCGCGCAGGAGTGGTCCCAGTGCGAGTGGATCATCTTCGCCTGCGGGCGCTACGAGGGCATCGACGAACGGGTCTACGAGCACCTCGCCGACACCGGCTACGAGATCGCCCTCGCCTCTCTCGGCGACTATGTGCTCAACGGGGGAGAGGTGGCGGTGCTGGCCATCACCGAGGCGGTCGTGCGGCTGGTCCCGGGCGTGGTCGGCAATGCCGAGTCCCTGGTCGAGGAGTCGCATTCCGACGGCCTGCTGGAGTACCCGCTCTACACGCGCCCGGCGAGCTGGAGCGACCCGGCCGGAGTGCTGCGCGAGGCGCCGCAGATCCTGCTCTCGGGCGATCACGCGAAGATCGCCGCCTGGCGCCACGAGCAGTCCGTGGAGCGCACCCGGCAGCGGCGACCCGACCTCCTCGCAGAGGCCGACGGTTCCGGATCGTCGTCCTGACCGCGATGGCGTGACGGACCCGACACCGGGTTCGCGCGCTGACCGGCATAGTTGCTGAGCCGTGGGCTTGCCGTGCTCACCGTGCCCTGGCAGAATGTCCCCTTGTGCGCACCGCGCGTTCCTCTGCCTCAGGGGAGGGACGCGATCAGCGGTCGGGCAGTTCCGTGGCGATGGGAGTCGCCGCCAGAAGCCCAGCACACCGGCACGAGGAGTTCGCTCCTCGCCGGATCGACAGTTCATGAAGGGCATCCCGGCTCCGCCGGAGGACCCCGCGAACGAAGCTGTCCGACCTGAGGCGGAGGCTGGAGAAACATCATGCAGAAGCTCGACGAGCTCGACAAGGCATCCCTGCGCGAGGACGTCCCCGCGTTCCGCGCCGGCGACAACGTCAAGGTCCACGTGAAGGTCATCGAGGGCAACCGCTCCCGTATCCAGATCTTCCAGGGCTACGTCATCGGCCGCCAGGGCCACGGCGTGGGCGAGACCTTCCGCGTCCGCAAGATCTCCTTCGGCGTCGGCGTGGAGCGCGTGTTCCCCGTGCACGCCCCGACCGTCGACAAGATCGAGGTCGTCACCCGCGGCGACGTGCGTCGCGCGAAGCTGTACTACCTGCGCAACCTCACGGGCAAGAAGGCCCGCATCAAGGAGAAGCGCGACCACTCCTGATCAGGGCATGACCCGAGATCGAGTGCGCGGACGGCGGCGGCCCCACCCTGTGGTGGCCGCCGCCGTCTGTCTCGTGCTGGTGCTGCTGGCTGCGGGCGTGGTCCGATACTTCGTCGTCCAGCCGTTCCGGGTCCCCTCGGCGTCCATGGAGCCCACCCTGCTCCCGGGGGACGTGCTGCTGGCCGACCGCTCCGAGCGAGGGCGGGCCGACCGCGGAGACATCGTGGTCTTCGACGGCACCGGCTACTTCGCGCCCTCGGCGGAGGACGGCGACCGGTACTGGGTCAAGCGGGTCATCGCGACGGGCGGGGATCGTGTGACCTGCTGCGACGAAGGCGGCCAGCTCACCGTCAACGGCCGAGCGCTCGCGGAGCCCTATCTGCGCGACGACATGGCCCCCAGCGAGATCGAGTTCGACCTCGAAGTCCCCGAGGGCCGCATGTTCGTGCTCGGCGACAACCGCTCCGACTCCACGGATTCCCGGCACCTGCTCGGCGCCCCGGGCGGAGGGATGATCCCGGTGGACCGAGTGGTGGGGGAGGTCGACCGGCTCGTGTGGCCACTGCCTCGTGCCGGTGTGCTGTGAGGCGCAGGTTCTCCGGATAGGATCACGGCGATGAATGCGTCCGAAGAATCCCCCAGTGCAGTGTCCGAGCCCGAGGACGCCGCGCCCGGCGAGGACCCCTCGGACACCCGGCCCGGCTCGGGGCGCAGCCACCGCCGCGCGCGGATGCCGCTGTGGCTGGACACCATCGTCACCATGGCCGTCGCCCTCGTGATCGCCGTGCTGGTCAAGACCTTCCTCATCCAGCCGTTCTACATCCCGTCGGCGTCGATGAACCCGACCCTCGTCGAGAACGACAAGATCCTGGTCTCCAAGCTCACCCCGGGGGTGTTCGACCTGCACCGCGGGGACGTGATCGTCTTCGAGGACCCTGACAACTGGATCGACGGCGACGCGACCGTGGATCCCACGCCGCGGGTGCGGTTGATGATGATCCTCAGCGCGGTGGGCCTGGCTCCGGACCCCTCCCAGGACCACCTGGTCAAGCGGCTGATCGGACTGCCCGGCGACCATGTCGTGTGCGAGGAGAAGGGCGGGGCGCTCCAGGTCAACGGCGTCGAGCTCGACGAGCCGTACATCAACCAGGAGACCGCCGCCTGCCAGGTCGCGTTCGACGTGACGGTGCCCCAGGACAACGTGTGGGTGATGGGCGACAACCGGTACGCCTCAGCGGACTCCGCGTGGCACGAGTCCCAGGGCGAGAGCGCCTTCGTGCCGGAGGAGGACATCACCGGCAAGGCCGAGGTCATCTTCTGGCCCGTCGGCCGCTGGGACGGCCTGGGCGATGGCCGCGATGCCTTCTCCGACGTTCCCGCGCAGCCGTGACCGCCGTCGTTCCCACGCTCGACGTCGAGCACGCCCTCGCGGCGCGCTGCGGCCCCGGGCGTCGCGTGATCGTCGGTCTGGACGAAGTGGGCCGAGGAGCCCTCGCCGGCCCGGTCGCGATCGGTGCCTGCGCGATCGAGGTCGTCGACGGCCGCATCCGGGAGCTGCCCGCCGGGGTGCGGGATTCCAAGAAGCTCTCCGCCGCACGTCGTGAAGCACTCGTCGCTCCCATCGAGGGCGCGGCCCATGCGACGGCGGTGGGATGGGCGAGCGCTGCGGAGATCGACGAGATCGGCATCATGGAGGCCCTCACCCGGGCCGCACTGCGCGCCCTCGATGCCCTCCAGGTCGAGGCCGACGCCATCCTCCTGGACGGCAACGTCGATGTCCTGTCGGCGCAGCTGGCCACCGCCGACCGGCCGGCTCCGCTGGTCGAGCTGCGGGTTTCGGCAGACAGGGACTGCGCGAGCGTCTCCGCGGCGAGCATCGTCGCGAAGGTGGCCCGCGACGCCATCATGGTGGAGCTGGACGCCTCGGCCCCGGAGTACGGATGGGCGTCGAACAAGGGCTATGGGGCGGCCGTGCATCGCGAGGCGATCGACAGGATCGGAACCCACGAGCATCACCGGCGCACCTGGCGGCTGGGATCGCGCCCGGCTCCCGGCACAGGGACAGGCGCTGTCATCGGCGCGGTCGCTGCAGCGGCGACACCCCAGTCGGCGATCCCGATCCCGGCCCCCGCTCAGGTTGCCAGCCCCGCTGGCGTACTGTGGAGCGACCAGTGGCACCCCCAGCAGGACCAGCAGAAGGAGGAGCGTCGGTGAGCGCGCAGGACCTCGAGAATTACGAGTCCGACCTCGAACTCCAGCTGTTCCGCGAGTACCGCGACGTGGTCAGCTTGTTCACCTACGTGGTCGAGACGGAGCGACGGTTCTACCTCGCCAACCAGGTCGATCTGCAGGTCCGCTCGGGCGGCGGCGAGGTCTTCTACGAACTCCGCCTGGCCGACGTGTGGGTCTGGGACATCTACCGCTCCAACCGCTTCGTGCGGTCCGTGCGCGTGGTGACCTTCAAGGACGTCAACATCGAAGAGCTCAACAAGCCCGACATCTCGTTGCCCTGAGCCCTGAGCCCTGAGGCGTGGCCGTGGCCGTGGCGGGAGCGGGGTGGGGCGTGAGCGAGGGCCGCGGCTCGGAAGCGCCAGCGCCGTAGACCAGCGCCGTACATCAGCACCGTGGACAGCCCCGCCGATCGACTGCTCGCCCACGGGGATCCGGAGCGGGTGACCTTTCCTCCCCAGAGGGTGCTTGTCCCCAAAACTCTCGCCCCTCGGGTGAGGCCGACGGGGCCGAGCCAGGCTGAGCGGTATGACACGCCTCTCACCCACCTCGTCGCCGCCCATCTCCTCGCCGCCCGTGCCTCGGGGCCGGATCCCACGTCCCGCGGACGATCACGGCCAGAGCGTCGCCCGTTCCTCACCGATCACAACAGCCACGGGCACAGGCACATCCACAGCCCCTGACTCTGACCCCGCTCGGCCGCCCCGTGGTCCGTCCCGGCTGACCGGTCCCGCGGCGGAACCCCCGGTCCTCGGGCCGTCGGCTCCGCCTCGGCAGCGTCGGGTCGCCGAGATGTCCACGGCGGAGCTCGGCAGAACGGGGGAGGACCTCGTCGCCGAGCACCTGATGGCCTGCGGATGGCAGATCGTGGAACGCAACCTGCGCCTGAGCCAGGGGGAGCTGGACATCGTCGCCCTCGCGCACACCACGCTGGTCTTCGTCGAGGTGAAGACCCGTCGCACGTTCGTCACCGGGGTCCCGCAGGCCGCTGTGACCGCGGCGAAGCTGCGTCGTCTGCGGCGCCTTGCCGGGGAGTACCTCATGGAGCGTTCGACCCCGCACCGCGATGTGCGCATCGACGTCGTCGGGGTCCACGCCCACCTCGACGGCACCTTCTCCCTCGAGCACCTCGAGGCGGTCTGAGCATGGGCCAGGCGCGCACGCTCTCGATCAGCCTCGCCGGGCTCGACGGCACCTTGGTCGAGGTCGAGGCCGACGTCTCCGCCGGGCTTCCGGCCTTCTCCCTCGTGGGACTGCCGGACTCCTCGATGCTCCAGGCGCGCGATAGGGTGCGTGCCGCCGCCGCGCGCAGCGGCGTCCGACTGGCGGCGCGGCGGATCACCGTGAACATGACTCCGGCCTGGCGGCGGAAGCAGGGCTCCGGGTTCGACCTCGCGATCGCCATGGCGGTGGTCGACGCGCAGGGCGACCTCAGCGTCCATGTCCCCGGCGACACCGTGCTGCTGGGAGAACTCGGTCTGGACGGTCGGCTGCGCCCCATTCCGGGCGTGCTCCCGGCGCTGCTCGCCGCCCGCACCTTGGGGATCAGTCGAGCGATCGTGCCTGAGCAGAATCTTCTCGAGGCGCGGCTCGTGGAGGGGGTCGAGGTGGACGGCGCCGCTGACCTGACCAGCCTGTTGCATCGGTTCGGCGCAGATGTTCCGCCGTCCCCGATGCGGCAGGTGCTGGATCTGACCGGTGACCGGACAGCCCCTGCCGAGCATCCCTCCGCCCCGCCCGGAGACTTCGCCGACGTGGTCGGCCAGGCTCAGGCCAGGCGCGCTGCAGAGGTCGCTGCGGCGGGGGGCCACCATCTGCTCCTGATCGGTCCGCCGGGCGCCGGGAAGACGATGATCGCCTCGCGCCTGCCCGGCATCCTCCCGGCGCTGGAGATCGATGACTCGCTCGCGGTCTCGGCGATCCATTCCCTCGCGGGGCGATTCGACGCGCACGAGGGCCTGCGCCGCACCGTGCCGTTCGAGAGCCCTCATCACACCGCGACGACTGCAGCGGTGGTGGGCGGCGGCGCGGGCCTCGCTCTGCCCGGAGCGATCTCCCGGGCCCACGCCGGGGTGCTCTTCCTCGACGAAGCTCCGGAATTCCCGGCGCGTGTGCTCGAGGCACTTCGCGAGCCGCTCGAGACCGGGGACATCACCCTGCACCGGGCTCGGGCCGTGACGCGGTATCCGGCGAGATTCCAGCTCGTCATGGCGGCCAACCCGTGCCCCTGCGGCAAGTCCTACGGGAAGGGGGACGGCTGCACCTGCTCCCCGCTCCAACGCCGCCGGTACATGGCGCGGCTCTCCGGACCGGTGCTGGACCGCGTGGACATGCAGATACTCGTCGGCCCCGTCGACGTCCACCGTGCAGGGGAGCAGGAGAACGAATCCAGCGCGACGATCGCGCTCCGGGTCCGGGCAGCACGGGAGCGCCAGCGGAGCCGATTCGCCGGGCTTCCCTGGTCCCTGAACTCCCAGCTTCCCGGCGCCCGGCTGCGACGAGATTTTGCTCCCGAGGCGTCGGAGCGTCGCCTCCTCGATCACGCCGTGGCCCAGGGACGTCTTACCCTGCGCGGCCACGACCGGGTCCTGCGCCTGGCGTGGACCCTCGCCGATCTCGACGGGGCGGACCGCCCCGGTGCCGAGCAGATCGGACTCGCCCTCACCCTGCGCGAAGGAGAAGCACGATGATGCCCCCGCACACCCCCGGAACAGGTCCCGCCCGAGGGCCCCACCCGGCCCCGGGACCGGAGACCGAGGACAGGGTCGCCCGTATCACCTGGTCGGTGATCGCGGAACCCGGCGACTCGATCGCTCTGCTCGCCCGAACCCTGTGCGGGCCGGCGCAGGCTCTCCGCCTCGCCCGGGAGGGGTCCGCAGCGGACCTGCTGACCAGACTGGGCGGAGAGCTTCCCAGCGACGCCTCCGAACCAGCTGGCGGCACGAGCCGTCTGCGGGCGGACCGCGCCCTGGCGCGCTGGCGATCACGGCTGTCCACGGTCGACCTCGACGCAGTCCTCGAGGACGCCCGGCGTCGAGGCATCCGCATCATCACCCCCGAGGACCAGGAATGGCCCGAGCTGCTGGGGGACCTGCAGGAGACTGCACCGCACTGCCTGTGGCTCCACGGGCCGGGCCGCCTCGACGATCTCGTGGGTGGCCGATCCGTCGCCCTCGTGGGCTCGCGCGCTTCGACGGCCTATGGGGAGGACGCGGCGGGGAGCCTCGGAGCGGACTTCGCCGCGCGTGGCGGGACGGTCGTCTCCGGCGGCGCCTACGGGATCGACGCCGCCGCCCATCGCGGAGCTCTCGACGCACCGGACGGGGCCACGATCGCCGTCCTCGCCGGGGGCCTGGATCGGCTGTATCCGCGCGGGAACACACAGCTGCTCGAACGGATTCGGGAGCGACACCTCCTGGTGAGCGAGGCGCCGCCCGGCACCGCGCCCACGCGCTGGAGGTTCCTGGCCAGGAACCGCCTGATCGCGGCACTGTCCCAGGCGGTCGTCGTGGTCGAGGCCTCCTGGCGCTCCGGGGCGCTGTCCACGGCACGTCTGACCGATCAGCTCTCCCGGCCGGTCGGGGCCGTCCCTGGGCCGATCACCTCGGCCGCAAGCGCAGGGTGCCACCGCCTGATCCGAGAACGCGGAGCAGTGCTGATCACCGAGCCCGCAGAGGTTCTGGATCTGCTGCCCGGAGGCCCAGCGTCCGGCGAGGGCCGCTTCGCCGCCCAGGACGAGCTGGATCTTCTCAGCCCGTCGGACCGCCGGGTGCTGGATGCTGTCCCTCCGCGCTCGAGCCTCCCTGCGGGTCGGATCGCCCAGGAGATCGGGTTCGAGCTCGACGAGGTGACGGCGGCTCTGGCACGCCTGGCCCTGCTGGGGCTGGTGGAGACCACGGGCGAGCGGACACGACGCGCCCGTACGCCGCGCTGAACCCCGGCCGGCTCGGGACATGGGAGAGACTGATACCCATGAGTCGCGCCGAGGAGGAGATCGACGAGGTGCTCGTGGAAACGTTCGCCGAGCATCTCCGGCTCGAGCGCGGCCGCTCCGAGCACACGGTCCGCGCCTATCACCGCGAGGCCGCCGGTCTTCTCGAGCATCTGCGAGGCGTCGAGCGGATCGACCTCGTGGAGCTCGACGTCGCGGCGCTGCGGTCCTGGCTCGCCGCGCGCTCGGAGACTGGTGCCGGAGCGAGCACACTCGCCCGCTCCGCCGCCGCAGCACGTACTTTCACCACCTGGCTCGCGGCCACCGGGCGCATCCCGCACGACGTCGGGGGCCGGCTGAGGGCACCGCGTCGTGGCCGTCACCTGCCCACTGTGCTCTCAGGACAGCAAGCCGCCTCCTTGCTCGATGGCGCGGAGGAGGGGAGCGCAGGTCCAGGGGAACCTAGGTCTGGTGCTGGTGCTGGTGCTGGTGCTGGTGCTGGTGTTGGTGCTGGGGCCGGGGCGGTCGAGGACCCGCTGCAGCAGGCCGTCCTGCTGCGGGACGCCGCGGTGCTCGAGCTCCTCTACTCCTCGGGACTGCGCGTCTCCGAGCTGGTCGCCCTGGACCGGCGAGGCATCGACCATGCCCAGAGCACCGTCAGGGTCCTCGGCAAGGGGAGCAAGGAGCGGATCGTCCCCGTCGGGCGCCCAGCCCTGGACGCGGTGGAGAGATGGGAGCGGGACGGACGACCGCACCTGCTGCAGAACAGCCTGTCGGACAGGCCCGAGGAGCCGGCACTGTTCCTCGGGGTCCGGGGACGCCGGCTCGGAGACCGCGCCGTGCGCACGATGATCGATCACTACGCGGCACAGGCGGGTATCGCCAAGCACATCTCACCTCACACTCTGCGCCACAGCGCTGCAACGCACCTCGTCGAAGGAGGAGCAGACCTGCGCAGCGTCCAGGACTTCCTGGGGCACTCCTCCCTGGCGACCACCCAGATCTACACCCACGTCAGCGCCGATCGGCTGCGGCGGACCATCGACCAGGCCCACCCCCGCGCCTGATCCCGAGAGAGCCGCGCGCATCGCGGCGGGCCGTTCGTCGGGATGCTTCCGTTCCGTGCGCTCTCACGCAGCCAGGACAGGCTGCGCCCTCCCACGGGTGCTCGTCGTGCCAGGGCCTTTCGCCCGGGAGGCGGTCGATGACGGAGCGCTCGCGGAGGGCCGGACACCTGCGGCCGACGGGGCCGCCCGAACGGCCAGCGCGCCGGTCGGGCCCCTCGAGCCATTCGGAGTCGCAGCGCCGGCCCAGGGGAGCAGGACGCTGGGACCTCTGCCCCCGAGCAGCAGGAGCGGGTCGAGATAGTCCTGACCGCGCCGAGCACCCAGATGCAGGCAGACCTCCGCAGGGCAATGCGAGGCCTCACCATCGGCGACCGTCCCCAGCACGTCACCGGCACCGACCGCCTGGGCCTCCTCGACCGAGCCGGCGACCGGCTCGTAGGTGGATATCAGCCCATCGGCGTGCATCACCGAGACGACCCCTCGCCCTGCCACCTTCCCGGAGAACCGTACGGTCCCGGCCTCCACCGCACGGATCTCGGCCCCCTCCCCGGACACGCGGATGTCGATGCCGCGGTGACCCGGACCGTAGCGATGCGGGGGAGCCTCGAACGGGGCGGCCACCTCGTGCGGAGCCGGGGTCGGCCATTGCCAGCGGCTCGAGGGCTCTGCACGAGCAGGACCGGCGAGCGAGAAGGACACCAGAAGGCACAGCACCACCAGCAGGACACGCAGCGCTCGCAGCACCGGACGCGGGCAGAGGGGCGGTCGAGGCGGGATAGGGCGAGCTGTCATGCTCCGCATCCTCGTGTGCGCGACTCGTGGTGTCCGGACTGGAGCAGAGACTGTGGATGAGCGCCCTCTGGGGAGGATCGGTCCGCAGGCCCGATGGTCGGCCAGGTTCGTCGAACCGTCCTGCGAGCCCGACCTGCCGGCCAGTCCTATCGGCCAGTCCTGCTGGTGCAGACGCGACGCGACACGCGTTCCGTCACGACCCGACACGGCGCCACGCGTCCCGACACGGCGCGACATGGCGCCACGCGTCCCGACACGACACGAAGGTGATGCATCCCGCGCTCGACCGCGGTGGGACGTCGGATAGACTTCTGGGAGCATCCGGTCCGTCCGGATGACTTCGCGTGCCCATCAGGGTCCGCCGATCAACGGTCCTCGGCCGCTCCGCACCACGGTGCAGGGCACAGTCGGGGCGATCGGTGCTCCCGGGCACCAGGCCTCGCACCGTCCGGTGTGGAGGAACAACCGAGAATGCAGGCCCTGCGCGATGACCACGGACGCCTACCAGCGAGTCGTGCGAGCCCAGGCCTGAGAACAGAGGACACCATCATGGCAGTCGTCACCATGCGCCAGCTCCTGGAGAGCGGCGTCCACTTCGGTCACCAGACCCGTCGTTGGAACCCGAAGGTCCGTCGCTTCATCTTCACCGAGCGCAACGGCATCTACATCGTCGACCTCATGCAGACGCTGACGTACATCGACAAGGCGTACGACTTCGTCAAGCAGACCGTTTCCCACGGCGGAAGCGTCCTGTTCGTCGGCACCAAGAAGCAGGCTCAGGAGCCCATCCAGGAGCAGGCGACCCGCGTGGGCATGCCCTACGTGAACCAGCGTTGGCTGGGCGGCATGCTCACCAACCTGCAGACGGTCTCGCAGCGCGTGAACCGCCTCAAGGAGCTCGAGCAGATCGACTTCGAGGATGTGGCCGCTTCCGGTCGCACCAAGAAGGAGCTGCTGATGATGCGTCGCGAGAAGGACAAGCTGGCCAAGACCCTGGGCGGCATCCGCGACATGGCGAAGGCCCCCTCCGCCGTGTGGATCGTGGACACCAACAAGGAGCACCTGGCCGTCGACGAGGCGCAGAAGCTCAACATCCCGGTCGTCGCGATCCTGGACACCAACTGCGATCCCGACGAGGTCACCTACCCGATCCCGGGCAACGACGACGCGATCCGCTCCGTCGCCCTGCTGACCCGGGTCATCGCCGACGCGGTGGCCGCTGGTCTGCAGGAGCGTCACGCCAAGTCGACCGGTGGCGAGAAGAACGTCTCCGCCGTCGCCGCGGAGCCGCTGGCCGAGTGGGAGCAGGAGCTGCTCAAGCAGTCCGAGGTCCAGCAGGAGGACGCACCGGCCGAGGAGTCGGTGGCCGCCGCTGAGGAGACCGCTGCTGCGGAGACCCCCGCCGCAGAGGCCCCCGCCGAGGAGAAGCCGGCCGAGGAGACCCCCGTCGCGGAGTCCACCGAGGCCCCCGCTGCGGAGTCCACCGAGGCCCCCGCCGCCGAGTGACCATAGCGGGCCCGGGAACGCCCTCGGCGTCCCCGGGCCCCTCCACGGGGCGGCGCTCGCCGCCGCCCCTCCCTCCAGACATCAGCTCCTAGAAGGAAGAGGAACATGGCCAACTACACGGCAGCAGACATCAAGGAGATCCGCGAGTCCACCGGCGCGGGCATGCTCGACGTCAAGAAGGCTCTCGACGAGTCCGACGGCGACAAGGCGAAGGCCGTCGAGATGATCCGCGTCAAGGGTCTCAAGGGCATCGCCAAGCGCGAAGGCCGCACCGCCTCCGAGGGCCTCATCGCCGTCGACGTGCGCGATGGCGAGGGTGGCCAGACCGGCACCCTGGTCGAGCTCAACTCCGAGACCGACTTCGTGGCCAAGAACGACAAGTTCGTCGCCCTGGGCGACGAGGCCGTGGCCGCGGCCGTCGAGTCCGGCGCGAACGAGCCCGAGGAGCTCGCCGACACCTCGTTCGGCGAGGCGCTGACCAACGCCGGCGCCACCATGGGCGAGAAGATCCTGGTGCGTCGCATCGGTCGCGTCTCCGGCGAGGCCGTCTCCTCGTACATGCACCGCACCAACAAGGACCTGCCCCCGCAGGTCGGCGTCCTCGTCGCCTCCGACAAGGCCGGTGCCGAGGTCGGGCGCGACGTCGCGATGCACATCGCTGCGTTCTCCCCGGCGTACCTCACCCGCGAGGAGGTCCCCGAGGAGATCGTCGCCAACGAGCGTCGTATCGCTGAGGAGACCGCCAAGAACGAGGGCAAGCCCGAGAAGGCGATCACCAAGATCGTCGAGGGTCGCCTCAAGGGGTACTTCAAGGAGAACGTCCTGCTCGACCAGGCGTTCGCCAAGGATCCGAAGCAGACCGTCGGTCAGATCGTCGAGAACGCCGGCGGCAAGCTCACCGGCTTCGTCCGTTTCCGCGTCGGCGGCTGACACACCGGGAACGGGGCCCTGCGGACCCGATCCCACTCGCGGCGCGTGAGCGTCGCCACCGCCCTGCGGCCCCGCACCATCGGTGCGGGGCCGCACCGGTATCATCGCCGAGGACCCAGCGCGGAAGGACCGACATGACCCAGACGTTCACGTCACCGATACCTGTTCTCCCGAAGAGAGAGGACGGACGTCGTGTCCTCCTGAAGCTCTCCGGTGAAGCCTTCGGCGGAGGCGCCGTCGGCGTCGACCCCGATGTGGTCTCCCGCGTCGCGGGAGAGATCGCCGAAGGAGTTGCCCAAGGCGTCGAGTGCGCCATCGTCGTCGGCGGCGGCAACTTCTTCCGCGGCGCCGAGCTCTCCCAGCGTGGCATGGATCGCCGCCGCGCCGACTACATGGGCATGCTCGGCACCGTCATGAACTGCCTCGCCCTGCAGGACTTCCTCGAGCAGCGCGGAGTCTCCACCCGCGTGCAGACCGCGATCGAGATGGGCCAGGTCGCCGAGCCCTACATCCCGCTGCGCGCCGTGCGCCACCTGGAGAAGGGCCGTGTGGTCATCTTCGGTGCCGGCGCCGGCATGCCGTACTTCTCCACCGATACCGTCGCCGTGCAGCGTGCGCTCGAGATCGGCTGCGAGGAGGTGCTCATGGCCAAGAACGGGGTGGACGGTGTGTACGACTCCGATCCCCGCTCCAATCCGGACGCGGTGAAGCTCGAGCACATCACCTACAACGACGCCCTCCAGCGCGGCTTGAAGGTCGTCGACTCCACCGCCTTCAGCCTGTGCATGGACAACGCCCAGCAGATGATGGTGTTCGGGCTCGACGCTCCGGGCAACATCACCCGCGCGATGCGCGGAGACCGGATCGGCACGGTCGTCACCCACGACTGAGCGGTCAGCGGTGGGGAGGTCCCGAGGATCCTGGAGCTCCCCACCGACCGTGCTCACCGGGTGCGGCACGCCCGCGCCCCGCCTGATCAGCCGTCCCGCCGCGACGATGCGGGACAATGGACCTCATCACCACCCACCGAGAACCGAGGAGCAGTCGTGAGCGACGACACCGCCAGCATCCTGAAGGACGCGAAGGGCAAGATGTCCAAGACCGTCGACGTCACCAAGGATGAGTTCACCTCCATCCGCACCGGCCGCGCCAATGCCGCCATGTTCCAGGGCATCACGGTCGAGTACTACGGTGCGCCGACCCCGCTGAACCAGCTCGCATCGCTGCAGTTCCCTGAGGCGCGCACCGTCATCGTGACCCCGTACGACAAGTCCGCGACGACGGGCGTGGAGACGGCTCTGCGCGAGTCGGACCTCGGTGTGAACCCGACCAACAACGGCGACAACCTGCGCGTCGTGCTGCCCGCCCTCACCGAGGAGCGCCGCAAGGAGTACGTGAAGCTCGCCAAGACCAAGGCGGAGGACGGTCGAGTGGCCGTGCGCGGCTCCCGCGGCAACGCGAAGAAGGCCATCGAGAAGCTGGTCAAGGACAAGGAGATCGGTGAGGACGAGGGAACGCGCGCCGAGAAGGAGCTCGAGTCCCTGACCAAGTCGTTCATCGAGCAGATCGACGAGGCCTTCGGCCTCAAGGAAACCGAGCTCGAGACCATCTGAGGTCTCCCACGCTGCCTCGGCCCGCTCAGTGACCACGGACTCGGATCCCACTCCACGCCCGGCCGCCACGACCACCGTCGTGGCGGCCGACGGCGCGGACGCCTTCGCGCCCGAACACGCGAAGCGCCGAGGCCCGGGCCGGAACCTTCCTGCCGCGATCGCCGTCGGCGCGGTGCTCGGCGGGGTGCTGCTGTGTTCGCTGTTCGTCGTCCCCCAGGCGTTCCCGGTGCTCGTCGCGATCATCGTCGTGCTCGCCGTGCTCGAGCTGACCCGCGCGCTCGCCCACGGGGGCCTGCGGATCCCGGCCGTCCCTGTGCTCGTCGGAGTGATCGGGATGGCGATCTCGACCGTCGTGTTCGATGTGCAGGGACTCCTGATCTCCACCGCTGTGGCGGTCTGCGTGCTTATCCTGTGGCGGGTCTCGGAATCGATGGGTCTCACGGCGCTGCGCGATGTGGCCGGGGGAGTGTTCGCGCTGTCCTGGGTGGCCTTCCTGGGCAGCTTCACGCTGCTCCTGTTCGGGATGGAGCAGGGCCCGCTGCTCGTGATGCTCGCCGTGCTCGGCCCGGTGGGCAATGACATCGGAGGCTATGTGGCCGGAGTGCTGTTCGGCTCCCACCCGATGGCGCCGGGCATCAGTCCCAAGAAGAGCTGGGAGGGCTTCGCCGGCTCGCTGATCCTGGGTGTCGCCTCGGTGACCACCTTCGGGATGCTCGCGCTCGACGTCCCCTGGTGGGCGGGCGCGGCCCTCGGTGTCGTGCTCGTGGTCGTCTCCACCTGCGGCGATCTATCCGAGTCGCTGCTGAAGCGCGACCTCGGAATCAAGGACATGGGGCACCTGCTCCCTGGCCACGGAGGCGTGCTGGACAGGGTGGATTCCATCCTGCTCGCCGCCCCCACCACCTACATCATGCTGGAGGTCCTGCTGCCATGAACAGCGCCGACGAACGAACCGACAAGGCCGCGTCCACCAAGAACGCGGACCTCCCCGACCTCTCCCGAGAGGCGGTCCCCGGTCAGAAGATCGCCCTTGCCCCGGGGCAGCTGCAGCTGCGCCCCGCGCGTCGCGGCAAGGCGCCAGCCCACCTCGCGGACCTCACGATGGAGGAGCGGGTCGCAGCGGTCAAGGAGATGGGCCTGCCCGGCTTCCGGGCCAAGCAGCTCTCCGTGCACTACTTCGAGCACTTCACGACCGACCCCGAGGACCTCACCGATCTTCCCAAGGACGGCCGGGATGCGCTCGTGGAGCGCTTCTTCCCGCAGCTGCTGACGGAGGTCTCCCGGCAGTCCGCCGATCACGGGGCCACCCAGAAGTTCCTGTGGAAGCTGTTCGACGGCTCGATGGTCGAGTCCGTGCTGATGCGCTACAGCGACCGCGTCACCCTGTGCATCTCCTCCGAGGCGGGCTGCGGCATGAACTGCCCGTTCTGCGCGACCGGGCAGATGGGCCTGACCCGCAACCTGTCCACCTCCGAGATCCTCGAGCAGGTGCGCATCGCCAACAAGATGCTGGCCGACGGCGAGCTGCCCGGCGGCACCGGGAAGGTCTCCAACATCGTGTTCATGGGCATGGGTGAGCCGCTGGCGAACTACCGTCCCGTGGCGACCGTGTGCCACCGGTTGAACAAGCCCACGCCCGAGGGCTTCGGCATGGGCGCCCGCCACATCACCGTCTCCACGGTGGGGCTGGCCCCGGCGGTGCGGAAGCTGACCAAGGAGAAGATCCCGCTCACCCTCGCCGTGTCGCTGCACGCCCCGGACGACGCGCTGCGCAACGAGCTCGTGCCGATCAACACGCGCTTCGACATCGACGAGATCCTCGACGCCGCCTACGAGTACTTCGAGACCACTGGCCGACGGGTGAGCATCGAGTACGCCCTGATCCGTGACATCAACGATCAGGCGCACCGTGCCCAGCTCCTCGCCGATCGACTGATCTCCAAGGGCGGTGCGCATTGGATCCACGTCAACCCGATCCCGTTGAACCCGGTGAAGGGGTCGAAGTGGACCGCGTCGGATCCGTTCGTGGAGAAGCAGTTCGTGCAGACCCTGCGGGACAACGGCATCTCGGCGACCATCCGCGACACGCGCGGCAGCGACATCGATGGTGCCTGCGGTCAGCTCGCGGCGGAGGTCATCGAGACCGACGAGCACCGTGAGGACCGCGAGGCGCGGATCGCGCGCGTCGAGGCCGTCGCCGCCGGCGAGTGACGAGCCACCGATGAAGATCACCTTCACCCGGAGCAGGTTCTCCGCGGCCCATGGCGTGGGGGCGGTCGATAGGTCCATCGGCCGTCGCCAGCAGGCTCCTCTGCGCGGCGACGGCCGTTGCGCTCGACGCCCGATCCTCTGAACCGCACCTCCCCGAACTCCACCGCCCACGCCGCTACAGTGGGACACCGACAGCACCGAGGAAGGATCCACTGGTGAGCACATCGTTCGAGCGCGTCTCCCGCTTCAGCGTCGGATACAACATGCGGGAGGTCGACGAGTTCCTCGCCCGCGCCCGCACCGCCTATGAGGGTCGTGACCCCGCGTTCAGCGGCGGTGACATCACGTCGGCGAGCTTCGGCACCGAACGCGGCGGCTATGACATGCGTGTCGTGGACGAGGCGCTGGACCGTCTCTCCGACGCCTTCGCCCTGCAGTCCCGTGACGACTCCATCGCCGAGAAGGGCGAGGACGTCTGGGTCGCCCAGCTCACCGAGCGGGCGGAGACCCTCAAGGAGCGTCTCGAGCGCCCTGCCGGTGAGCGCTTCGCCCCGGCTGAGCAGGGGGAGCCGTCCTATGACCGCACGGATGTCGACGCCCTGTGCGATCAGCTGGTCGCCTACTTCACCGACGGACTGCCGATGAGCGTCGACGACGTGCGTCGGGCCGCCTTCCGTCGTCGCCGAGGAACCGAGGGCTACCGCGAGGCCGTCGTCGACGTCTACCTCGACCATGTCGCGGACGTGATGGCCTCCGTGCCGTGATCACGGCCCCGAGCGTCAAGACCGGTGCCCCGTCCGCACGACGGCTGGTGCTGCTGGGGGCGACCGGCTCCATCGGGGCCCAGACCCTCGAGGTCCTGGCCCGATACCCGGGCATCGCCCGACTGCACGGCCTCGCCGTCGGCGGATCGCGCCCGGAGGTCGTCGCCGACCAGGTGGCACGTCACCGGCCCGAGCGTCTCGTCGTCGCCGATCCTGCGCGTGCCGAGGCCGTCGAGCGCGCCGTGTCGCTCGCCTGCAGCGCGGCCGGCATCACCGCACCGCCGATCGAGGCCGGCCAGCAGGCGGTCGTCGACCTCGCCGGCTCCCTCGGGGGCCAGGACGTCGTGCTCAACGCGATCACCGGCTCCGTCGGCCTGCTGCCCACGCTCTCCGCCCTCGCCAGCGGCGCCCGCCTGGCCCTGGCCAACAAGGAGTCCCTCGTGGTCGGCGGCCACCTGGTCACCGACGCCGCCGCGCCGGGGCAGATCCTCCCGGTCGACTCCGAGCACACCGCGATTGCACAGGCCCTCGCCGGGGTGCGTCCGGACCAGGTGGACCGCCTGGTCGTGACCGCGTCCGGGGGCCCCTTCCGCGGTCGGACCCGCGCCGAGCTCGGTGCCGTCACGCCGGAGCAAGCTCTCGCGCACCCCACCTGGGCGATGGGACGCGTGATCACCACCAACTCGGCGACCCTGGTCAACAAGGCCCTCGAGGTCATCGAGGCCTGCTTCCAGTTCGATCTGCCCGAGGACCGCATCGACGTGGTCGTCCATCCGCAGTCGATCGTGCACTCCATGGCCACCCTGGTCGACGGCTCGACCATCGCGCAGGCGAGCCCGCCCGATATGCGCCATGCGATCGGCTGGGCGCTCGCCCACCCTGAGAAGCTGCCCGGCCTCGCCGCCGCGCTCGACTTCTCCACCGCCCAGTCGTGGACCTTCGAGCCGGTCGACGAGGTGACCTTCCCGGCGATCTCGATCGCCCGGGCGGCGCACCGCGAGGGCGGGGGAGCGATGGCCGCGTACAACGCCGCGAACGAGGAGGCCGTCGAGGCGTTCTTCACGGGCGGGCTCAGCTTCCTCGGCATCGTCGAGATGATCCGCGCGGTCCTCGAGCATCCGGGGCGCCCCCGCGCCGAGCTCGCCGACGGCGTCGACGGCGTGCTCGCCGTGGAGACCTGGGCCCGTGAGACCGCCCGCATCCTGATCTCTGAGGGAACCACGAAGATCCCCGGGGTCTCCACGACCTCCTCGAACCCCACGAATCCCGCAGGCCCCGCGAGCTCCGAGACCGAGCGATGAGCATCGCGCTGTTCGCGCTCGGGGTGCTCGTGGTCGGGCTCGGGCTCGCGCTCTCGATCGCCCTGCACGAGGTCGGCCACCTGCTCCCGGCCAAGCTGTTCGGCGTCCGCGTCACCCAGTACATGATCGGTTTCGGGCCGACGGTGCTCTCGCGCACCCGCGGCGAGACCGAGTACGGGCTCAAGGCGATCCCGCTGGGCGGGTACATCCGCATGATCGGCATGTTCCCGCCGCACAAGGGGGAGCCGGAGGGCACCATCCGCGAGGACTCCACCGGGTTCCTGCAGCAGATGTCGCAGATGTCCGAGGACGCCAAGGAGTTCGAGTCCTCCCAGTACGGGCAGGAGGACGCGCACCGCACGTTCGTCGCGCTGTCCGTGCCGAAGAAGCTCGTGGTCATGCTGGGCGGGCCCACCATGAACCTGCTGATCTCGATCGTGCTGATGACCGTGATGGTCAGCGGAATCGGTCTGCCTGCGGTGACCCCCACGGTGCAGTCGGTCTCGGAGTGCGTGCTCCCGGCCGAAGCCCCTGCCGATGCTGGCTGCGAGGGCGAGCAGGAGGCCCCGGCCCTCGCCGCGGGGATCCGCCCCGGGGACACGCTGCAGGAGATCGACGGGCATCCGATCGACACCTGGTCAGATGTGACCGTGGCGATCCGGGCGAGCGGGGACCGCACCGTCCCCGTCGTCGTCGAGCGGGACGGCGAGACTCTGCATCTCGAGGCCACCCCGATCGTGGATGCCCGTCCCGTGCTCGATGCGGACGGCGCCGCGGTCTATGACGCCAACGGCGACCTGATGACCGAGCAGGTCGGCTTCCTCGGTGTCTCGGGCACCCCGGATCTGGTTCCGCAGTCGCCGGCGCTCGTGCCGGAGATGGCGTGGTCCGCGTTCACGCAGACGGGGAAGATCATCCTGACCCTGCCGGTGCGGCTATATGACGTGGCGCAGGCTGCGTTCGGCAGCGAGGAGCGCGATCCCAACGGCCCGCTCGGCGTCGTCGGGGTGTCGCGCCTCGCCGGTGAGGTCGCCTCCGCGGACCAGCCGGGCTTCGAGCTCAAGGAGAAGGCCGCGACCCTGATCTCGATGCTGGCGTCGCTGAACATGGCGCTGTTCGTGTTCAACCTGGTGCCGCTGCTGCCCCTGGACGGCGGGCATGTCCTGGGTGCGCTGATCGAGGGCGTCCGGCGGCGGATCGCCCGCTGGCGAGGACGGCTCGATCCCGGGCCGGTGGACATGTCGCGGCTGCTGCCGCTGACGAATGCGGTCGCGATCATCTTCATCCTCATGACGGTGCTGCTGCTCTACGCCGACATCGTCAAACCCATCACGCTCTTCCCCTGACGCCGCGTCCCTGACCGACGTCGGTCCTCGCGGATGCCGCCTCGGGAACGTATCCGGTGCCCCGAAACCATGTGCCTCGCGCCACGACAGGCGTGCAGGAGCGGTGGAGGTGTCGCACCTGACCCTCCAGAGCGTCGGGACGAGTCCATAATGGAGGGGTGACTTCAGTGAGCCTCGGCATCCCCTCCGTCAAGACGCCGCCTCCGGTCCTCGCACCGCGGCGGACGACCCGCAAGGTCAAGCTCGGCGATCTCTACGTCGGCGGCGACGCACCCATCACGGTGCAGTCGATGACCACGACCCCGACGCATGACATCAACGCGACCCTCCAGCAGATCGCGGAGCTGACCGCCGCGGGCTGCGACATCGTGCGCGTGGCCTGTCCTCGGCAGGAGGACGCCGACGCCCTCGCGGCGATCGCGGCGAAGTCCCCGATCCCGGTGATCGCCGACATCCACTTCCAGCCGAAGTACGTCTTCGCCGCGATCGAGGCTGGCTGCGCGGGGGTCCGCGTGAACCCGGGCAACATCCGTCGCTTCGACGATCAGATCAAGGACATCGCCCAGGCCGCCAAGGACCACGGCACCGCGCTGCGCATCGGCGTCAACGCCGGCAGCATCGACCAGCGGATGATGACGGGCGACCGCGTCACCCCCGAGGCCCTCGTGGCGTCCGCGAAGTGGGAGGCGTCCCTGTTCGAGGAGCACGACTTCCACGACTTCGGCATCTCGGTGAAGCACAACGACCCCGTGATCATGGTCGAGGCCTACCGTCAGCTCTCCGCGGAGGGCGACTGGCCCCTGCACCTCGGCGTCACCGAGGCGGGCCCGGCGTTCCAGGGCACCATCAAGTCCTCCGTCGCCTTCGGCATCCTGCTGAGCGAGGGCATCGGTGACACCATCCGTGTGTCGCTGTCGGCCCCGCCGGTCGAGGAGGTCAAGGTCGGCATCCAGATCCTGCAGTCGCTGAACCTCAAGGATCGCAAGCTCGACATCGTCTCGTGCCCCTCCTGCGGCCGCGCCCAGGTGGACGTCTACAAGCTCGCCGACGAGGTCACCGAGGGGCTCAAGCACCTCGAGGTGCCGCTGCGTGTGGCCGTCATGGGCTGCGTCGTCAACGGCCCGGGCGAGGCCCGCGAGGCCGATCTCGGTGTCGCCTCCGGCAACGGCAAGGGCCAGATCTTCGTCAAGGGCAAGGTCATCAAGACCGTGCCCGAGTCGGACATCGTCCCGACGCTGCTGGCCGAGGCGAACCGCATCGCCGCCGAGATGGAGGGTGAAGACGCCGAGGCGCCCGGTGCCCCGTCGGTCTCTGTGAGCTGATCGCGCGTGTTCCGTCGCGGAGGGCGGGTTCGAGCAGTTCGTCCCGCGGGGCTGGACGTCGCGATCGCGCATGCCCTGAGGGACCCGGCGACCAATGCCCTGGCCGGTGCGCGTCTGCGCGATGTGGGCCGCAGCGCCTCCGTGGCGCAGGAGTTCTCGCTGGCAGGGGATGAGACCCGGCCCGACGGCCTGCTGTGGCACGGCGTGAACCTGTCTCCGATGTCGGCGACCGGTCTCGCCCTGGGAGAGTTCGGAAGATTCCTCTCGGCTCGGAACCGGCGGGCCAGCTCCGTGGTCGGCGACCGCGCCGCGGTCGAGGCGATGTGGCAGCACCTCGCGCCGGGCTGGGGTCCTGATGTGCGCGAGTACCGGTGGAGCCAGCCGCTGCTCAGCGCGCAGGATGAGGTCATGTCCGGTGCTTCGCAGCTGCGGGCGGCGCTGCCGGGCGAGGAGCGAGCGGTGTTCCCGGCCGCCGTGGCGATGTTCCGCGAGGAGGTCGGCATCGATCCCCTGCTCGGCGACGGCGGCCGCTCCTACCGGACCAGGATCGATGACCTGATCCACCTGGGCCGGACCTACGTGATCATCGAGGACGGCGAGGTGCTGTTCAAGGCCGACGTCGGCGCCCTGTTCGGTCCCGTCGCCCAGATCCACGGAGTGTGGGTGCGACCGGATCAGCGGGGGCGAGGCGTGGGCCGTGCGGCCATGGCGGACCTGGTGCGACAGGTGCGCCGAGACCACGCTCCGCAGGTCACCCTGTACGTCAACGACTTCAACGAACCGGCCCGCCGCGCCTATGCCGCCGCCGGATTCCACCAGATCGGCGAGCTCACCACGATCCTGTTCTGAGTGTTCTGAGTGTTCTGCGCCGGTACGGAACCGGGAAATCCGGTGGTGTGGAGCGACGGGGATGCCTAGCCTGCTCAGATGAGCGAGAACCATCGGCGGCACCAAACACACGACGTCGACCTTCCCGGCGGCCACCTCATCCTCCTGGTCGGGCCCCCGGCGGTCGGCAAGTTGAGCGTCGCCACGGAGATCGGGCGCAGGACGGGCGCGATCGTCGTCGACAACCACCTGGTCAACAACGCGGTGTTCGTCCCGATGGGCCTGGGCCGTGGTCTCGGGGTCGAGCTGGCCGATACCGACGCGCTGCGGGGCCGGGTCCTCGACGTCGTCCTGGAATCGACCCATCTGGCCCCGCCCGGACTCAGCCACGTCTTCACGATCTGGCTGCCCGACGGTCCCGGGAACGCCGCGCATGTCGATCGACTGCGGGCTCTGGCTGGCCGTCGCGGAGCCCGATTCGTGCCGGTCTGGCTGACGGCGTCGCCGGAGGCGCTTCTGGCACGCATCGACGCGCCGGGGCGCGCGGAGCGCAGCAAGCTCACCGACCCCGAGGTGCTGCGCGATCTTCTCGAGCTGCCGGTCCTGCCACCGCCCGAGGACGCGATCACGCTGGATCTGTCGACCATGGGGCCGGAGGACGCTGCAGCTCAGGTGCTCCACGCCCTGACCTGACGGGGTCGGCCCGCGTCAGATTCGCAGGGTCACGTCGACGCGAGCGCGTCGAGCGTGAGCAGCACGTTCGCCGCGGTCCAGGCGAGCGGGGCGACCGCCGCCGGGCGGCCGTCGAAGAGGACCTTCTCCGGCAGGGAGCCCGCATCGGTGCGGTGCGCTGCGAGCCAGCCGAGGATCTCGAGCGCGGCGTCGACCTCTCCGGCCCGGGCGAGGGCGAGGGCGAGCAGGCTCGTCGACGGGGTCCAGCTGACGCCGTCCTCGCGCCAGGACGCCCCCGGGGCGATGCCGCCTCCCGGACGGGCGAGCTCCTGACGCAGGTCCAGCAGCTGCTGGGCCGATGCCACACCGTGGCATCCGGTCGCATCGAGGACGGCGAGAGCGGAGTCGGATCCGCCGCGGCGCCGGTAGCGCTGGAAGCCATGGGCGCCGAAGGAGTCGGTCAGCACCGCGGAGAACGAGCGGGCGGCCTCCTGGTCCTTGTCGTCCCCGGTCAGCTCGCCGACGGCGCGCAGACCCGCCAGGGCGCTGGCCATGAGGCCGAGCGTCACGGCGCGCTCGCGCACCTCCCAGTAGTCGGGGGAGACGGGAGGCATTTCGGTCCCGTCCTGCGTCTCCCGGAGCAGCGCATCGCGGGTGGTGCTGATCAGGGGCGCGAAGTCCTCGAGGAGCTGGGGCCGGTCGGCATCGGGAACGGTCCGCGCGACCTCGGAGAGAGCCCACAGCACCAGACCGGTGCCGTCGAACTGGCGGTCCCTGCCATCCGGTGCCCGATCTGTGCCCGGTGCATAGCGCGCCTCGAACCACCCATCCTCCGCCTGGATCGACTGCAGATGGGTCAGGACGCCGATCGCGCGGTCCACATGCCCCACGCGGGCGAGCGCGACCGCGCAGAACGCGGCATCCCGCGGCCAGATGTATCGCCAGCTCGTGCTCCAGCCGGCGACCGGGGCGGGCAGATCATCCGCGAGCACCCACAGGTCGCGCAGAGCGGATCCCGCGAGGTCCCGGAGGACGGCGCGCATCTCGTGCCCTTCCTGTGCTTCGTCGACCCGTGATCTCCACGAGGCGGTTCCCTCCCAGAAGTCGTGCGCACGCCGGAGGACGGGGGAGGACGTGGGGAGGCCCGAGTGCAGGCGGGTTCCCGGGAGCAGCTCGGACATCGACTCGGGGGTCCTCACGAGCACGCGTGACTGGTTCGCGGCATAGGCGACGGTCTGCGAGTACAGGGAGATGACGGTGCGCGGGTCCGTGGCGGGGACGGCGAGGCGATAGGTCAGGTACCCGCCGGTTCCCACGACGCCGAGGGCGCCGACGGTGCCCGCCGCACGCAGGGCCTGTCGGCGCGACGTGTGCGAGGATCCGGGATCCTCTCGTGCTCGCGGGTGCATCCTGCCAGGGTACGTCGGTGCTCGTCTGCCGGCACGGCGGCCAGTACGATGGACCCCGCGTCCGCCCCCGGTGGCGGTAGCGCCCAGTCCCTGCTGTGAAAGGCCTGCCCCATGCTCCGTCTGTCGTCGTCGTTCGTCCGCACCCTGCGGGAGGACCCGGCCGACGCCGAGGTCGCCAGCCACAAGCTGCTCGTGCGCGCCGGATACATCCGCCGCAGCGCACCGGGTGTCTACACCTGGCTGCCGCTCGGGCTGAAGGTGCTGCGCAAGGTCGAGGCCATCGTGCGCGACGAGCAGGACGCCATCGGCGGCCAGGAGCTCGTCTTCTCCGCGCTCCAGCCGCGCGAGCCGTACGAGGCCACCGGGCGCTGGGAGGAGTACGGCCCCCAGGTGTTCCGCCTCCAGGACCGCCGCGAGAACGACTACCTGCTCGCGCCCACCCACGAGGAGACGTTCACCCTCACGGTGAAGGATCTGTACAACTCGTACAAGGACCTCCCGGCGATGCTCTACCAGGTGCAGACCAAGTTCCGTGACGAGGCGCGTCCCCGGGCTGGGCTGCTGCGCACCCGCGAGTTCATCATGAAGGACGCCTACTCCTTCGACATCGACGACGCCGGCCTGGACGTCTCCTACGAGAAGCAGCGCGGCGCCTACCAGCGCACCTTCGATCGCCTCGGTCTGCCCATCGTGATCTGCCGCGCCGACGCCGGCGCGATGGGCGGCTCCCGCTCCGAGGAGTTCCTCCACCCCACGCCCGTCGGCGAGGACACCTTCGTGGTCTCCGACGGCGGCTACGCCGCCAACGTCGAGGCCGTCACGACCGTCGCCCCGCCGGCCCTGGACGAGGCCGCCATCGCCGGGCTGCCCGCGATGCACGTCGAGGACACCCCGTGGGCGAGCACCATCGCCGCGCTCACGGACTTCTCCAACGAGGCCTTCCCCGGCACGGGCCCCATCACGGAGTCGGGGGAGTGGACCCGCTACGAGATGCTCAAGCACCTCGCCTACCTGCTCACCTACCCCGACGGCAGCACCGAGCCGCTGGTCATCGCGCTGCCCGGCGACCGCGAGGTCGACGAGAAGCGCCTCGAGTCCGCAGTCGCGCCCGCCGTCGCCGCACCGTTCACCGATGCCGACTTCGCCAAGCACCCCGTGCTGACGAAGGGCTACATCGGCCCGGAGGGCCTGGGCCTGGAATCTCCCTCGGAGATCCGCTACCTCGTGGACCCTCGCGTCGCCCCCGGCACCTCCTGGGTCGCCGGCGCCGGCGAGAAGGACAAGCACGTCTACGACCTCGTCTTCGGCCGCGACTTCACCGCCGACGGCACCGTCGAGGCCGCCGAGGTGCGCGACGGGGACCCTGCGCCCGACGGCTCGGGCCCGATGCGACTGACCCGTGGCATGGAGATGGGACACATCTTCCAGCTGGGCCGCAAGTACGCCGAGGCGCTCGACCTCAAGGTGCTCGACGTGAACGGCAAGGCGGTCGTGGTCACGATGGGCTCCTACGGCATCGGCGTGACCCGCGCCGTCGCCGCCATCGCCGAGCTCCACCACGACGACAAGGGACTGGTGTGGCCCCGTCAGGTCGCCCCGGCCGACGTGCACATCATGGCGACCGGCAAGACGCCGGAGATCTTCGAGGAGGCCGAGCGGATCGGCATCGAGCTCGAGTCCCGCGGCCTCGAGGTGCTCTACGACGACCGCCCCAAGGTCTCCCCGGGCGTGAAGTTCAAGGACGCCGAGCTGCTGGGCATCCCCACCTCCGTGGTGGTCGGCAAGGGCCTGGCGACCGGCGTGGTCGAGATCCGGGACCGCGCGACGGGATCCATCGAGGAGGTCGCCCCCGAGGCGGCCGTCGAGGCCCTGGTGTCGGCGGTGCGCGGGGCCTGAGCCCCCAGCAGGGCCGCCGCTGCCAGCCGGCGGCGGCCCCGGGCAGCGGTGCTCAGCCGCCGTCGCTCGGCGCGGGGTCCTCGATCTCGAGGCCGGGCAGCGGGGGCATCTCCTCCGTGCGGGTGGCCAGCAGCTCGCCCTCCTGCATCGTGGCGAGGATCGACAGCGGACGGCGGTCGAACGGGGCGGCTCCGACCAGCGCGGCATGATCCACCAGCAGGCCCTCGGCGAGCATCCTCGGGAGCTCCGCGGCCATCCGGTCGTCCAGCGTGCCGCCGGGAAGCGCGTAGACGGCCTGACGGGGCACGACCGGGGCGCCGTCCTCCTCCGCGATCGCCGCGAGGGATTCTGCGCGAGCGCGATGGCGGTCGCTGTGGGCGAGGTCCGCCTCGCGCTCGCCGGCGTCCGTGGTCCGGGCCGCGAGCACCTCGTAGAGGTAGCCGACGTACCACTCCTCCTGCTGCGCCCGCTCGATCGTGGAGTGGTAGTCCACCTCGGCGCCCACCGTCGCCGGGTCCGTCGTCGGCACCTCGCGCGAGGGCACGATCTCCTCCGCCGGGCGCAACGGGGCCACCTCGCCCGCCGCAGCGGCGACGTGGAGGCGTCGTGCGCTCCATGCCGAATGCGCCGCGATCGCCACGACCGGACGGGCGAGGGATCCGGAGACCTGCCGTGCCGCATCGGCCGCGAGCAGCCGCAGCTCCACCAGCACCGCGAGGAGCCCTGCTGCGTCCGTCGGCGCGTCGGAGGGCGGGGGAGGAGACGTCGAGGCCGGGTCGGAGCCGGCCGTCGCCGCGCGCTCGGCCTCGGCACCGGTCAGCAGGGCCGCACGCTGTGCGGGCAGTGCGGCGACCAGCATCGACAGCACGCCGGGCAGCGCGGGGCCCGTCGAACCATCGGCGGTGGCGCCGGAGGGGTCGGGCGCCCCGTCGTCCGAGTCCGAGTCTCCGTCTGAGCCCGCGAGCGCCTCCGCACCGGCGATCGCGCGGTCCAGCACGTCGAGCAGATCAGCCCGGTACAGGTCATCGATCCCGGGCGGAGGGGGCGTGTAGGCCTCGGGCCCGCCTACGGCGATCCGTCCGCATCCGGGCAGCCCGGCGAGGGCGAGGACGCCCAGGGCGCCCGACGCCAGGACCCTGCGCCGCGAGGGAAGTCGGGCAGCAGAGGGGGAGTCGGTGGGAAGGAGCACAGGAGGATTCTCGCATCGAGGCCCATCCGGGAGGCATCCGCGCCGCGCGCGCACTATCCTGGGAGTGACCCTGCCGGTGATCTGTCACCGGCGGGCACAGGTACCTATATGCAGGAGGAGGTGAGCGAGCGATGAGCGACCTCGACGGCCAGACGGCCCACACCGCCCTGCGGGAGGCAGCATCCCAGGTCCTGGACAACCATGACCTCGTGCTCGAAGAGATCGTGGTGACAGGCCCCCGCTCGATGCCCGAGGTGCGGCTGATCGTGGATCTGCCCGAGGACCAGCTGGGCAGCGCAGATCTGGACGCCGTCGCGATCGCTTCGCGCGAGCTCTCCGATCTGATCGACGCCGACGACTCCCTGCTGGGCCCCGACCCGGTGGTCCTGGAGATCACCACCCCCGGGGTCGATCGGGAGCTCACCGCCGTGCGCCACTTCCGGCGCTCGCGGGGCCGCCTGCTCTCCCTGACCGTCGACGGCACGCTGTACCGGGCACGACTGCTCGCCGTGACCGCCGGTGACGTCCTGATCCTGCGTCAGGAGCCCGGCCGGGACGACCGCGGCCGCCCGCTCCGTATGCCCCAGGGCACCTCCGAGCGGCTGGATATCCCGGTCGCCGAGGTCTCCACCGCCCAGGTGCAGGTCGAGTTCGACCCGCCTGCTGATCTTGCGCAGCTGATCGCTGACGCTGACGCTGACGCCGACCCCACCGCATCGAAGGAGAGCTGAGATGGACATCGACATGGGTGCCCTGCGGGCCCTCGAACGGGAGCGGGACATCCGCCTGCCCGTCCTGCTGGACGCGATCCGTTCCGCTCTGCACGCCGCCTACCTGCACACCGATCATCCGGTGCGGGATTCCGAGGTGATCATCGACGAGCGCACCGGCCAGGTCGCCGTGATGGCGCGCGAGCGCAACTCGGACGGGACCGTCCTGGAGGAATGGGACGACACCCCGGAGAACTTCGGGCGGGTCGCCGCCTCGACGGCGCGACAGGTGATCTTCCAGCGCATCCGCGACCTCGAGGACGAAGCAGTGCTCGGCGAGTATGCCGAGCGGGCCGATGACATCGTCTCCGGGATCATCCAGCAGGGCCGCGATCCCCGGATGGTGCTGGTCGATCTCGGCGAGGTCGAGGCCGTGCTGCCCCCGCACGAGCGGGTCCCGGGGGAGGACTACTCCCACGGCAAGCGCCTGCGCGCCTACGTCACCGAGGCCCGACGGGGACCGAAGGGCCCCCAGATCACGCTCTCGCGCTCGCACCCCAACCTGGTGCGCCGGCTGTTCGCGCTCGAGGTGCCCGAGGTGGCCGACGGCAGCGTCGAGATCACCGGGCTCGCCCGCGAGGCAGGTCACCGCACCAAGATGGCGGTGCATGCGACGGTTCCCGGGATCAACGCCAAGGGCGCCTGCATCGGCCCCATGGGGGCTCGCGTGCGCTCGGTGATGAACGAGCTGGCCGGCGAGAAGATCGACATCGTCGACTTCCACGAGGACCCCGCCACGTTCGTCGCCAACGCGCTCTCGCCCTCGAAGGTCTCCAGCGTCACGGTCATCGACGAGGTGGGCCGTGCGGTCCGCGCCGTCGTGCCCGCCGGGCAGTTCTCGCTCGCCATCGGCAAGGACGGGCAGAACGCGCGCCTGGCCGCCAAGCTCACCGGGTGGAAGATCGACATCCGCCCGGACGACGATCCGAACGCGTACCCCGCCTCCGCCCAGGAGGCGGTGGAGGAGAGCGCGTCCGTCCCGGTGGCCCACACCGCCGCCCCGACGGATGAGGCGCCTGCTCAGGCCGATCGGGCGCCCGCTGCCGGAGATGCCGTCCCCGAGGACTGAGCTGCCACGGATCTGACGGAGTGAGGTGTGGCCCACGCCTCCCGGGTGAGCGCCCGTCGCGGCGCGTCCGCTACACTGGGGAGGCTGTTCGTCGAGGTGTGATGCAGACTGCACGCGGTCTGGATCATGGTCCGATGGAAGCGTCCGGAACGGAGGTGGAGGCGTGGTCACCCACTCTGCACCCCATCGTCCCGAGCGCACGTGCGTCGGCTGCCATCAGGTGGCCCCGCGCGACCAGCTGGTGCGTCTGGTCCGGGAGTCCGCTCCCGGAGGCGTCATCCCGCGAGTCCTGCCCGATCCGACCGGATCGGCCATGGGTCGCGGTGCGTGGCTCCATCCCGAGGCATCATGTCTCGAGCTCGCTGTGAAGCGAGGCGGCTTCGCCCGGTCCTTCCGGGGCGGCGTCGACACCGGGCATCTCGTCCAGGACCTCGAGAACTCCGATTTCACCCGAACGTGGAACAGGTAGAAGAACCATGGATATCCGATGAGTACTCACCAATGAGCACCCTCAGGAATTAATGGTCCGCGCCCTCTTGTCGGCCGGACCGAGACAGGAGAAATGTGGCTAAGGTCCGCGTCCACGAGCTCGCCAAGGAGCTCGGACACCCCAGCAAGGCCGTTCTGCAGAAGCTGCAGGACATGGGCGAATTCGTTCGCTCCGCATCCTCGACCATCGAGGCGCCCGTCGCCCGTCGGCTGCGTGAGGAGCTCCCCGCCAAGGGTGGGGACAGCTCGTCCGAGAAGAGCGGCACCGCCGCCCCCGCAGGCGACGCAGAGCGCAAGTCCGGTGGAGCGCCCAAGCCGGGCGGTGCCCCCAAGCCCGGCAGCGCCCCCAAGCCCGGCTCGAAGCCCGCCCCGGCCGCTCCGGAGCAGCCCGCAGCATCGGCTCCCGAACCGACCCCGGCACCCTCCGCCCCCGTGGAGAAGGCCGAGCAGCCCGCTCCGTCCGAGCAGGCCGCCGAGACCGCCGCGAAGCCCGCGAGCGATCAGCCGTCCGAGCCCGCCGAGAAGCCGGCGACCGACGGTCCCTCTGCGTCCGCCAGCAGCGCGCCGAAGCCCGGTGCTGCGCGCCCGGCGCCCGCTCCGAAGCCCGGTGGCGAGCGTCCCGCGCCCCGCCCCGGTGCAGCACGCCCCGGCAACAACCCCTTCGCCAGCTCGCAGGGCATGCCCCGCGCCGGGTCCCGCAAGCCGGGCCAGGGCGGCGGCCGTCCCGCACGAGACGGCGCTCCGCGTGAGGGCGCGCCGCGTCCGGGCGGTCCCCGTCCGGGCAACAACCCCTTCGCGACCTCGCAGGGGATGCCCCGTCCCGGATCCAAGCCCCAGGGCCAGGGTCGCAGCGGCGATCAGGCCGGTGCCGGTCGTCCCGCCGCCCGTGAGGGTGCGGCTCCCCGTCCGCCCCGTCCCGGGATGCCCACCCCCGGCATCATGCGCCAGCACTCCTCCGGCGGTCTGGCCGATGCCCGTCCCGGCGGCGGCGACAACCGCGGCCGCGGTGGTCGTTCCGGTGGCGGCCCCGGTGCTCGTCCCGGCGGCGGCCCCGGTGGTCCCGCAGGTGGCGGCGGTCCCCGCGGTCGCGGTGGTCGCGGCAGCACGCAGGGTGCCTTCGGTCGTGGTGGCAAGCCCGCCCGTTCGCGCAAGTCGAAGCGTGCGAAGCGCGCAGAATTCGAGCAGATGTCGGCGCCCGCACCGGGCGGCGTCTCGATCCCGCGCGGCGACGGCAACACCCCGATCCGCCTGCGCCGGGGAGCCTCGCTCTCCGACTTCGCCGACCGCATCGATGTGAACCCCGCGTCGCTGATCACGGTGCTCTTCGCGATGGGCGAGATGGCCACGGCCACGCAGTCGCTGAACGAGGACACCTTCGATCTGCTCGGCACCGAGCTGGGCTACAAGATCGAGATCGTCTCCCCGGAGGACGAAGAGCGCGAGCTGCTCGGACAGTTCGACATCGATCTCGATGCCGAGCTCGCCGAGGAGGACGACGAGGACCGCGTGCCGCGTCCGCCCGTGGTCACCGTCATGGGTCACGTCGACCACGGCAAGACCCGCCTGCTCGACACGATCCGTAAGGCGACCGTCGGCGCAGGCGAGGCCGGCGGCATCACCCAGCACATCGGTGCCTACCAGGTCCCGGTGGAGCACGAGGGCGTCGATCGTGCACTGACCTTCATCGATACCCCGGGCCACGAGGCGTTCACCGCCATGCGTGCCCGCGGTGCGGACGTCACCGACATCGCGATCCTCGTGGTCGCCGCCGATGACGGAGTCATGCCGCAGACCATCGAGGCGCTCAACCACGCCCAGGCGGCCAACGTGCCGATCGTGGTCGCGGTCAACAAGATCGACAAGCCGGATTCGAACCCGCAGAAGATCCGCCAGCAGCTCACCGAGTACAACCTGGTGGCCGAGGAGTACGGCGGCGAGACGATGTTCGTCGACGTCTCCGCTCGGGAGAACCAGAACATCGAGGCGCTGCTCGAGGCCGTCCTGCTCACCGCGGACGCCGCGCTGGAGCTGACCGCGAACGCGGACAAGGACGCTCGTGGCGTGTCCATCGAGGCGAACCTGGACCGCGGTCGCGGCCCGGTCGCCACGGTGCTCGTCCAGCAGGGAACCCTGCGGGTCGGCGACGCGATCGTCTGCGGCACCGGTCACGGCCGCGTGCGTGCCATGCTCGACGAGAACGGCGAGAACATCACCGAGGCAGGCCCGTCCCGCCCGGTGCAGGTCCTCGGTCTCACCTCGGTGCCCGGCGCCGGTGACTCCTTCCTGGTCGCCCAGGACGAGCGCACCGCCCGCCAGATCGCCGAGAAGCGCGAGGCCGCCAAGCGTGCCGCCGCGCTGTCCAAGGCCCGCAAGCGCATCAGCCTGGAGGACATCACCAAGTCGATGGCCGACGGCAAGGTCGAGACCCTCAACCTCATCCTCAAGGGTGACGCCGCCGGTGCCGTCGAGGCGCTGGAGGAGTCGCTGCTCGGGATCGAGGTCGGAGACGGCGTCGATCTGCGGATCATCGACCGCGGTGTCGGTGCGATCACGATGAACAACATCAACCTCGCCGTCGCGTCGGACGCCATCATCATCGGCTACAACGTGCGGGCCGAGGGCCTCAACGCGGAGTACGCCGACCGCGAGGGCGTGGAGATCAAGTACTACTCGGTCATCTACAACGCCATCGACGAGGTCGAGCAGGCCCTCAAGGGCATGCTCAAGCCGGAGTACGAGGAGGTCGAGCTCGGCTCGGCGGAGATCCGCGAGATCTTCCGCTCCTCCAAGTTCGGCAACATCGCCGGCTCGATCGTCCGCGGCGGCCTCATCAAGCGAGGCGGCAAGGCGCGCATCACCCGTAACGGAGTGGTCGTCACGGAGAGCCTCGAGATCGCCGGGCTGCGTCGCTACAAGGACGATGTCACCGAAGTCCGCGAGGGCTACGAGTGCGGCATCAACCTGGGATCCTTCAACGACCTGCAGATCGGTGACGTCGTCACGACGTACGAGATGCAGGAGAAGCCCCGCAGCTGATCCGATACCGGCCGGGCGCCCCGCGGCGCCCGGCCGCATCCGCAGGGGAGGAGAGCCGCATGTCCGTCGCGACTCTCCTCCCCTGCAGCTGTCCTCCCGGACGCGCCCGGACGGACACCTCCTCCGGGGCCGGGACGCCCCCTGCCCGGCGACGATCCTGCTGCCGACATCCCTCCTCACCCCTCGCAGATCCTCACCCCGATCAGGAGATTGACCGATCATGAACGACAGCCCCCGCGCCCTCAAGCTCGCCGACCGCATCAAGGTCATCGTGGCGACCATGCTCGACACTCGGGTCAAGGACCCGCGCCTCGGGTTCGTGACCATCACCGATGTGCGCGTCAGCGGCGACCTCCAGCATGCGACGCTCTTCTACACCGTCTTCGGCACGGACGAGGAGCGCGAAGGTACCGGCGCAGCCCTCGTGAGCGCCACCGGCATGCTCCGCCGCGAGGTGGGCCGACAGACCGGCGTGCGCCTGACCCCGACCCTCGAGTTCATCGCCGATGCGATCCCCGAGAACGCCCGCGTCATCGAGGACCTCCTCTCCGAGGCCCGCGGCCGCGACGCCGAGCTCGCGAAGTCGAAGGAGGGCGCGGCCTACGCCGGCGACGCCGATCCCTATCGCGTCCCCCGCGAGGACGAGGACGAGGACGACGAGACCGACGAGGACGAGATCGACGACGAGACCGACGGCTCGGACGGGGTCGACGACGAGACCGCTGCCGACCGCGAGGACGGGCAGGGTCCGTCGACCGGCGTCAGCGGGCGCGAGGGCGTGTGAGCGCCCCGCACGGCATCCTGCTGGTCGACAAGGCGCCGGATCGCACGAGCCACGACGTCGTGGCCCGGGTGCGCTGGCTGCTGGGGACCAAGAAGGTCGGCCACGCCGGCACCCTGGACCCCATGGCCACCGGCCTGCTGATCCTGGGGATCGGTCAGGGCACTCGGCTGCTGACCCACCTCGTGGGGCTGGACAAGACCTATGAGGCCACGATCCGCCTCGGCCTGTCCACGACCACCGATGATCGTGAGGGAGAGCCGATCGGCTCGCCGAGCGATACCGGGGAGATCACGGACGCCTCGATCCATCAGCAGCTCGAGCTCCTGCGCGGCGACATCCAGCAGGTGCCATCGACCGTCAGCGCCATCAAGGTCGACGGCAAGCGCGCCTATGCCCGTGCCAGAGCGGGGGAGCAGGTCGAGCTCGCCGCACGCCCGGTCCGGATCTCCCGCTTCGACGTCACCGCGCGCCGTGAGAGCGACGGCTATGTCGACCTCGACGCCGTGGTCACCTGCTCCTCGGGAACCTATGTGAGGGCGCTGGCCCGGGACCTGGGCGCGGCACTGGGCGTGGGAGGCCATCTCACGGCGCTGCGCCGTACCAGCATCGGTCCGTTCTCGGTGGACGACGCCGTGCCGGTTCCGGCCCGGGGCGAGGGCGATGACGTGCACCTGCCCCTGCGGGGACTGGGACGCAGCGCGGGAGCCGTGCTGCCCACCCTGAGGGTCTCCGCCGAGGAGGCGCGGGATCTTGCGGACGGCCGGCGCATCCCGCGAGCAGCGGCACCCTCCGCAGCGCCCGCGGTCCCCCGGAGCGCCCCGAGGGGTGGGGGAGAGGATCTGGACCTGGTCGCCGCTCTCGACGCCGAGGGAGCCCTTTGCGCTGTGCTCCGTCCCGATGGCACGAGCTGGCGTCCCGCCCTCGTGGTCCCGCTCGACGCACAGCGCTGACAGGCGGACGGTGCGGACCATCGAACGGTGCTGAGTGACGGACGGTGCTGACCGACGGATGCCGGCGGCCCACCACATGACGAAGCCTCCTCCCGGAATCCGGGAGGAGGCTTCGTCATGTGGTGGGCGGGAGTCCGCTCAGTAGTGGGACTCGACGCGCGTGCCCATCGATGCCCAGTCGTAGAGCCACTTCGCATCGGACACGGTCATGTTGATGCAGCCGTGCGATCCGGAGTATCCGAAGGACGAGCGCCACGGCGCCCCATGGAAGCCGTAGCCGTTGTGGAAGTACTGCACCCACGGCACATCCGGGGTGAGGTAGTACTTCTCGTGGCCCTCGGGGTAGTACGCGGCATTGGTCATGTCCTGACGGTCGTACCGCAGGTAGATCTCGAAGGAGCCGGTGACGGTCTCGTTCCCCTCCTTGCCGTCGACGATGGACCGCGGGCCCCACACGGGGGTGTCGCCGACGTACGCGGTGACCGTCTTGTTGCTCAGGTTCACGTCGATCCACTTCTCGCCGGTGGGCTTGTCGGCGGGAGTCTCCTCGTCGGAATCCTTGGACTTCTCCTTCTCGTCCTTGGACTTCTCGTCCTTGTCCTTCTCGTCCTTCGCGGCGTCCTTGTCCTCGTCCTTCTTGTCCGCGTCCTTCGCGTCCTTCTCGTCGTCCGGGTCCTTCGGCGCGTCGACCTCGTTGACCTCGGCCTCGATCGTCTGGGTCTCGAAGGCGGCCTCGAGGGGCGTGGTGCCCTGCAGGGCGGCGATCAGCTCGTCGGCGACAGCATCGGTGTTGGTGATCTTGAGACCGTCCTCCTTCTCGGCGACCACCTTGACGACCTTGCCGTCCTCGTCGATCTGCTCGATGCCGTCCTTGGCCTCGACGGCGTCGTCCGTGGCGCGGTCCGAGACCCACTCCCGCACGGCGTCCTCGTCCACGCTGATCGTCAGCGCCTCGCCGGCCTTGTCCGGAGCCACCGAGAGCCACCCGGAGCGCTTCTCGGCGGAGACCTCGTGGGTCGCGTCGTCGGCGCCCTGGATGGACATCGGCTGCTCGAGCAGCGAGGAGATCGTGCCGACGGTCTTCTCGGCCTCCTCGGTGGTGATCGCCGGGGCGATCTCCTCGATGGGCTGCTCCACGCTGAAGCTCTCGAGCGCGGGGGCCTTCTGCGTCACCGTGTCCACCAGGACCTTCGGGTCCACGCCCTGGCCGTTGCGGCCGGGGACGGCGTTCCACGTCTGCGCGTCCTCATCGAAGGTGACCTCGGCGTCGACAGGCTCGGTCTTGTCCTCGGGGACCAGCCCCTTGGCGAAGTCGGCGACTGCGGCGTCGTCGACGGACACGACCGGGGTGACCGGGTGCTCACCGGACCAGGTCGAGGAGATGACGTCGGTCAAGGAGTTCTCGCGGTCCAGAGCAGCTGTCGCGGTGGCGTCGGCATCGACGGTCACCCCGAGATCGGCGAGCGGGACCTCGACCTCCTGATCGCCGGCGGTCACCGCGACGGTGACGGCCTCGCCCTTCTCCGCGACGAGCGCGGAGATCTCGTCAGCGGACTTGCCGGAGACGTCCTGCCCGAGGATGGTGGTCCCCGGGAGCGCGCGATCGTCGTATTGCTTGGCGTAGGCCATCGCGCCACCGGTCAGGGCGACGGCGATCACCGCGAGGATGGCGATCACGATGAGAAGGGCGCGGCGACGGCCGTGGCGTCCGGTGGGTCGGGACGGGCCGCCCAGCGACGCCGATTCGGTCACGTTCGTCATGGATTCTGATCCGTTCTCCGCGGCCATCGTGTCTGCCCCCCGCATGGAACGCCGGAGGGCACAGGGGTCCCTCCCCGGCACCGCATTGTCCTTCAGAGTAACGGAGCAGGCGCGATTCGCGACATGCCTGCGCCGCAGAGCTTCGTCACAGGTACGTCACAGCCCCTCCGGTCGTCGGTGCGGCATCGGGCATCCGATCACGGCTCGGCGACAGGCTCGTCGCACGGGCCCGTCGCCCGCGGGCGAGTGCTCGGGCGTTACAGTGTTCCCCGTTCCTCGGTGCTCCTGCCCGAGATGCTCCGCCCCCGGGTGGAACCCCCGTGGGTGCGTCCGAGCACCCGGCCCTGGAAGGACCTGACCGCGCCGTGACCCGCACCCCCATCTGGCACTCCGTGCAGGACGTGCCCGCCGATCTCGGGGCCACAGCGGTCTCCATCGGGAACTACGACGGGATCCACCGCGGCCATCGCTATGTGCTCGAACAGCTGGTCCACCACGCCGAGACGCGTGGGCTCTCGCCGGTCGCTCTCACCTTCTGGCCGCATCCGCGACACGTCATGGGCACGCCCGGCGAGCCGCCGCTGCTGACCGGGCACGAGGACCGCGACCGCCTGCTCCTCCTCGCCGGCGTCCACGGCGTGTTGGACCTCGAGTTCACCCATGATTTCGCGCTCTACTCCCCGGAGGACTTCGTGCGGGTCTTCCTCGTCGAGGGCCTCGGCATGAAGTGCGTCGTGCTGGGCGAGGACGCTCTGTTCGGCCGGGCGAACGCGGGGGATATCGACACCATGCGCGAACTGGGCAGGAAGTACGGCTTCGAGGTCGTCACGGTCTCCGACCTCGGTCCCGACGGGGAGGAGGGCGGGCGCATCTCCTCCTCGGGAATCCGTGCCGCGCTGCTGACGGGTGACATCGAGCTCGCGACGGAGGGTCTGGGTCGGCTGCACACGGTGACGGACGTCGTCCATCACGGTTTCCAGCGCGGCCGCGAGCTCGGCTTCCCCACGGCGAACCTGGGATCGTCGCCGGCCGGTCTGATCCCGGCCGACGGGGTCTACGCCGGTCATCTCACGGTGGTCGCGCAGGATCGCGCGCACGCCGGGACGGACCCTCTGGCCGGAGCGGCGGCGACCATCTCGATCGGCACCAACCCGACCTTCGAGGTCGACGGCGCTCCCCGGCGCACCGTGGAGGCCTACGTGCACGGCGCCCATGACCTGGACCTCTACGGCGACACGGTGCGGCTCGAGTTCGTGGCCTTCCAGCGTCCGACCCTGAAGTTCGACTCGGTCGAGAGCCTGGTCGAGCAGATGCAGCGGGACGTCGAGGTGACCCGCCGCACTCTGGGTCCCGGTCCCTCCCGTCCGCCTGTCGAGGGCTGATATCCTGGTGCCGCCGTGAATTCGGCCGCGGAGAGTCAGTCCGCCCCACCCAGATGTCTGCAGTGCTCGTCCTCGACGTGCGCCCAGGCAGGGAATCCGGGGCGAGGCTCGCCCAGAGAGCCCGGGACAGCAGGTCCCGGAGCGCCGCGCAACGACCACAGGAGAACCATGGCCTTCGACACCGCCACCAAGCAGGAGATCATCAAGGAGTACGCGACCGCCGAGGGTGACACCGGTTCGCCCGAGGTCCAGGCCGCGCTCCTCACGCATCGCATCACCTACCTGACCGAGCACCTGAAGACCCACAAGCACGATCACCACTCGCGCCGCGGTCTGATGCTGCTGGTCGGTCAGCGCAAGCGCCTGATGAAGTACCTCCAGGCCACCGACATCGAGCGTTACCGCTCGCTGATCAAGCGCCTCGGCATCCGCCGCTGATCGCTGTCCGCCGCTCGCCTCCAGAGGCGGGCGGCGGTTCCGTCTGTCCGCTGACGCGGACGCCCCTCCGACACCCCGCCCCGACCAGGTTCGGTCCTCGGCAGTGACCTTCGGGGCACGGATCCCCCTCACGGGATCGTGCACCGCGTGTGACTGACGAAGGCCGCACCGGCAGGGCAACCCCCTACCAGAGGAGATCCACATGGCCATGGAAGGCCCTGAAATCACCGCGACGACCGCGGTCATCGACAATGGCTCGTTCGGCCGTCGTGAGGTCCGCTTCGAGACCGGACGTCTCGCCCAGCAGGCCGCCGGCGCCGTCGCCGTCTACCTCGACGACGACACGATGATCCTGTCGGCCACCGCCGTCTCGAACCGTCCCAAGGACCACTTCGACTTCTTCCCCCTGACGATCGACGTCGAGGAGCGGATGTACGCCGCGGGTCGCATCCCCGGCTCGTTCTTCCGTCGCGAGGGCCGTCCCGGCACCGACGCCATCCTGGCCTGCCGCCTCACCGACCGCCCGCTGCGCCCGGCCTTCGTCAAGGGCCTGCGCAACGAGGTCCAGATCGTCCTCACCGTGATGGCCAACGGCCCGGACGACGCCTACGACGTCGTCGGCATCAACGGCGCGTCCGCCTCCACCCAGATCTCCGGTCTGCCCTTCTCGGGTCCGATCGGCGCCGTGCGCATCGCGCTCATGCCGACCGCCCAGGGTGGCCAGTGGGTCGCGTTCCCGACCTTCTCGCAGCTCGACGAGGCCGTCTTCTCGATGGTCGTCGCCGGTCGCATCGTCGAGGATGACGTCGCGATCATGATGGTCGAGGCAGAGGCCACCGACAACGCGTGGACGCTCATCAAGGAGCAGGGCGCAATCGCTCCCACCGAGCCCGTCGTGGCCGAGGGTCTGGAGGCCGCGAAGGTCTTCATCCGCAGCCTGTGCGTCGCCCAGCAGGAGCTCGCCGCCACCGCCGCCAAGCCGGTGCGCGAGTTCCCGCTCTTCCTCGACTTCCAGGACGACGCCCACGACGTCGTCGAGGCCGCAGCCACCGAGCGTCTGGCCGAGGTCATGTCCATCGCCGCGAAGACCGAGCGCGAGGAGCGCACCGAGCAGCTGCTCGGTGAGCTGACCGAGGAGCTCGCCGGCGAGGGCAAGCAGCTCGAGGGTCGCGACAAGGAGGTCAGCGGCGCCTTCCGTGCGCTGACCAAGCAGGTCGTGCGCCAGAAGGTGCTCACCGACGGCGTCCGCATCGATGGCCGCGGCCTCCGCGACATCCGCGCGCTCTCCGCCGAGGTCGAGGTGCTCCCGCGGGTGCACGGCTCGGCGCTGTTCCAGCGCGGCGAGACCCAGATCCTGGGCGTCACCACGCTGAACATGCTCAAGATGGAGCAGCAGATCGACTCTCTCGGGCCGGTCACGCGCAAGCGCTACGTGCACCACTACAACTTCCCGCCGTACTCCACCGGTGAGACCGGTCGCGTCGGCTCCCCGAAGCGTCGTGAGATCGGCCATGGCATGCTCGCCGAGCGCGCCCTGGTGCCGGTCCTGCCGTCCCGCGAGGAGTTCCCCTACGCGATCCGTCAGGTGTCCGAGGCCCTCGGGTCCAACGGCTCCACCTCGATGGGCTCCGTGTGCGCCTCGACCCTGGCGATGCTCAACGCCGGTGTGCCGCTGCGCGCCCCGGTCGCCGGCATCGCCATGGGCCTGATCTCCGACACCGTGGACGGCGAGACCCGCTACGCGGCGCTCACCGACATCCTCGGTGCGGAGGACGCCTTCGGCGACATGGACTTCAAGGTGGCCGGTACCAGCGAGTTCATCACCGCGATCCAGCTCGACACCAAGCTCGACGGCCTCCCGGCCTCCGTGCTCGGCGGTGCGCTGTCGCAGGCTCACGAGGCACGCCTGGCGATCCTCGGTGTGCTCAACGAGGCCATCGACGCGCCGGACGAGATGAGCCCCCACGCTCCTCGCGTCATCGCCGTCACGGTCCCCGTCGACAAGATCGGTGCGGTCATCGGCCCGAAGGGCCAGATGATCAACCAGATCCAGGACGACACGGGCGCGGACATCACGATCGAGGACGACGGCACCGTCTACATCGGTGCGACCGACGGCCCCTCGGCCGAGGCGGCACGCTCCGCGGTCAACGCCATCGCCAACCCGCAGGTCCCCGAGGTCGGCGAGCGCTACCTCGGCACCGTGGTGCGCGTTGTCGACTTCGGCGCCTTCGTCTCGCTGACCCCGGGCAAGGACGGCCTGCTCCACGTCACCCAGCTGCGCAAGCTGAACGACGGCAAGCGGGTCGAGAGCGTCGAGGACGTCGCCAAGGTCGGTCAGAAGATCGAGGTGGAGATCCGCGAGGTCGACGCCCGCGGAAAGATCTCCCTGGCGGTCTCCGAGGACGACGAGAAGCCCTCCGAGGAGAGCTCCTCCGGCGAGAAGTGATCCGCACAGTGATCTGTTCGGCCTTCTGAGGCCGTAGCTCCCAGGACGGGGAGGCACCATCGGGTGCCTCCCCGTCCTGCTGTCCCGGGGCGAGTCGACCGGCTGTTCCGGCACGGGTCCCTCGGGGGCGGGGTGAGCGTCGTGGAGCTCGGGGAGGGTCGAGGCCGGGGATGTCGAGGTCCGGGAGGGAGGGCGAACTCTCGTCCCGATGCCGGCCAGGTCGTGGAACAATCGATCGATGCCTTCCGACCTCGTTTTCGATGATCCCGCCTCCGACGTGATGCTCGATGCCGCCACCGGTGTGCGGCGCAGCATCCTGCCCGGCGGTGTGCGTCTGCTGACCCAGACCGATCGCAGCGTGCGCAGCGCGACCATCGGGCTCTGGCTGCCCGTCGGATCGCGCGACGAGCGTCCCGAGCATGCCGGGTCGACGCATGTTCTCGAGCACCTCCTGTTCAAAGGCACCCAGCGGCGCTCCGCGATGGACATCGCCACGGCCTTCGACGAGGTCGGCGGCGATTCCAACGCCATCACCGCGAAGGAGCACACCCTCTACTACGGCAGGGTCCGTTCCTCCGATGTGCCGATGGCCGTGGACGTCCTCACGGACATGATCACGGCGAGCCTGCTGGAGCAGGAGGCCCTGGCCACCGAGCGGGAGGTCATCCTCGAGGAGCTCGCCATGGCCGAGGACGATCCGACCGATGTGGGCTACGAGACCTTCCTCGCCGACGTGCTCGGCGCCGAGACCGCCCTCGGCCGCCCCGTCGGCGGCACCGAGCAGTCCGTGAACGCGCTGAGCATCGAGGATGTGCGCGCCCACTGGGATACGCACTACCGACCCGACAACCTGGTCGTCACCGCGGTCGGGGACATCGATCACGACGAGCTGGCCGAGCTGCTCCGGACGGGGCTGCGCCGCGGGGGCTGGACGCTCGAGGAGGGGGCTCTGCCCCGCCGTCGGCCGCGCTCGGAGGCTCCCAGGGGGACCACGGCGAACAGGTCCGTCCAGGACGTCTCCACGATCGCCTCGCACCGGCTGATCCGTCCTGCGGAGCAGAACCACATCTACCTCGGCGGCCAGGGCCTCTCGGCTCTCAGCGAGGACCGCCACACGCTCTCGGTGCTCATGTCGGTGCTCGGCGGCGGCATGTCCTCACGCCTGTTCCAGAACATCCGGGAGCAGCGCGGCCTGGCCTACTCGGTGTACTCCTTCAGCGGCGGCTACCGCGACGCCGGCCTGTTCGGGATGTACGCCGCCTGCCGTCCCTCCCGCACCGCGCAGGTCGTCGAGCTGCTCGCCGAGGAGCTCGACCGGATGGGCGCCAGCGGCATCGAGCAGGAGGAGCTGTCCCGCGCCAAGGGTCAGATCACCGGGTCCTTCGCCCTGGGGCTCGAGGACACCAGCAGCAGGATGGGCAGGCTCGGCACGATCGAGCTGGTCCACGGGACGTACACGAGCGTCGACGAGACGCTCGAGAAGATCGGCCGGGTCGACGCCGCGGCTGTGCAGGAGCTCGCCGCGCGCCTGGCGGGTTCCTTCAGCACCCGGGTCGAGGTCGGCCCGGAGTCCTGAGCTCCTGCCCCGCCACGCAAAGCCTGACAGCCCATCCACCCCGATCCGTCGAGGAGCACCCCATGACCAGCACTGACCAGACCCCCCTGCGCGTCGCCGTGATCGGCGCGGGCGGCCGGATGGGTTCCGAGGCCTGCCGCGCCGTCGAGGCCGCGACGGACCTGGAGCTCGTCGCCGCGCTCGGGCGCGACGACGAGCTCTCCACGATCACCGACGCCGGCGCGCAGGTCGCTGTGGACCTCACGGTCCCGTCCGTGACCGCCCAGAACGTCCGGTGGCTCGTCGAGCACGGCATCCATGCCGTGGTCGGCACCACGGGCTGGACCGAGGAGACCCTCGGCGACCTGCGCTCGCAGCTCGAGGGAGCTGACGGGGTGGGCGTGCTCATCGCCCCCAACTTCGCGATCGGTGCCGTGCTCGCCATGCGCTTCGCCGAGGTCGCCGCCCGCTACTACGACAGCGCCGAGATCATCGAGATGCACCACCCGGACAAGCTCGACGCCCCCTCGGGAACGGCCCGCCACACCGCGGCGGCGATCGCCCGTGGGCGCAAGGCCGCCGGACTCGGGGCAGTGCCCGATGCGACCCAGAAGGATCCTGACGGAGCCCGCGGCGCAGTCGTCGACGGGATCCACGTGCATGCGGTGCGACAGCGCGGCCTGGTCGCCCATGAGGTGGTCCAGTTCGGAGGCCCGGGGGAGCAGTTCCAGCTCCGCCACGACTCCTTCGACCGCGCCAGCTTCATGCCCGGCGTGCTGCTGGGCGTGCGCGAGGTCGCTGCGCACCCGGGCCTCACGGTGGGCCTGGACGGCTACCTCGAGCTCGGCTGAGCGGGCACGTCGATGCGTCAGAAGATCGTCGTCGTCGCCCTCCTGCTGATCACGGCGGCGTACTGCTGGGGACTGGGCTGGATCGCGTGGGGCTTCGTGCGCGCCGGGAGCGCGCTGGGCTACGGGCTCGCCCTGGGGATCGTCATCCTGCTGGGGCTGACCGTCTGGGTGACCTGGCGGGAGGTGCTCTTCGGGATCGGCGCCGGTGATCTGGCCCGCCGCTACGAGCCTCCTGCTGATGCCGACGCCGAGGATCCGCGCGCCGAGTTCGAGGCCGCGCGCACGGCGGTGCAGGTCGCGGGCGAGCAGAGCGGCGGCGAGCAGGGCGGCGGTGAGCAGAACGACGGCGCACACCACGGTGGCGAGCAGGACTGGACCGCATGGTTCCGCCTCGCCCTGGCGTACGACGCGCTGCGTGATCGCAAGGGCGCCCGGATGGCGACCCGCCGGGCGATCGACGCTCGTCGGGCCGATGCTCGTCGAACTGGTGCCGGACGGGCTGATGGTCGTGGAGCTGATGGACGACGGGACGGGGCCGGTCGCTGATCAGGCCCAGCCGAGGGCGCGCAGGCCGGCTGCGGCGACCGCCGCGGCGATCACGACCACGAGGAACGGGGCCCGGGCCAGCAGGAGCACCGCCGCCACGGAGAGCGCGGCCAGGCGCGCATCGAGCACGATCTCCGCGCCGCTCGCGGCTGTCTGGGTGGCGACCAGCGCACCCAGCAGGGCGATCGGCAGCAGCGTCGTGATCCGGGCGATCCGCGGCCGGTCCAGGACGTCGGGCGGGACCTGGTAGCCCAGCCACTTCTGCCCGAAGGACAGCACGGACGCTGCGATCACCGCGATCCAGAGCATGCTCATCGTGGGTCCTCCGTACGGGGTCGCGGGTCGGGAGGGGTCTCGCGCCGAGGAGGCTCCGCGGAGCGGCGGGCGGGCAGCAGCCCGGCGAGCACGGCGACCAGGGCCGCGGCCAGAACCGGGAGGCCCGGAGGCAGCGAGGGCGTGGTCACGAGCGCGATGAAGGCGGCGGCGACAGCGATCGCCACCGCATCGGCCGACCGCAGGCGAGGCCACAGCAGGGCGAGGAACGCCGCAGCGGCCGCGGCATCCAGACCCCAGGCCCTGGGGTCGGCGACGAACTGCCCGGCGACGGCCCCCACCAGGGAGAACAGGTTCCAGAAGACATACACCCAGACGCCGGCCGCCCAGAACCCCGCCCGCCGCTCCCGCTCATCGCTGCCGGAGGCGGCCAGGGCGGCGGATTCGTCGATCGTCAGCTGCACCCGGGCCAGACCCTTCCCGCCGTGCCGGGGGAGGGAGCGGGCGAGGATCAGCCCGTACAGGGTGTTCCGCACGCCCAGCAGCACCGAGGCCAGGGCGGCGCCGAGGGCAGATCCGCCGCCGCCGATCACGCCGATGAACGCGAACTGGCTGCCGCCGGTGAACATCACGGCGGAGAGGACCATCGCCTGCCAGACGTCGAGTCCGGAGGACGTGGCCAGAGCGCCGAAGGAGATCCCGTACAGGCCGGTGGCGAGGCCGATCGAGAAGCCCGTGCGACGGATCCTGCGCACCGGGTCCACGATGCCGGGCGCCTGCTGGGGAGTGCCGGGTGAAGCAGTGGTCATGATGGTGTTCACTGTACGGTCACCTGGGCGGACGTTGCTTTCGTGTCCGGTCCTCGGTGTGAGATCGTGGGGCCATGACGGCCACCTCGGACCCCCTCGCCCAGACCGCCTCCGGCGACGCCCTCCCCCTGCGTGCGAAGGTCCTCCTGCTCGATATGGATGGCACCCTCATCGACTCCGGGCCCGCCGTGGAGCGCGCGTGGAACACCCTGCTGCGAGAGCTCGGGACGGACCTCGAGTTCGGGCACGCCCAGCACGGGAAGCCCGCCCGCCAGGTCCTCGCCGAGCTGATGCCCGAGCTCGATGCGGAGCAGCTCTCCGCGGCCCATGCCCGGGTGGAGGCTCTCGAGATCGCCGACGTCGGATCGATCGTGACGCTGCCCGGCACCGAGCGGCTGCTGCGCGAGCTCGACGAGGCGGCACAGCAGCTCGGTCGTGCCACCTGGACGATCGTGACCTCCTGCACCGCCCCGCTGTTCGAGGCGCGGTGGGCGACCACCGGTCTGCCGGTGCCTGCGCAGATGGTCACGGCGGACCAGGTGAGCCGCGGGAAACCGGATCCGGAGCCGTACCTTCTGGGTGCACGACGGCTCGAGGTCGACCCTGCGCAGTGCATCGTCCTGGAGGACTCGGTGGGCGGGCTGCTCTCCGGCACCGAGGCCGGGGCGCGCACGGTCGCCGTGACGAGCACCACCCCGGCCGCCGAGCTGTCGCCGCTCGCGGACGCCCTGGTCACCTCGCTGGACGACCTGGAGATCCGGGTCGATGGCGATGACCTGGTGCTCGCTCGACGCGGTAGCTGAACGTCACGCCGCGCCTGCTCTGCGCAGGTGCTCGGCGTTGATAGGCTCAGGCGGCCGATCCCGGTCCGCACGCCTTTCACGGGTGCCGGTCGGATCCGGTGTCCGCGTCGCCTCGACGTGACGCCGCCGCGGATCGGAGCCGTCCCCTTCGAAAGGACCCCTCTCATGTGCGGAATCTCCGGAAGCTACGGATTCGGTGCCGACACCGAGGGCATCGCCCGGCGGATGAACAGCGCTCTGGCCCACCGCGGGCCCGACGGAGAAGGCCTCTTCGTCGACGGTGAGACCGGCCTGGCCCACCGACGCCTCTCCATCATCGACGTCGCCGGCGGTGCCCAGCCGATGACCACCGCCGATGGCCGGTACACCATCGTCTACAACGGCGAGACCTACAACTACCTGCCGCTGCGCGCCGAGCTCGAGGAGCTGGGCCACACCTTCCGCACCGACTCGGACACCGAGGTGCTCCTCGAGGCGCATGCCGAGTGGGGCACCGCGGCGTACGACCGTTTCAACGGCATGTTCGCGTTCGCGATCCACGACGCGCAGACCGGCACGGTCACCGTGGCCCGTGACCACTTCGGCATCAAGCCCCTCTATTACTGGATCGACGAGAGCGCCGAGGGCGCCGGGGGACGCCCCCAGGTCCTGTTCGGCTCCGAGATCCGTGCTCTGCTCGCGGCGCAGCGCTTCGACGCCGCACCGGACGACCGCGCCGTGTACCGCTACCTGAAGTTCCGTGTCCAGGACGACGACTCCCAGACCTTCTTCCGCGGCGTGCGCCGCCTCATGGCGGGCGAGGTCCTCGAGATCAGCGCCGACGGCACCTCGGTCACGTCCTTCACCAGGCTCCAGGAGGAGCTGCGCGAGATCGCCGAGCGCCCCAGCCGTCCGTACAGCCAGGAGGTCGTCGACGAGTACCGCGAACGCTTCCAGGAGTCAGTCCGGCTGCGTCTGCAGTCGGAGGTCCCCGTGGGCACGTCCCTCTCCGGCGGTCTGGACTCCTCCGCGGTCGCCGCCGTGATCGCCCGTCACCTGCGCGAGCAGCCCCAGGACGAGAACTTCAGCGCCGTCGGCAGCCGTCAGAACACCTTCTCGGCCGTCTTCCCGAACTCCTCGAACGATGAGGAGGCCTATGTCGACAAGCTGCTCAGCGACAACGCGGGCCAGATCACGGCGCACAAGATCCATCCCCAGCCGGACGCCTTCCTCGAGGACCTGCGTGACTTCGTGCGCACCCAGGAGGAGCCGATCATCTCCACCGGGCCGTACGCCCAGTACGCGGTGATGCGTGAGGCCAGCCAGCACGTGACGGTGCTGCTGGACGGTCAGGGCGCCGACGAGATGATGGCCGGGTACAACCCGTACTTCTACGTCTACCTGCGCCAGCTGCGTCGTCAGAAGCGGTTCAAGGAGCTCGCGAGCGAGATCGTCGGCTCCCGCGACATCCTGCGCAAGCTCGCCCGCACCAAGTACTCCGGGCGCACCTCGGTACCGATCGAGGCGCTGCTGAACTCCGGCTTCGTCTCCGAGCACAGCTCGGAGAAGGTCACGTCCGTGCAGGACGACATCAAGGAGCGCCTGCTCGAGGACACCTTCCGGTCCTCGCTGCCCTCCCTGCTGCGCTACGAGGACAAGAACACGATGCGCTTCAGCATCGAGGGCCGTGTGCCCTTTGTCGACAAGGAGCTGCTGAAGTTCCTGTTCTCCCTCGACGAGTCCGCCATCATCCACGACGGCTGGAACAAGCGGATCCTGCGCGAGGCCATGGACGGGATCCTGCCCGACATGATCTCCAAGCGTCGCAACAAGATCGGCTTCACGACCCCGGAGGGCGAGTGGTTCCGCACGATCGCCCCGGAGCTGATGGACATCTTCGCCTCCGAGTCCTTCGCGAGCCGCCCCTACTTCGACGCCCCCAGCGTGGTCGCCCTGTTCGAGGACTACATCGCGAACCCCGGCAACCACGGCACGATGATGTTCTGGCGCCTGCTGAACGTCGAGCTGTGGATGCGCACCTTCTTCGACGACGCGGAGGGCTCCACGCGGGCGCTCGGCGATCGTGCCGCCGCCGACGAGCAGGCGGAGCTGGCCGCCGCGGCCGCTGCGGCCCCCGTCGACGCAGCTCGGGAGCCCGAGACCGAGGAGGAGCCCAAGAGCGACTACGTCGCCAACCCGGCCAAGGAGCTCGACCTCGTCTCCGAGCCCGACGGCCACACCTGGCGCCGTCTGCCTCTGCAGACCGCCCTGGTGGCCCGCGGGGACGATGTCGAGTCGCTCGCGCGCGAGCGGGTCGAGGCCTTCGCGGCATCCCTGCCCGCGGATGTCGTGCCCGACGGGTCCCCGTGGTACTTCGTGATCAGCGAGAAGATCATCGCCATCACGCAGGGCCGCTCCTGGTTCACCTGGGAGATCAAGCCCCGGCGGTCGGCGAAGGTCCTCAGCCGCTTCGTCACCCGCACCCCGGCCGGCATCGGCCTGGGCGACCCCACCACGATGGAGCTCGCGATCCGCGAGGTCGGCCTGCCCCGTGTCGTGGCGGCCTCGGCCGCCGGCGCGGCCGGCAAGGTGATCGGCAAGCGCGGCCTGTTCTACGAGGTCGTCGGCGCGAACGTGCGGGCGATCGACGGGCCCACGCCGTACTCGGCCTTCCCGTCCAACGTCTCCGCGAAGCTTCCCCCGAAGGACCCGGACGCGGTCTCGGCGACGATCTCCGCGGCGATCCGCGGAGCGGACATCCCTGCGGCGCTGCGCGACAGCTTCGTGGGCACCGTGGTCATGGACGCCAACGACATCGGGCGCAATGTGCTGGGATCGGACGTCGACACCCCGAACGAGCGCCTCGAGGCGACGTTCGCGGACAACCCGCTGGGACAGGGCCGTCAGCGCACCCCGCTGGCGATCCTCGTCGATCTCGGAGCCGCGTCACGGCGCTGAGCAGGACGGGGCCTGCATTAGGCTCCTGGGATCAGGACATCTCTGGGAGGAGATCATGACCAGCACCGACATGCGCCCCGCACGGCCCTTCGGCGCGGTGGGGACCGCCGTGGTCACGCCGCTCACGCAGGACGGCCACGGGGTCGACCTCGACGCCGCCCAGAAGCTCGCGGTGCACATCAGCGAGCACGGCAACGACCTCATCGTCGTCTCGGGCACCACGGGCGAGGCGCCCGCGCTCACCGACGTCGAGAAGCTCGAGCTGGCGCGGGCCGTGCGCGCCGCCGTCGGCCCCGAGGTCAAGGTCGTCGCCGGGGTGGGCACGTACGACACCGCCCACTCGATCGATCTGGCACGGGCCCATGCGGAGCTCGAGGGGCTCGACGGCCTGCTGGTCGTCACGCCGTACTACTCCAAGCCCAGCCAGGCCGGGGTGATCGCCCACACTACCGCGATCGCCGACGCGACCGATCTCCCGGTCATGCTCTACGACATCCCGGGGCGCACGGGCATCCCGCTCGCCTACGAGACCCTCCTGCGGCTGGGCGAGCACGAGCGCATCCTCGCGGTCAAGGACGCGAAGGGCGATCTGCAGCAGGCCAGCCGGGTCATGGCCGAGAACGGTCTCGCCTACTACTCCGGCGAGGACGCCCTGAACCTCCCGTGGCTCGCGATCGGCGCCTCGGGCGTGGTGTCCGTCGTCGGCCAGGTCGCGGCCGAGTTCGAGAAGCAGATGGTCGAGGCCGTGGACCGCTCCGACCTCGCGGGCGCGCTCGAGGCGCACCGCCGTCTGGTCCCGCTGGTCGAGGCCATCATGAGTCAGCTCCCCGGAGCGGTCGCGGCCAAGGCGGCTCTCGCCCTGCAGGGAGTGCTGCCCCATGCCGCGATGCGCGGCCCGCACGTCCCGGCCGATGCGGACCAGCTGCGCGCCCTCGCCGCCGCGCTCGATGCAGCGGACGGCATCCCGCCGTGCGATCCGTCCCGCCGCCCTCTGTGATCCCAGCGGTGCAGCGGTGGGCTCCGGCCCACGCCGCGCCTCCCCGTCGAGGGCGTGAGATACGACCGGTGTGACGGGCCGTCGCGCCGCCTCCCGGGTCCGACAGGGGTCGGGCGGTACCCTGGGTGACATGGCGACACGTACGTCTTCCCCCGCACGTGCGTCGAAAGGCTCGTCCCGGAGCTCGTCCGCCGGTACCTCGCGTACCGCCGGTTCCGCGGCCCACGATCCGTCGACGCTCCCTCTGCCGGTGCGCGCAGTGCGCTCCGGCTATCTGGCGATCGCCCGGATGATCGGCGGCCTCGTCCGTTCGATCGGCGTCGCACGCTGGGAGGTCTCACCCGACCAGCGACGGGACGGCTATGCGCTGTTCCTGCTCCTCATCGCGGCCCTGGTGGCCGTCGTGGAGTGGTGGCAGTCCGCCGGTCCTGTGTTCGGCGCCGTGCACACCGTGGTCGCGGGCACCTTCGGCATCTCCTCCATGGTGATCCCGCTGCTCGCGGCCGGATGGGCGATGCGCATGTTCCGCCGTCCCGACCAGGTGCGCGCCAACAGCCGCATCGCGATCGGGATCCTGCTGCTCCTCACCGCGATCTCGGCGATCGCCTCCGTCTCCGCGCGGCTCCCCGCCCCGGCGGACGGCATCGACGCCCTGGCCCGCGGGGGAGGGGTGCTCGGTTATCTCGCCGCCGCCCCGCTCGAGGCCCTGCTCCCGCCGGTCGCGGTGATCGTCATCCACTCCGTGGTGATCGCCTTCGGCGTCCTGGTGCTCACCGCGACGCCTGTCGAGTCGATCCCGTCCCGCCTGCGCGATGTGTACGACGTGATGGTGGGCAGCAGCGAGGAGGAGGACGCCGAGCGGGTCGCCCTCGGGCTGCGCCCCCGCCGCGTCGACCCCGCAGTCCATGAGCAGGCCACCCAGGCCCAGTCCACTGGCCGCCCGCGCCGTCGCAGCCGCCGGGAGAAGGCCGAGGACGAGGCCACCCGGGACCACGAGAGCTTCGGCTACGCCGGCGACGAGGCCTTCGAACAGGGCGTCACCGCCGAGGAGGCCGCCGCGGCCGCGGCGAAGAAGGGTCGGGGCTCCCGCGCGAAGCGGGCCTCGACGGCCGACTCCGCGGAGGTCTTCGACGTGGTCGAGGACGAGAACAACCGGGCCAAGACCTTCCCCGGCAAGGGCGCCCCTGCCGCTGCCGGAGCGACCACCCCGATGCCGACTGCCGCGGCGAAGGCGCCGGTCGCGAGCACACCTGCTGCGACCAAGGCTGTTCCCACCAAGCCTGCCGAGGAGGAGAAGGCGGACCTCGTGCACCCGCCGATGGGCGACCTGCCGCGGGCCGGCGAGCAGCTCGAGCTGGCCGGCGATGTCGTGTACACGCTGCCGGAGTCGTCCTTCCTCCTCGAGGGTGCGCCGCACAAGACGCGCTCCGAGGCCAACGACCAGGTGGTCGCTGCGCTCGAGGAGGTCTTCGAGCAGTTCAACGTCAACGCCAAGGTGGTCGACTTCTCCCGCGGGCCGACGGTCACGCGCTACGAGGTCGAGCTCGCTCCGGGCACCAAGGTCGAGAAGGTCACGGCCCTGGACAAGAACATCTCGTACGCCGTGGCGAGCTCAGACGTGCGCATCCTCTCTCCGATCCCGGGCAAGAAGGCCATCGGCATCGAGATCCCCAACACGGACCGCGAGACGGTCGTCCTCGGCGACGTGCTGCGCAGCTCGGTCGCGCGTCGCACGGAGCACCCCTTGGTGATGGGCGTGGGCAAGGACGTCGAGGGCGGCTATGTCATCGCCAACCTCGCCAAGATGCCCCACCTGCTCGTCGCGGGTGCCACCGGCGCCGGCAAGTCGGTCTTCGTGAACTCGATGATCACGTCGATCCTCATGCGCGCGACCCCGGAGGAGGTGCGCATGGTGCTGGTCGACCCCAAGCGCGTCGAGCTCAGCATCTACGAGGGCATCCCGCACCTGATCACCCCGATCATCACCAACCCCAAGAAGGCCGCCGAAGCCCTGGAGTGGGTCGTGAAGGAGATGGACGCCCGGTACGACGACCTCGCCGCCTTCGGGTACAAGCATGTGGACGACTTCAACAAGGCGGTGCGGGCCGGCGAGGTGAAGCTGCCTGCGGGCAGCGAGCGACGCCTCGCCCCCTACCCGTACCTCCTCGTCGTGGTCGACGAGCTCGCGGACCTCATGATGGTGGCCCCGCGTGATGTCGAGGCCTCGATCCAGCGCATCACCCAGCTGGCGCGCGCGGCCGGGATCCACCTGATCCTCGCCACCCAGCGTCCCTCGGTCGACGTCGTCACCGGCATCATCAAGGCCAACGTGCCCAGCCGCCTCGCGTTCTCGACCTCCTCGCTGCAGGACTCGCGCGTCATCCTCGACTCCGTCGGCGCCGAGAAGCTCATCGGTCAGGGCGACGCCCTGTTCCATCCGATGGGCAAGGCGAAGCCGATGCGCGTCCAGGGCGCCTGGGTCAACGAGTCCGAGATCCACAAGGTCGTCGACCACGTCAAGACCCAGATGAAGCCGAACTACCGCGAGGACGTCCAGGTCGTCGCAGCCAAGAAGCAGATCGACGACGACATCGGCGACGATCTCGACGTGCTGCTGCAGGCAGCTGAGCTCGTGGTCACCACGCAGTTCGGCTCCACCTCGATGCTGCAGCGCAAGCTGCGGGTGGGCTTCGCCAAGGCGGGTCGCCTGATGGACCTGCTGGAGTCCCGCGAGATCGTCGGCCCCTCGGAGGGGTCCAAGGCGCGCGACGTGATGATCCACCCGGACGATCTCGCCTCCGCCATCGCCCGTATCCGCGGAGAGGACGTCCCCGGGGACGACGCCGAACAGCCCTACGGCGCCGACCAGGCGGTGGACCTCGAGGAGACCGACGCGCAGGATGCACCGGCCCCCGAGGCCGCCCCGGCCGCAGGCACGGAGGACCGGTACGGCTCTGATCCGTTGGCCGACGACGGCTCCGAGCCGGCGACCGACTACTACGACGACGAGGGCGGCGAGGACAGCGAGGACGCCTGGAGCCTCACCGGGCGGTGAGCCTCCGCCCCTCCACCCCACTCGGGGTACGAGCCCCGAACCCTTCCGGACACCCCATCCACCCCGCGAGCGCAGGAGCATCATGACCACACCCCGCACGGACCCTGTGCCGCTCTGGAACATCGCCAACATCCTCACCATGGTGCGGTGCGCGATGGTGCCGCTGCTGGTGGTGCTCGCCGTCCTGTACCCGGACACAGTCCCTGGCCGTCTGCTGGTCGCGGCCGTCTTCGTGGTCGCGATGATCACGGACTTCCTCGACGGATATCTGGCGCGGAGCCGGAACCTCATCACCGACTTCGGCAAGATCGTCGATCCGATCGCCGACAAGGCGATGACGGGGGCGGCGCTCATCATGCTCTCGATCTGGGAGTACGTGCCGTGGTGGATGACGATCCTGATCCTCGTGCGCGAGATCGGCATCACCGTCATGCGCTTCACGATCCTCAAGTACGGCGCTCTGCCGGCGAACATGGCCGGCAAGGCGAAGACGATGGTCCAGACGATCGCGATCACCTTCTGCCTGATCCCGTTCGAGCTGTGGTGGGAGCCGGCCCGTTGGGTCGGGCTCGCCCTGGTGCTGCTCGCCGTGGTGCTGACCGTCTGGTCCGGCCTCGTGAACCTCAAGGACGGTCTGCGCCTGCGCCGCGAGGCCCTCGCCGGACGCGCCTCGTGAGCACCGGCCCGGAGGCGGTCATCACCCGGGCCGCAGAGCGAGGGCTGATGATCGCCACGGCCGAATCGCTCACGGCCGGCGCCGTGGTGGCCCGCCTGGTGGACGTGCCCGGCGCGAGCGCGGTGATCGCGGGCGGAGCCGCCTGCTATTCGTATGCGGCGAAGACCCGTGTGCTGGGAGTCGACGCGGCACTGCTCCGGGACCGCGGGGCGGTGAACGCCGAGGTCGCCGGGGCCATGGCCGAGGGTGCGCTCGATCTCTACGACGCCGACCTCGCGATCGCCACCACCGGGGTGGCCGGCCCCGGCCCCGATGAGCGCGGTGCGGCAGAGGGCACGGTCTGGTTGGGACTGGCCCGACGAGGCGCTCCGACCTCCAGTCGTGAACTGCATCTCAGCGGAGGCAGGGCACGGATCCGGGCCACGACCGTCGACCTCGCGATCCAGATGCTCGCCGAGGAGCTCGAGGACTGAGTCCCTGTGCAGGTCAACGCGTGCTGTGCGGGGAGCCGCGCGGACCCTCTCGCTGTCCACAGCTCCCAGGGATCCCTGGGATCGAGGCCACTACACTCTGGGGAACACTCTTGAGGGGTGTGGCGTTGTGGTGGACGTGATGACTTCTCTGCACCGCACCCCCGAGGTGTTCCATCAGTTCAACCAGAGGAAGGGAGGCAAGGCCATGGTCCTGTTCCGTCAGGAGCTCGGAGACGTCCTGCGCGACGCGCGTCGCAATCAGGGGCGCACGCTGCGCCAGGTGTCCTCCGATGCGCGCGTGTCCCTGGGCTACCTCAGCGAGATCGAGCGCGGCCAGAAGGAGGCCTCCAGCGAGCTGCTGGTCTCCGTGACCGATGCTCTCGGTCTCCCGCTGTCCTTCGTCCTGCGCGAGGTGTCCGACCGGATCGCCGTCTCCGAGAACGTCAGCATCCCCGACACCGTGCCCGAGGGCCTCGCCGACGATGCGAGCCCGCTGGTCGGCGCCCACTGAGGTGCGTCGCAGCGAGTTCACGGAGCTGGCCGACCACGTGTTCGGCCCGGTCCTCGCAGGAACGTATGTCCGGGACCTCGTGCTCGAGGGAGCCGGCGGCATGACCGCCGCGCAGGCTCTCGAGCACGGGGTTCCCGTGCGTCGGGTGTGGGTCTCGTTGTGCGACGCGATGGAGGTCCCGGAGTCCCGTCGCTGGGAAGTGCCGCTGGAGCAGCGCCGCCGCTGACCTCCGCGTGAGCCGCTGACCGCTGCGCGAGCCGCTGACCGCTGCGCGAGCCGCTGACTTCTCCGCGCACGCCGCGGGCCTCTGCGCGCACGCCGCAGAGCCCGTGGTCGCGCCGCCCGGTTCGACCCGACACGACGACACGACGCGACACGCCGCGACACGGCCGATGGGCTCGCGTGTTCGAACGTCTGTTCGGTACAGTGGTCCCCGACGGTCACCCGGCACGACAACCGCGAACTCGCCTTTCCTCCCCACACCCCGGTCTTCCACAGGGGGTGCAGGGCGGCGGCGAATGTCGGGGGCCCCGCTTACTGTGGCCGTACGGTCAATACGTCGGCCCCCCGGCCCCCTGGAAGGAACCAAGCACATGGCTGCACCGAAGTCTTCGAAGCCCGCCGTCACGAGGTCCACCGCGAAGGATCGCGACTCCTCGCTGGACAACGCGCTCGCACAGATCGACCGCCAGTTCGGCAAGGGCTCGATCATGCGCCTGGGCGACGACACCAGGCCGCCCGTCGAGGTCATCCCCACCGGTTCCGTCGCGCTGGACGCCGCACTCGGCATCGGCGGCCTGCCCCGCGGCCGCATCGTCGAGATCTACGGACCGGAGTCCTCCGGCAAGACGACGCTCGCACTGCACGCGGTCGCCAACGCCCAGCGCAACGGCGGCATCGCCGCCTTCATCGATGCCGAGCACGCGATGGACCCCGAGTACGCGAAGAAGCTTGGCGTCGACACCGACGCACTCCTGGTCTCCCAGCCGGATACCGGTGAGCAGGCGCTCGAGATCACCGACATGCTGATCCGTTCCGGGGCCCTGGACGTCGTGGTCATCGACTCGGTGGCCGCCCTGGTCCCGAAGGCGGAGATCGAGGGCGAGATGGGCGATTCGCACGTCGGCCTGCAGGCCCGCCTCATGTCGCAGGCGCTGCGCAAGCTCACCGGCGCGCTGTCCGCCTCGGGCACCACCGCGATCTTCATCAACCAGCTGCGCGAGAAGATCGGCGTCTTCTTCGGCAGCCCCGAGACCACCACCGGTGGCAAGGCGCTGAAGTTCTACGCCTCTGTGCGCATGGACATCCGTCGGATCGAGACCCTGAAGACCGGCACCGATTCCGTGGGCAACCGCACCCGTGTCAAGGTCGTCAAGAACAAGATGGCCCCGCCCTTCAAGCAGGCCGAGTTCGACATCCTGTACGGCGAGGGCATCTCCCGCGAGGGCGGTCTGATCGACCTCGGCGTCGAGCATGGCATCGTGCGCAAGTCCGGTGCCTGGTTCACCTATGAGGGTGACCAGCTGGGCCAGGGCAAGGAGAACTCCCGCCAGTTCCTCAAGGACAACACGGACCTGGCCGTGGAGATCGAGGAGAAGATCCTGCGCACCCTCGGCGTCGGCAAGTACGCGGCCGAGCAGGCGGCGCCGGAGGACGAGGCGCTCGATCCGCTCGAGGCGCCCCTCGCCGAGGACGAGTTCCTCGACGAGGACGTCCCCGCCACCATCTGATCCATGGCGGATTCTCAGCTCGATGTCGGGGGGAGCCGTGGCCCGGAGGCCGCGGCNTCTCTCGCAGCGGACCCGCCGGATCCTCGACGCTCCTGACCATGCCGTCGATCCGTACGACGCCGAGCGCGAGAAGGCGATCGTCCATGAGTGCCGCTACCTGATGCGCCTGCTGTCGCTGCGCAAACGGTCTGCGGGGGAGATGCGTGACCGGCTGGCTCAGCGCGAGGTCCCCGCGGACGTCGCCCATGAGGTCATGGCGCGCATCGACCGGGCCGACCTCATCGATGACGCCGCCTTCGCCCAGGAATGGGTGACGCAGCGGCGCTCGATGCGAGCGCTGGGAGACGAGGCGCTGCGTCGCGAGCTCGCCTCGAGGCGCGTGGAGTCCGATCTCATCGAGGACGCCCTGGGAACTGGGGAGGACGACGAGGAGGAGCGCTGCCGGGATCTGGTGCGCTCTCGGATCGGATACCGCGATCGAGAGCAGCTGCGCAGCGAACGCGATGGCAGCCACCGTCGGCGGCTCTCCCGCCGTCTCGACGCCCTGCTGACCCGGAAGGGATACCCGGGATCCCTCGCCGTGCAGGTGATCGCCGCGGAGCTGCGAGCGGCCGCGGACCCTGCAGAGGGCTGATCGCCGACCGATCCTCGACGGCCCGTGCGGCACACACCGGCCCGGAGTCGCGCCGTATCCTGGGGGGACTATGTCCCTCAGCTCTCTCGCCACCGATCCCCTGATGACCGACGACGCGCGCAACGCGCCGCGAGGCACCTATCAGGTGCGCACCTTCGGCTGCCAGATGAACGTCCACGACTCCGAGCGCCTCACCGGGATGCTCGAGGAGTCCGGGTACGCGGCGGCACCGGCGGGCGCCGACGCCCGTCGCGGCGAGGTCGACGTGATCGTGTTCAACACCTGCGCGGTGCGCGAGAACGCCGACAAGAAGCTCTACGGGACCCTCGGTTCGCTGCGCCCGGCGAAGGAGGCGAATCCGGGGATGCAGATCGCCGTCGGCGGCTGCCTGGCGCAGAAGGACCGTGCCGAGATCGTCGAGCGCGCCCCCTGGGTCGACGTCGTGTTCGGGACCCACAACATCGGCTCGCTCCCGGTCCTGCTGGACCGCGCCCGCCACAACGCCGAGGCGCAGGTCGAGATCCTCGAGTCCCTCGAGGTGTTCCCATCCACGCTGCCCACCCGTCGGGAGTCCGCCTACGCGGCATGGGTCTCGATCAGCGTCGGCTGCAACAACACCTGCACCTTCTGCATCGTGCCCTCGCTGCGGGGGAAGGAGAAGGACCGCCGGCCGGGGGAGATCCTCGCCGAGGTGCGCGACGTGGTGGACTCCGGCGCTCTGGAGGTCACCCTGCTCGGGCAGAACGTGAACTCCTACGGCGTGGAGTTCGGCGACCGCGGCGCTTTCGCGAAGCTCCTGCGGGCGTGCGGGGAGATCGAGGGGCTCGAGCGGGTGCGCTTCACCTCCCCGCATCCGGCCATGTTCACCGATGACGTCATCGACGCAATGGCCGAGACCCAGAACGTCATGCCCCAGCTGCACATGCCGCTCCAGTCCGGATCCGACGACGTGCTGCGCCGGATGAAGCGCTCCTACCGCAGCAGGAAGTTCCTCGGCATCCTCGAGCGGGTGCGCGAGCGGATCCCGGAGGCGGCGATCACGACCGACATCATCGTCGGCTTCCCCGGGGAGACGGAGGACGACTTCCAGCGCACGCTCGATGTCGTCGAGGCGTCACGCTTCTCCAGCGCCTTCACCTTCCAGTACTCGATCCGTCCCGGCACCCCGGCCGCGACCATGGACGACCAGATCCCCAAGGAGATCGTCCAGGAGCGCTACGAGCGACTCACGGCTCTGCAGGACCGGATCACGTTCGAAGAGAACACTCGCCTGGAGGGCAGCGTGGTCGAGGTGCTCGTCGCCGAGGGGGAAGGCGAGAGGGAGCATGCGACCCATCGTCTCTCCGGCCGCTCCCGCGACCACCGCCTGGTCCATCTGGCGCTCCCGCCCGGTCTGCCCGCCGCGGACCGGCCGCGCCCGGGGGACCTGGTCACCGCCACCGTCACCCGCGCGGCGCCCTACTACCTCATCGCGGACAGCGCTCTCGGCGCCATGGACGGATCCCTCGCCCCGGAGCAGTTCTCCGTGCGTCGCACCCGCTCCGGGGACGCCTGGGAGGCCGGGGTGAGCGGCACGGACGGCGGATCCTCCTGCGGAACAGGCGGCGCTGCCGCGCCGCCGGGACCGGTCACCCTGGGCATGCCGAGCCTGCGTCGTCCCTGAGCCTGCTCTGGCGCTGTATAGCGCAGGGCCCGCGAGAACCGCGGACCTCAGGCTCAGACGTCGAGCTCGTCCAGCTCGGCGCCGAGGCGCTCCTCGAGGCTGTGGAAGAACGCGATCACCGTGCTCAGCCCGCACTTGATCGCTGAGTCGACCTGGGAATCCAGGGCGCCGGCGCGGAAGTCCGCGGCGAGCTCGCCGTAGACGCCGAGGAGCCCCTCGGACTCGCGGCGCACGTACACCTTGGGCCAGATCCGGTTCATGTTCCACTCGTTGCAGAGCTTGACCATCTCGACCTTGCGGGAGAAGTCCACCGAGTGGCTCCAGCGTCCGCGGGTCTGCAGAACAGCCTGCTCCTCGCCGGAGAGCATGAACTGGAAACGGTAGTCGTCGAAGCGCGCGCGGAGGATCTCCGCGTGCTCGTCGTCCTCGACGAAGGCATATCCGTGCCGAGCAAGGCTCTGCTCGATGCGGGCCATGGTCATCGGGGCGAGCCCGTGAGTCGAGTCCGGCAGTGCAGGGGACTCGTGCGGTGCAGTCACTTCCAACCTCAGGCAATGCAGTAGTCGTGGTCGACGGCCCGGCGGCGCCGGGTCGCGGCTCACACTACTCCCTTCCTCGGGGAATCGGCCTGCCACCAGGCGTGATCCGGCTGACCTTCGCCATCGGCGCAGGTAGTCTGCCAGGCATGGACCTTCCTGCGACCGTGCGGCCCGAGACATCACCGCTCCAGGCCGGACTCCGCGCAGAGCACACCGCCCTTCCGGTGGTCGCCGTCGTCGGAGCCACGGCGACCGGGAAGTCGGATCTTGCCATCGCGCTGGCCCGGCGGCTCGACGGCGAGATCATCAACGCCGACGCCCTGCAGTTCTATCGCGGCATGGATATCGGCACCGCGAAGGTGACCAGTGCCGAGCGCGAGGCGATGCCCCATCATCAGCTCGACATCCTGGAGGTCACCCAGGAGGCGAGCGTCTCCGCGTACCAGGAGGGCGCACGCACAGCGATCGCGGAGATCCGCTCCCGGGGACGGCGACCGATCCTCGTGGGCGGCTCAGGGCTGTACGTGCGCGCGGCCCTCGACGAGATCGAGTTCCCACCCACCGACGCGAAGACCCGCGCCCGCCTCGAGGCACGCGCGACGCGAGAAGGCCCGGCCGCGCTGCATGCCGAGCTCACCCGCAGCGACCCTGAGGCCGCGGCGAAGATCGGTCCGGGGGATGCTCGCCGGATCGTGCGCGCGCTGGAGGTGGGGGAGTTGACCGGCCGACCCTTCGCCGCCTTCCTGCCCCGGCCGATCTACGCGGAGCCCGGCACGGTGCAGCTCGGGCTGCGCCTGGATCGAGCGGAACTGCACGAACGCATCGAGCAGCGGGTGCACAGGATGGTCGAGCTCGGGCTGCTCGACGAGATCCGGGCACTCCGCGACCGTGGCCTGGACCAGGGTCTCACCGCTCGCCGCGCGATCGGGTACGCGCAGGGTCTGGCCGTCCTGGACGGGACGATGAGCTGCGAGGAGGCGATCGAGGCGACGATCGTGGGCACGCGCCGCCTGGTGCGCAAGCAGGACACGTGGTTCCGCCGTGACCTCCGGGTGCGCTGGATCGATGCGGTCCCAGACCCGCAGCGCACGGGCGACGTCGTGCTCGAGCGGGCGCTGCACGCGATCAGGGACGCGGGCGAGCTGGGCGGGCCGGACGGGCTGGGCGGGCCGGACGGGCTGGGCGGGCCGGACGGGCCGGCGACGGCATAGGCTCGTCCCATGACCGACAGCATCCGCTTCACCAAGGGCCACGGCACCGAGAACGACTTCGTCATCCTCGATGACCCGGACGGTGCCCTGGACCTGGAACCGCAGGCCGTCATCGCGCTCACGGACCGTCGGGCCGGTATCGGCGGCGACGGCGTGATCCGCGCCGTGCGCACCCGGGCCGCCGGCATCGACGCCCCGGTGGATGCCCCGGAATGGTTCATGGACTACCGCAACGCCGACGGCTCGATCGCGGAGATGTGCGGCAACGGGGTCCGCGTGCTCGCCGCGCATCTGCTGCGTGCGGGGCACGTGCAGGGCGACAGATTCGCCGTCTGGACCCGCGCCGGGGCACGGTCGGTCGACGTCCTCGAGCGCGCGGAGACGGACGGGGCTCCCTGGTCGGTGCGCATCGGCATGGGGAGGAGCACGAGCCTCCAGGGGGAGCGCACCGTCGAGGTCGCCGGGCAGGCGCTCCCGGTCACGGACGTCGATATGGGCAACCCGCACGCCGTCGCCTTCCTCCCGGAGGGCACCGCTCTCGAGCAGCTCGACCTGACGCATCGGCCGTCCCTGGACCCCGAACCTCCCGCTGACGCGAACATCGAGCTCGTCGTCGAGCGCGGGCCGCGCCACGTGGCGATGCGGGTGTTCGAGCGCGGGGTGGGCGAGACCCGCTCCTGCGGGACCGGGATCGCGGCGACCGCTGTGGCGGCGGCCCTGCGCGCCGGCGACACCAGTGCAGAGCCCTGGACGGTGGATGTTCCCGGTGGGCGCCTGCAGGTGGGATGGACGGCGACCGGTGAGGTCACGCTCACCGGCCCGGCGGTGCTCGTCGCCGACGGCGTCACGCTGGTCTGACGGGACCCACCTCGAGCACGCGGAAGCCCTTCGCGCTGGCGACCTTCGCGACCTCTCGATCGGGCAGCTGCTCCCCGAGCCACCGGGCGAGCGGATCCGCTCCGAGATTCTTCCCGACAACCAGCGCGGCAGTCCCCTCCGGGGTCAGACGGGCCGTCCACTGCAGCAGCAGGTCATGCAGCGCCGGCTTGCCGATCCGGATCGGCGGGTTCGACCAGATCGCATCGAGCATCAGATCCTCCGGCACCTCGTCGGGGGCGACGACGCGCACATTCGTGAGGCCGGCTCGCTCGACGTTCTGCGCCGTGAGCTCACGAGCGCGCTCGCTGACGTCGACCGCCCACACCTCTGCGTCAGGATGCGTGATCGCTGCGGTCAGGGCGATCGGCCCCCAGCCGCATCCCAGATCGAGGATCCGTGCCCGCGCCGGCGGCTCCGTGATCTCGTCGAGCCGGTTCAGGAGCACGGCGGTGGCCTTGTCCACACCGTGCCCGCTGAACACGGAGGCGCTGGAGACCAGCTCGAGGTCGCGGCCGGCCAGGCGCACCGCAAGCGGGAAGCGCCGGGCATCGGTCGTCGGGGAAGGGGTGAAATAGTGCTCGTCCACCTGAGCAGGATACGGACTCCGACGGCCCGGGAGGAGCACGTCGAGGAAGGATGACCACAGCACCGCTATCCGCTCACCGCAAAATGCCTCGACCACGGCCCGCGGTCGTGGGACTCTTGTCAGGACAGTTCGTCCCCCATCTTGAGGAGTGCCCCGACCGTGCCCATCGCCTTCCATCCCGAACCCGACTCCGACACCGACGTCGACGGGACCACCACGGGAGGGACCGGGGCCGCGGCGCACACCGACAGCGCAGGCACCCCGGCCATCCCGGAGGAGACCGCGCCGGCCGTGGGCCGACGAGACGCGCTGACCCAGCGGATCCTCTCCCGCAGCGCGGCATCCGCCACCTACGATTCCTCGTCCGACGGGGAACAGTACGACCTCGCCGACCGTCAGGCTCTGCGTCGCGTCGCCGGGCTCTCCACCGAGCTCGAGGACGTCAGCGAGGTCGAATACCGACAGCTCCGCCTCGAGCGAGTCGTGCTGGCGGGTCTCTACACCTCGGGGAACACCGGGGAGGCGGAGACCAGCCTGCTCGAGCTCGCCGCGCTCGCCGAGACGGCGGGCTCCGAGGTGCTCGACGGCGTGCTTCAGCGTCGTGCACACCCCGACCCCGCGACCTTCCTGGGCAAGGGCAAGGCGGCAGAGCTGGCCGAGATCGTCGCCGCCAGCGGTGCTGACACCGTGATCGCGGACGGCGAGCTCGGCCCCGGCCAGCGCCGCGCGCTCGAGGACATCGTCAAGGTGAAGGTCATCGACCGCACCGCGCTGATCCTGGACATCTTCGCCCAGCACGCCAAATCCCGCGAGGGCAAGGCGCAGGTCGAGCTCGCCCAGCTCGAGTACCTGATGCCGCGTCTGCGCGGCTGGGGCGATTCCATGTCCCGGCAGGCCGGCGGTCAGGTCGGCGGCGCGGGAGCGGGCATGGGCTCTCGAGGCCCCGGTGAGACCAAGATCGAGCTGGACCGTCGTCGGATCCGTGATCGGATGTCCAAGCTGCGCCGCGAGATCAAGGCGATGACCCCGGGGCGTGAAGCCCAGCGGGCCGACCGCCGCCGCAGCCAGGTGCCGGCGGTCGCGATCGCCGGCTACACCAACGCCGGCAAGTCCTCCCTGCTCAACCGGCTGACCGGTGCCGGGGTCCTCGTGGAGAACGCGCTCTTCGCGACCCTCGACCCGACGGTGCGCCGCTCCACCACCCCGGACGGCCGCGAGTTCACCTACGCGGACACCGTCGGCTTCGTGCGGCACCTGCCCACGCAGCTGGTGGAGGCCTTCCGCTCGACCCTCGAGGAGGTGGGCGACTCCGATCTGCTGCTGCATGTGGTCGACGCCTCCCATCCGGATCCCGAAGGCCAGATCAAAGCCGTGCGGACCGTGCTCGGCGAGGTCGAGGGCTTCGATGTGCCCGAGGTCATCGTGCTCAACAAGGCGGACCTCGCCGAGCCCGAGACCATCGCCCGCCTGCGCAGCCAGGTCGAGGACTCGATCGTCGTCTCGGCCCGGACCGGCATGGGCATCGAGGAGCTCCGGGATCTGATCGCCGAGCACCTCCCGCGCCCGGCGGTCGAGGTCGAGGTGCTCGTGCCCTACTCCCGCGGCGACCTGATCGCCCGCGCGCACACCACCGGCGAGGTGCTCTCCGAGGAGCACGTGATGGAGGGCACGAAGCTCCATGCCCGCGTGGATGAGGCGCTTGCCGCAGAGCTGCACGGCGCGGCCTGAGGGGTCATCGGATCCGGCGCGGATACGCTGATCCGATGACCACCGCCACCGATCATGAGGCCGCCCCCGGGGCAGCCGATATCCAGCTGTCCACCCTCATGGAGGCGGCGGTCGAGGCGATCGGCGGCGTGCCGCGCCCCGGCCAGCAGACCATGGCGGAGGCGGTCGACACGTCGATGTCCGGAGGCCGCCACCTGCTCGTGCAGGCAGGCACCGGCACCGGCAAGTCGCTCGCCTATCTGGTCCCCGCGCTCCGCCATGCCCTGGTGAGCGGCCGACCAGTCGTGATCTCCACCGCGACGATCGCCCTGCAGACCCAGATCGTGCGCAAGGACCTGCCGCGCCTGGTCGAGGCGGTGGCCCCGCACCTGCCGCGCACGCCCACCTTCGCCCTGCTCAAGGGGCGTGCGAACTACCTCTGCCGGCACAAGATCGACGGCGGGTACCCGGTGGACATCGACCCCGGCGCGCTGTTCGCCGAGGCCTCGACCGATCCGTCGCGCTCGGGCAGCGAACGCCTGGGGGACCAGGTCAAGCGCCTGCGGGAGTGGTCGGAGGAGACCGACAGCGGAGATCGTGACTCCTTGGAGGATGCGGTCTCCGATCGTGCCTGGCGCCAGGTGTCCGTCACGGGATCCCAGTGCCTGGGCGGGACCTGCCCGATGGTGGAGTCCTGCTTCGCCGAGCGCAGCCGCGAGCTCGCCCGCGAGGTGGACATCGTGGTCACCAACCATGCCCTCCTGGCCATCGACGCCTTCGACAGCCACGGCATCATCCCCGAGCACGACGTGGTCGTCTTCGACGAGGCGCATGACCTCTCCGGGCGCGTCACCAGCGCCGTCACCGATGTCCTGAACCCGGGCATGCTGCGCGGCACCGTGCGCGACTTGCGCGGGCTCGGCGTCGCCGGGACGGCCCTCGACGATGCCTCGGAGGAGCTGCGCGAATCCCTCGAGCTCGCCCCCGACGGCCGCGTGATCGGTCCCCTGCCCGACCGCCTCGCCGATGCGATCCAGCAGCTGCGGATCGAGGCCCGCACGGCCCACTCCGACGCCAAGGACGCCGGTGACGACACGACGACGGGGACCGCCGGCACCCGCAAGACGGTCCGCGCGAACCTGCAGGAGATCATCGACGTCTGCGAACGCCTGGGGGCCCCGGCCGACGACGACGTCGTCTCCGTCTCCCATTCGCAGGCCACGGGGCGTTCGAGCATCCAGGTGGCGCCGCTGAGCGTCGCCGGTGCGATGCGTGGGGCGATCCTCGAGCACCGCACTGCCGTCCTGACCTCCGCGACGCTCGCGCTCGGGAATCGCTTCGAGCCGGCCGCCGGCGAGGTGGGGCTGGCCAGGGTGGACCGGATCGGTGCCGAGGAGGTTCCGATCGCGGCGGACACCGGTGCCTGGGCCGGGGTGGACGTGGGGAGCCCCTTCGACTACCGCCGCCAGGGCATCCTCTACACCGCGCGCCATCTCCCGCCGCCGGGACGGGAAGGGCCCTCGACGGCGATGCTCGATCACCTCACCGAGCTGGTGGAGGCATCGGGTGGGGGAGCGCTGTGCCTGTTCTCCTCGCGCCGCGGCGCCGAGCTGGCCGCCGAGCATGTGCGGGCCCGCCTGGACCTCACGATCGAGGTCCAGGGCGAGGACTCGATGGCGAACCTGGTGCGCAACTTCCGGGAGGACGAGGACGCCTCGTTGTTCGGGACCCTCACCCTCTGGCAGGGGGTCGATGTCGCGGGGCGGGCGCTGCGCCTGGTCACCATCGACAGGATCCCGTTCCCGCGTCCCGACGACCCTCTGACCGCGGCCCGGCAGGAGCGGATCAGCCGTCACGGGGGCAACGGTTTCATGTCGATCTCCGCGCAGCACGCGGCACTGCTGCTGGCGCAGGGGTCCGGGAGGCTGATCCGGTCCCAGGAGGATCGCGGGATGGTCGCGGTGCTCGATCCGCGGCTGGCCACTGCGCGGTATGCCGGATTCCTCCGAGAGTCGATGCCTCCGCTGTGGCCCACCACGGATCCCGAGGTGGCACTGGGGGCCCTGCGGCGTCTCGCGGAGGGCTGAGCCCCTCGACGTCGTCAGGAGGCAGGCCGAGCGGAGGCCCTCGACGTCGTGATGCGTCAGACCGAGCGGAGCCCCTCGACGGACGTCGTCATGCGTCAGACCGAGCGGAGCACGGCCACGACCTTGCCGAGGATCTCGGCGTGGTCACCGAGGATCGGGGCGAAGGACGGGTTGTGCGGCATGAGCCACACGTGGTCGTCACGCTGCACGAAGGTCTTCACGGTCGCCTCACCGTCGATCATCGCGGCGACGATCTCGCCCTTCTGCGCCTCCTTCTGACTGCGCACCACCACCCAGTCCCCATCGCAGATCGCAGCGTCGATCATCGAGTCGCCGACCACCTGGAGCAGGAAGAGGTCGCCGTCGCCGACCAGCCGTGAGGGCAGGGTGAAGATGTCCTCGACCTGCTCCTCGGCGGTGATGGGGACGCCGGCCGCGATCCTTCCCACGAGGGGCACGGAGACCGAGTTCGGGGTGATCTCGGGTGTGGACGGGAAGTCGGGCGTCCCGTCGTCACCGGGCATGACGACCTCCATCGCGCGGGGGCGCTTGGGGTCGCGGCGCAGGAAGCCCTTGCGCTCGAGGGCCTGGAGCTGGTGGGAGACGGAGGACGAGGAGGTCAGGCCCACCGCGTCACCGATCTCGCGCATGGTGGGCGGGTAGCCGTGCGCGGCGATCTCGGCAGTGATGGTCTCGAGCACGAGCCGCTGCCGAGGCGTGAGCCCTGCCGTCACTGGATCCTCCACGGCGTCGTCGCGGACCCGGCTCGGCTTGGGGGTGCTCGGCGTCATGGTGCGGGCCTCCTGGCTTCGTCTGTCGGACCCTTGCGGTTCCGTTGTCGTGTTGCCCAGCCTAGGGCGGCACGCACGGGATTCCAAACAGGTGTTCGAGGTTCCTCTTGCGTGTCGCGGCGATGGGGGGCTACAGTCGCACAGACATTCGATCGAACAGGAGTTCGGACATGCATACGAATATGGCTACGGTTCTTCCCCTCCCGCAGCACCGTGATGAGCGGGCTGAGCGTTCTGCTCGATCGGACGTTCGACTCGTCATGACCCGGCGCGGCCGGATGCTCCTGACGGCGATCGCCTTCCTGCTCGGGCTCGCCGTCGCCGCGGCGGCACTGCTGGTGTTCGGCATCCCCGCCGCTCTCGCCGGCGGAGCCGACGATGATGCGGTGACCGTGACGGTCCAGGAGGGCGACACCCTCTGGGGCTACGCCGAGGAGTATGCGCCGGAAGGGATGAGTCCCCATGAGTTCGTCGTGGAGGCGCGCACTGTGAACCAGCTTCCGACCGGACGGGTGTCCGTCGGTCAGGAGCTCGAGATGCCCGTCTTCGACGGCGCATCGCGCTGATGCGGGTGCGGGCCGGTATCCTGAGGGGATGCACTGCCCGTTCTGCCGCCATCCCGACTCGCGAGTCGTGGATTCGCGTACCTCCGACGACGGTGCGACGATTCGTCGCCGCCGCCAGTGCCCGAACTGCTCGCGTCGATTCTCGACCTCGGAGACCGCGTCGCTTTCGGTGCACAAGCGCTCCGGCGTGAGCGAGCCCTTCAGCCGGGCGAAGGTGATCTCCGGGGTTCGCAAGGCGTGCCAGGGGCGGCCGGTGACCGACGATCAGCTCGCCATGCTGGCCCAGCGCGTCGAGGAGGACATTCGCTCCAGCGGGCAGGCCGAGATCGATGCCCATGAGGTCGGTCTGTCGATCCTGCAGCCGCTCCAGGAGCTCGACCTGGTGGCGTACCTGCGTTTCGCCAGCGTCTACCAGGCCTTCGATTCGCTCGACGATTTCGACGCGGCCATCACCCGACTGCGCGCCGAGGCGACGACGGCGGGCTGATCCGCCGGCATCGCGGCCGGAGTCAGACATATCTGTCCGGTCCGGACACCAACTTCTGTGGATTCTGTGGAGATGGTCCAGGGCCGTCCCCGACTGTGCATAAGATATCCCTCGTGCACTCTTGCAGTGCACACCTGATCGGCGGTCGCGGAGGGGAAGCCGCGGCCGCCGATCGCCGTTTCAGGCGGGAGCGATGCCCGCCGGGAGCTCCCGCGAGTGGACCACGCCGAGATGACGCGTCGCGCGGGTCATCGCGACGTAGAGGTCGCCGGCCCCGTGGGCTTCGATCAGCTCGATCGGTTCGAGGATGATCACGCCGTCGAACTCCAGCCCCTTGGCCTCCTGGGCGGTCATCACCGCGATGGCGTCGTCGACGCCCGAAGAACCCTCGCCCACGTCCGGCAGTTCGCTGCGCCTGCTCAGCTCGGCGAAGAGGTCGGGGACCCGCTCCGACGCGGCGATGACCGCGAGCCGTCCGATGCCCTCTTTGTGCACGACCTCGACCGCATCGGCGGCCACCCGGGCCAGGTCGATCTGCTCGCTGCGCTGGATCAGGGGGTCCCGGTCTCCGTCACGCACCGAGCTGACCTCGGTGACGGGCAGGTTCTGGGCATGCGCCATCGCCATCGCGCGATCCATGATGCGGCTCGGCGTGCGGTAGTTGACGGTCAGGTGCTCGACCTGGAGCCGGTCCTGGATGTACGGGCTGAGGGCGTCGCTCCACGAGGTGGTGCCTCCTGCAGAGGAGGTCTGTGCGACGTCGCCGACCACGGTGAAGGACTTGGTGGGTGCTCGTCGCATCAGGGCGCGCCAGCTCATGGGCGAGTGCTCCTGGGCCTCGTCGACGACGACATGGCCGTAGGTCCAGCTGCGCTCGGACGATGCGCGCTCGGCGAGCGTGCGGCCGTCGCGGACCCGGTTGACCTGGTCGGCGAGGTCCTCGGCGCGCACGATCCCGGAGCTGTCGATGTTCTCGATGACCTTCCGGGCGTAGTCGACATCCGCCTCGCGCTGCGCGGCCGCGTCGCGGGCGCGGGCCTCGGCTGGCGCGGAGTCCTCGCCGAGGAGCTCGGCGACCTCGTCGAGCAGCGGGATGTCCTCGACCGTCCAGGGGGCGTCCTTGGGGCGCACCAGGCGTTCGATGCTCTCCGCGAGCGCAGGCGGGGCCGCCGCACGCAGACGATCGGGTCGGGAGAGCAGGATCCGTAGGAACCCCTGCGGCGTGTAGGGCAGCCAGGCCAGGTTGAGCTGTCTCTTGATCTCGGAATCGTTGCGGAGGTCCGACAGGAGGTCCGGGCGATCCTCGGGCACCACGGTGTGGCCGCCGGCGGCCAATGCCTTCTCGTACGACTCGGCGAGCCGGTCCATCGCCACCCGCACGAAGATGGTGCGTGCCATGTTGTGCGGCTTGCGCGACGCGCGGGCCTCGCGACGGGCGGCGCGGAGGGCGCTCCGGGTCAGGGTGATGGGCGTGCCGTCGATGCGCAGGCGGATATCTGCGTCGGGCACGATCTGGCGCTGTCGGATCGCCCGGTCGAGGAGCTCGGCCATGGCGATGTCGCCCTTCAGCGCGGCGATCTCGTCCTCATCGTGGAGGAACGTCTCGATGCCCGGGTACAGCTCGCCGGGGGTGAGCATCACGACGCCGGATTCGCCGAGGCTCGGCAGGACCCGTTCGATGTAGCGCAGGAACCCGGGGGTCGGCGCCATGATCAGCACGCCGGTGTGCTCGAGGCGGCGGCGATGGGTGTAGAGCAGGTAGGCCGCCCGGTGCAGGGCGACCGCTGTCTTCCCTGTGCCCGGACCGCCCTGGACCACGAGCACGCCACGGTTCTCGGAGCGGATGATGCGGTCCTGCTCGGACTGGATCGTGGCGACGATGTCACCCATCCGCCCGGTGCGGTGGCCGGAGACGGCGGCGAGCAGAGCGCCCTCGCCCTGGAGCACGACGTCGTGGTCGGCCTCCTCGAGCACGGACTGGTCCAGAACATCGTCCTCCAGACCGTTGATGGTGCGGCCGCGGCTGATCAGATGCCGGCGCAGGCGCACCTGCTGTCGGTCGGTGCTGGTGGCCTGGTAGAAGGCGGCGGCAGCGGGGGCGCGCCAGTCGACGAGGAGCTGCTCGCGCTCGGCGGTGAACAGTCCGATGCGGCCGATGTAGTGGCGTTCCGCGTCATCCATGTCGAGGCGTCCGAACACCACGGCGCGTGCGACGGATCGCAGCAGCGCCAGCCGGTCCTCGTACAGCGCCATGAACGAGTCCCGTTCGGACCGGTTCTGGTGCGTCGAGGCGTTCTGCGAGGCCTGCATCTGCTCGAGATTGCGCTCGACCTGGTCGATCAGCACGTCCAGGCGTGCGTAGAGGCGATCGGCATAGGCTTGCTCGTGCGCGATCTCCCGGTCGATCTGTCCCTCAGCATCGTCCACGGATCTGCTCCCTCTGACGGTGAATCCTTCCGCCGGACCTCACGGGAAGGACCCAGGGTCGGCGGAGCACAGTGGTCCATTATGGTGGACAGGCCTGGATGTGCGTGCCATCCGGCACGTGACATCCAACCGGCCGCGAGGGAGGAGACGCTGATGCGTGACCCGCGTGACCTGTACCGTTTCGAATCCGCCGATGTGCTGGCGGAGGTGCCGCGGACCGGTCTGACCTTGGTCCATGCTCTGCCGGGTCTGGTGGATGCCGGCAATGCCTGCCGGATCGCCTCGACCTATCTGCGCGACGAGCTCCGCCACCTCCGGTTGGTCACGTTCGACATGGACGAGCTGCTGGACTACCGGGGGTCCCGCCCACAGGCGGTGTTCGACGGGACCTCGTACACGAGCGTCGACATCCCGGAGCTCACGCTGTCCCTCATGTACGACGAGTCGGATCGCCCCTTCCTCTTCCTCGACGGGCCGGAACCGGACCTCCAGTGGCGTCGTCTCGCGGAGGCGCTGACGGACCTGGTCGAATTCTTCGACGTCGAGCGCGTCGTCGGCATGCAGGCGGTGCCCATGGCGGTGCCACACACCCGGCCGATCGGGCTCTTCGCACATGCCAACGATCCCGCCCTCCTGGGGCGGCCGTCGACCCGGCCGACCCCGGCGCCGGGCACGATGCTCGGAGACGACGAGGACGACTCCCCGGAGATCCTGGTTCCGGCGGCCTTCGGCGCGCTGCTCGAGCTGCAGCTCGGTCGCGCCGACCATGCCGCCATGGGCTACGCCGCCCAGATCCCGCACTATCTGACGCGCACCGACTTCCCAGCTGGGGCGCTCGCCCTGCTGCGTCGGGTGAGCGATGCCGCGGGCCTCGACCTGCCCTTGGTCCATCTCGGCGACCTGACAGATGCCGCCACGGTCGCCCTGCAGGGGACCCTCGAGCAGAACTCCGAGGTGCGCCAGATCGTCACTGCTCTCGAGGAGCAGTACGACTCCCTCAGCGAGGGCAGCGACCAGTCCCCGCTCTCGACCACGATGGATCTGCCGACGGCGGAAGAGCTCGGGGAGCACTTCGAGCGATTCCTGGCGGACCACGACGGGGAGAGTCCGGACGAGCCCCGTTCGGCCTGAGCCGGGGCCGACGCCTGCAGTCCTTCGTGGAGCCGGGATTCCTGGAGCCGGACCGGATATCCCGGCGCTGGGCCGTAGTTTCGACAGCAGACCGGCAAGTCGTTACCCCTTCGTGACCGTTCGGTCGACTTCGCAGTGTGAACGGGGACACTGCCGTGGCAGAATGGCGGCGTTACGGAGATGCAGGTTTCGCAGGACAGTCCGTCGAAGGTGCTTCGGCACAGCAGTACGGCTTGCACCTGACGTCTTCCGCTTCGGCGGCGGGCGGTTTCCCGTGGCACCGCGATCGCGTACCGCGATCGTTGATGGACGACACAGAAGGTGACAGGTATGGCACAGGGCTCGGTCAAGTGGTTCAACGCCGAAAAGGGCTTCGGATTCATCGAGATCGACGGAGGCGGCGCTGACGTCTTCGTGCATCACAGCAAGATCGACATGGACGGCTACCGCGCGCTCGACGAGGGTCAGCGTGTGGAGTTCGAGGTCAGCCAGGGCGACAAGGGCCCGCAGGCCGAGCAGGTTCGCCCGGTCTGATCGACGGCAACCCCGTTAATCTCACGGACCGGCCAGGAGCACATGCTCCTGGCCGGTCCGTCGTCGTGTAAGGAGTCTGTGGCCTGTCCGGTGGCGGCGCCTCGACCTCAGGCCTGGCCGAGCACCCGTCCGGCCCGTGTGAGCGCCTGGACCTGGGAGGGCTGGGCCAGGCGCACGGACACCGCATCCGAGCGCAGATCGCGGTCGATCCCCTCGGGCAGCGGGCGGTTCGAGGCCAGGAGCACGCAGTTCCCGCGGCGCTTCCCGGAGAGGTGGGCCGGCTCGGCGATGACGCCGACGTGGGGGAAGACGGCGCTGAGGGTTGCGACCTCATCGGCCATGAGCCCGGTTCCCGGGGGAGCGGCGCAGTTCGCGAGATAGAGCCCCCCATCGCGCAGCACGCGAGCTGCGTGCTGCGCCGTCTGGACGGTGATGAGGGACTCCGGCGTCATCGCACCGGAGAACACGTCCCGTACCAGGACATCGAACCGATCGTCCCGCCACGCCGTCAGTGCGTCGACGGCATCGTCGATCCGAAGACGGAGCTGGGGCGAGCGGGGCAGGTCGAACCAGTCCCGGACCTGGTTCGCGAGGAGCTCGTCGAGCTCGACGACGATCTGCTTGGACCGAGGGTGGCGCATCGCGATCGCCCGGGGCAGCGAGCATCCGCCCCCACCGAGGTGGGCGAGCTGCGGGGAGGCGGCGCCGCCGGGTTCCGCGCGACCGTCCCTGCCCGGATCCAGATGCTGGTCGATCGCGATGAGCATCCACCGCATGTACTCGAACACCAGATGCTCAGGATCCGGATGCAGATGCGAGGACGGCACCCCGTTGACGTCGAGCAGCACGGAGCCGTCGTTCTCGAGGGTGAGCCGGGCGATCCCGGTGGAGATGGGGATGGCGGTATCGAGCGGTCCGAGGTGCTCGAAAGGGGCGTGGCGCACACGCTCGCGACGGGACATCGTCCCACTGTAGGAGACCGGGAGCCGGGTCTGGGGTGCACGCGCCGTGCGGGCCCTGCACCTCTTCGCCCTTCCTTCCTCCCCAGCCGCCGATCATCCACCGCACCAGTCGTCACGCCCCGTCTGTCGGACCCCCTGCCTATGGTTCGAGGACGAAGCGGATGGCGAGGAACCCGAGCATCCGCACCGCCGCAGCACGGAGAGGAGGCAGAGATGGCGACGACCGCATCGAGGACCCGGGGGAGCGCTACGGTCCTCTCCGGCGATTCCCGCTCCGTCAGGCTGCGCCTCGCGCATCTCGACCAGGACCAGGCCGATCTGGAGCGTGCCCGGGATCTTCTCCACCAGGGAGAGGCCGCGATCGCCGACGACCCCCGTGAGGCTTTCGAGCTCATCCACCGCGCAGCGCTGCGCGGCGCCGGGATCATCGTCGCGCGCGCCAATCGTGACCGCCGCCGCCGGCTTCCACTGAACGTGTGGACGGCCTTGGAGCGCATCGGCGGTGAAGATGCGGAGCGTGCGAGCGATATGGCTCCTCTGGTGGCGGAGCGGTCCCGCTTGGACCGGGATGCGTCGGCCGTCCCCGATCCTGTCCTGCTGCAGGCCCATCTCGAGCAGACAGCGCTGCATCTGAGGAGCGTCTCGGAGCGCCTGGTCTCCGATCTGCCCTCTCCGATGACCGCGCTGGCCGGCTGAGGGAGTTCTGGCCACGGACCGTCCCGCGCGCCGAGTACAGTGCCACCACGAAGGAGGTGCCGATGGCAGCGCAGGACGGTGTCGGACCGACCGTGGAGATCCCGGGAATCCTCCATCTGGACATGGACGCCTTCTTCGCGTCCGTCGAGGTCCGTGACCATCCCGAGCTCAGGGGACTCCCCGTCGTCGTCGGCGGGGCCGGAACGCGCGGCGTGGTCGCTGCGGCCAGCTATCCGGCCCGGACCCGCGGGATCCGCTCGGCGATGCCGATGGCGAGCGCGCGCCGACTCGCCCCCGATCTGGTCATCGTCCCGCCACGCATCGCTCGCTACCAGGAGACCTCCGCTCTGGTGATGGAGCTGTTGAGTTCCGTCGTCGCCGATATCGAGCAGATCAGCATCGATGAGGCGTTCCTCGACGTGCGCGGAGCGCGTCGTCTCTTCGGGGGACCTGACCAGATCGCCTCCCTGCTGCGCAGCCGCATCCGTGACGAGCTCGGGCTGCCCAGCTCCGTCGGCGGCTCGGTCTCCCGCGCCGTCGCGAAGATCGCCTCGGCGCGGGCGAAGCCCGACGGCCAGCTGATCATCCCGGCGGAGCAGACGGCGGAGTTCCTCGCCCCGCTGCCGGTCTCGGCGGTCTCGGGGATCGGACCGAAGGCGGTCGCCTCCCTGGAACGTATCGGGGTGCGGACCATCGGCCAGATCAGGGAGATCCCGCCTTCCACCCTGGCGCGGGCACTGGGCCCCCGCGCCCCCGAGATCATCCACCTGGCCACCGGCAGCGATCGGACGGGACTGGGACACCGGGTCCGGGATAAGTCGCTGGGCACAGAACGGACCTGGGACGAGGACCTCACCGACGCGGACGAGGTCCGGCGTCGCATCACCTCGATGGCGGATGACGTCGCGCGCCAGCTCCGTCGCAGCGACGCCGTGGCCCGCACCGTCGTCCTCAAGCTGCGCAGTCCCGACGGGACGACCATCACGCGCTCCTCGACCCTCGATCAGCCGACGTCCAGCGGGGAGCGTCTTCGTGAACAGGTCGTCGCCCTGTGGGACAAGGAGCGTCACCGGCTCCGACGGATCCGCCTGGCCGGCGTGAGGGTCACGCATCTGACGGCGGAATCGACCTCCGCGGTCCAGCAGGAACTGACCAGCCGGTCCGCCCTCTGGCGGGATCTGGAGACCGCGATGGACCGGGCCACGGACCGTTTCGGGACCGCCAGCCTCAGCAGGGGCTCCACCTTGGGACCAGCCGCCGACGGGGCGCAGCGCTCGGCGTCGTCCCGCGATCCCGAGGACGATCGGGACGCCCGCGACGGCTCAGGTCTGTGATGCAGTGCCCCGAGTGTTCCCATTACCCAGGAACTGGCTCTAAACTGGGTGAATCGCCGATGAGGGCACCGGAACCTGATCGGCAGCTGGGGCGCCGAACGGGGCGCGTGAGGACCGGGGACAAGGAGCGGGACCATGCCGCTGTCTGAACATGAGCAGAAGATGCTCGACGAGATGGAGCGTCAGCTCTTCGCTGATGATCCACGTCTCGCACGGGCTTTTGCACCGACGAAGAATTCGCGACGGAGCGGACGGCGGATAGCCATCGGCCTCGGCGCCGTGCTTCTCGGTCTCGGAGTCCTGGTGCTAGCCGTCTCGCTGCCGGCGATCTGGCTCGGAGTGATCGCCTTCCTGGGGATGCTCGCCGGTGCCATCTACGCCGTGACCACGCCGAGCTCGGCCTCCCAGGGGGACACGCAGGGACCCTCGGGAGGGGGAGGCGGCCATACCGGCCCCACCGCACCGAATGATGGTCATGGCGGGACCTTCATGGGCAAGCTGGAGCAGCGCTGGGAGAAGCGCTCGGGAGATGACCCCCGGCGCTGACGGCCGACCTGTCGGCGGGGAAGGGTGCCCGTCGCGGTTCCACAGCCTGCCCCGAACCCGGAACATGCCTCGACTGAGGCTCCGCACTGAAGCACTGAAGCACTGAAGCACTGAAGCACTGAAGCACTGAAGCACTGAAGCACTGAAGCACTGAAGCACTGAAGCACTGAAGCACTGAAGCACTGAAGCACTGAAGCACTGAAGCACTGAAGCACTGAAGCACTGAAGCACTGAAGCACTGAAGCACTGAAGATGTGAAGCCCCGGCTCTGTGAGCCGGGGCTTCGTCGTGCCCGGCGATGGGGTCGCCTCCGATCAACGCTGCTCGGAGGCCGCACAGAGGCCGCAGAGGCCGCGCGGAGGCGCCGAGAAGGCGCCGAGCAGGCGTCGGGAATGGCGTCCGTCCGTCACGGCTGACCGGACGGTTCGTCGGATGACCCGCGGCTTCCACCTCGGTGCCAGCGCTCCGGCGCGGCCCGTCACGGCCTGCCACGGCCCATTCCCCACTTCACCCCACCAAGCCCCTCCCTTTCCCTCCACCGGAGAGGCGACACGGAGGCGAGCAGCACGCTCGGACCTCTGACCTGCGGTGATTCGAAATCGTCGCATTCGGCAGCGGGGTGTGACGAGTCGATGTCGGGCGATGGGTGGCGGAATCGACTCGCCGCGAGCAGATTTCCCCCCACCTTGCCCCACCCGGCTGACCAGCAGTGATGTGTGCACTGGGGGGAGATTGGGCCCGAAACAGGGCCCAGTGTGGGGAGTAGTGGGGTAAAGTGGAGCGTGTTGGGAGGAGATGGGGTTCGGTTCTCGAGTCGCGGCAGGTAGAGGAGGTGCTGGATGTTCCTCGGCACCTTTACGCCCAAGCTCGACGACAAGGGGCGCCTGATCTTCCCGGCCAAGTTCCGCGACGAGCTCGCTTCGGGACTGGTCATGACTCGTGGGCAGGAGCACTGCATCGCCGTGTATCCGCTCGCCGAGTTCCGCCAGAAGCTCGAGGAGGCCCGTCGGGCTCCCACCACCGATCAGCGGACTCGTGACTACCTGCGAGTGCTGCTCTCCGGAGCAGAAGACGTCATCCCGGACAAGCAGGGCCGCATCACCATTCCGGGCCACCTCCGCGGCTACGCGGATCTGGACCGGGAGTGCGCCGTCATAGGTGCACTCGACCGACTCGAGATCTGGTCGCTCCCGGCGTGGGAGACCTATCTCGAACAGAAGGAAGAAGGATTCGCCGAGACCTCCGAGGAGGTGGTTCCCGGCTTGTTCTGAGTTCGACTCGACGGACATCCGTCCTGTGAGACCTCTCGTCGTTCCCGCCCCGATGCAACTTCCCCGGTGGCGGGTCGGGAACGACGAGGAATCTGACAGGACGGCACCGCGACCAGGATGCGGAGTCGACCGACACGAAGGATCCCCACGGATCCGGCCACAGCACATCGCACGAACAGCACGCAGGGGAGAGGTGACATGGACGAGACGCAGCACGACCTGCCGGCAGAAGAGCGGCACGTCCCCGTTCTGCTGGCCACCTCGGTCGAGCTCCTCGTCCCCGCCCTCCAGGAGCCCGGCTCGGTCTACGTCGATGCCACGCTCGGCATGGCGGGCCACGCCACCGCTGTCCTCCACGCCGCACCCCATGCGCGACTGGTCGGCATCGATCGCGATCCCGAGGCTCTCGCGCTCGCCCGCACCCGGTTGGATCGCGAGGGAGTCGGAGATCGGGCCACGCTGGTCCACGCCACGTACGACGAGATCCCCGAGGTGCTCGAGGAGCTGGGGCTCCCCGGAGCACACGGCGTGATGATGGACCTGGGCCTGTCGAGCTTCCAGATCGACACCACCGATCGTGGCTTCTCGTACTCGGTCGATGCGCCGCTGGACATGCGGATGGATACGGCATCGGACGGACCGACGGCGGCGGATCTGCTGCGCGACCTGCCCGAGGCGGAGATCGCCCGCATCCTCCACGACCTCGGCGACGAGCGCTTCGCCAAGCGGATCGCACACCGGATCGTCGAGCAGCGTCAGACTGCTCCGCTGACCCGCAGCGGCGAGCTCGTCGAGCTTCTCGACCGCGCCATCCCCGGGGCGTCGAAGGCGAGCGGCGGACATCCTGCCAAGCGCACCTTCCAGGCGCTGCGGATCGCCGTCAACGAGGAGCTCGAGATTCTCGCCTCGGCGATCGAGTCCGCACTGGACTGCCTGCACGTGGGAGGCCGGATCGTCGTGGAGTCCTATCACTCCGGCGAGGACCGCCTGGTCAAGACTGCTTTCGCGCGGCGTACCCGGTCCTCCGCCCCTCCGGGGCTGCCGGTCGAGCTCGAGGAGCACAAGCCGAGCTTCGCCCCCGTGGTCCGCGGCGCCTTGAAGGCCGACGAGACCGAACGAGGGAGCAACTCCCGGGCCGCCTCCGTCCGCCTGCGCGCCCTGACCCGTACCCGATCCGCCGAGAGAGCTCACTGACATGGCCAGCACTTCAGCCGTTCACGCCCCCGCGGTCCGTCCCGTCCGGGGCCCGCGGAGCACCTCCGCAGCCCGCCCGCGCCTCGCCATCGTCGCTGCGCCGAAGACCGCCGGCAGCTCGATGCCGTTCACGATCCTGTGCACCCTGATCGTGACGGCGACCCTGGCGGCGCTGCTCTACATGAACATCCAGATGTCGGATACCAGCTACGAGATCACGCGGCTCCAGAGCCAGTCCCAGCGACTGACGGAGGAGAAGCAGGCGCTCACCGAGACCGATGAGCGTCTGGGCACGCCCCAGGAGCTCGAGCGCCAGGCCCGCGAGCTCGGCATGGTCCCGGTCACGGATCCGGCATATATCGACCTCGACACGGGCAAGATCATCGGTGAGACGTCCTCGGCGGCGCAGACTGAGGTCAACCCGGAGCTGGCGCCCGTGGCCCCAGAGGCCGCCGTGCCGCCGGCTGAGATCTACGACAAGCCCACGACGTACCACGGCATGGGCAACGAGGGAGTCTGACCATGGCGCGGTCACGCTCGTCCCGCAGGACACGCACGACGCAGACCACCGGCCGCCCACGAGCTCGTGCCGGGGCCGCCCGTATGCCACAGGGCCGACTCGGTGCACCGGCTGTCCGGCACCGGCTGCTGATCTGCCTGATCATGGCGGCGGTGCTGATGATCTCCGGGCGGCTCGTCTGGGTCCAGGGGCTCGATGCGAGCGCACGGGCCCAGGAGGCGATCGACCAGCGCACCGTCACCCGCACCATCCCGGCGCTGCGTGGCGACATCCTGGACCGCAACGGCACCACGATGGCGAGCTCGGTCGAGCGCTACGACCTGTGGGTCAACCAGCTGCAGGTCGACGAGTACCTCCAGGGGTCGAAGGATGCCGAGGTCACGGGTATCGACGCCGCGGCCCAGGAGCTCGCTCCCGTGCTGGGCTGGTCCGTCTCGGACACCAAGGCGAAGCTGACCGGTGATCGCGGCTTCATGTATCTGCAGAAGAACGTGGACCCCAAGGTGCGCGACGCGATCATCTCCCTGAAGATCCCGGGCATCGGCGCGGATCGCGTTGCCGATCGCATCTACCCGGCCGGATCCGTGGGTGGGAACATCCTCGGCTTCGTCGGCGCCGACGGCTCCGCGCTGGCCGGCACCGAGTACTCCTTCGACGACGAGCTCAGCGGCACGGACGGCAAGACCAGCTACGAACGCGGCGCCGGTGGCCAGATCATCCCGACCGGCACGCAGCAGACCACGCCGGCCGTCGACGGCAACGACCTCGTGCTGACGATCGACCGCGACCTGCAGTGGAAGGCGCAGCAGATCGTGGCGGGCGCCGTCGACAAGTGGGAAGCGACCGGCGGCAGCGCGGTGGCGATGAACGCCCGCACCGGCGAGGTGCTGGCGATGGCCGAGTACCCCTCCTACGATCCCAACAACCCGACGACAGAGGACGGCCAGTACCTGGGCAACAGGTCCATCTCCAACGTCTTCGAGCCGGGCTCGACCGGCAAGCTCTTCACGCTCGCCACGGCGCTCGAAGAGGGCACTGCGACCCCGGAGTCGCAGTACGAGATCCCGTACGAGCAGTACTTCGAGGGTGAGCGGATCAAGGACTCCCACTACCACCCGGACCAGAAGCTGACCCTGGCCGGGGTGCTGAAGCACAGCTCCAACGTCGGCACCGTGCAGATCTCCGAGAAGCTCGACCCCCAGGTGCGCTACGACTACCTGCGGGCCTTCGGTCTCGGGGAGACCACGGGTGTGCAGCTGCCCGCCGAGTCCGCCGGCATCGTGCATCCCCCCGAGGACTGGACCGGCCGCACCCGCTACACCACCGCCTTCGGGCAGGGCTACAGCGTCAACGCCCTCCAGATGGTCTCCGCCGTGGGCACCTTCGCCAATGACGGGGTGCGGGTGAACCCCTCGCTGGTCTCCGGGGTGCGGCAGGACGATGGGACCGTGCGTCCGCTCGGCCAGCCCGACAGCACGCGGGTGATCTCCTCGGACACCGCCGCCACGATGCGTGGCCTGATGGACAACGACATCGAGGACGGCGACAACAACGCCTCGGTCACGGGCTACGCGACCGCGGGCAAGACCGGCACCGCACAGGTGGGGGACGACGGATACACCGCGTCGTTCATCGGGTTCGCCCCGGCGGACGACCCGGAGATCGTGGTCGGCGTCTTCGTGTTCGGCCTGGACACCTTCATCTCCGGCAACACGGCCGCCGCCCCCGCGTTCTCCGAGCTGATGACCTTCACCCTGCAGAACCAGGGCATCCCCCCGACCGGCGTTCCCGGTCGCGAGTACGAGAACGAGTGGTGAGCCCCCGGTGACCATCCCCGCAGAACCCGCAGATCCCGCAGAACCCGCAGATCCCGCAGAGCTCGCCGAACAGGAGCCCTCGGACCAGAGCCCCGGGGGCCAGGACACCCTCGCCGCCGAGACGCCCCGTCCCCGGCATCCCCACGGGGTGAGCGCAGCGGAGCTCGCCGCCGCGCTCGGCGCCTCCGCGCCCGATCGCGACATCACTCTGTACGGCGTCACCCTGGACTCCCGCAGTGCCCGGGACGGCGACCTCTGGTGCGCCCTGCCCGGTGCCAACGCGCACGGGGCCGACTTCGCCGCCCAGGCCCGGGAGCAGGGCGCTGTGCTCGCCCTGACCGATGAGGCGGGCCGCTCGCGATGTGAGGCCGCCGGGCTTCCCGCCCTCGTCGTCGAGGACCCTCGAGCCGCCACGGCCACCGCCGCCGCGATCGTGCAGGGTCGGCCCGCCGAGCGACTGCGGACCATCGGAGTGACCGGCACCAACGGGAAGACCTCGGTCACCACGGTCCTCACCCGCGTTCTCGACCAGCTCTCCGTGCCCGCCGGCGTCATCGGCACCAGCGGCACCGCCTATCGCGACGGATCCGGCGCCGACCACCGGATCGGGACGGTCCGCACCACCCCCGAGGCCCCCGAGCTCCACGGCATCCTCGCCCGCATGCTCGAGGACGACGTGCAGGTGGCCTCGATGGAGGTCTCCAGCCACGCCCTCGTGCTCCACCGCGCCGACGAGGTCGTCTTCGACGTCGCGTGCTTCACGAACCTCAGCCAGGACCACCTCGACTTCCACGGCACGATGGAGGCGTACTACGAGGCCAAGCGGACCCTGTTCACGCCCGAGCACGCCACGCACGGCGTCGTCTGCGTCGATGACGAGTGGGGCCGACGCCTCGCCCACGAGGCGAGCATCCCGGTCATGACCTACGCCACGCTCCCCGGAGTCGAGGCGGACCACACGGCCCGTGATATCCGCGCCGAGGGCTTCGGCAGCACCTTCGCCGTCGACGGTCCGGACGGTCCACGCTCCCTGCACGCCGCGCTGCCCGGTCGCCACTACGTGGCCAACACGCTCGCCGCCGAGCTCCTCCTCGCCGCGATCGGCCTGTCCGGTCCCGAGACGACGGCGGCGCTCGGCGAGGCCGGCACCGTCCCCGGACGCATGGAGCTCGTCACTGCGGAGCCCATCCGCGGCGTCGTCGACTTCTCCCACACCGCGGCCGCCCTCGAACAGGCCCTGATCACTCTGCGCGCCGTCCCGGGCACCCGCCGACTGATCGCCGTGATGGGCGCCGGTGGGGATCGGGACCGCAGCAAGCGGCCTGCCATGGGCGAAGTCGCCGCACGTCTCGCAGACGTGGTGATCGTCACGGACGACAACCCGCGTTCCGAGGACCCCGCCGAGATCCGACGAGCTGTGCTCGGCGGCATGCCCGAGGACACGAAGGCGCAGGTCCACGAGGTGGACGGGCGGCGTGCGGCGATCGAGCTCGCGGCGAGTCTGGCGGACGTGTCCGACACCATCCTCGTGGCCGGCAAGGGCGCAGAGACCGGACAGCAGATCGGCGATATCGTCCATCCGTTCGATGACCGCCTCCGACTGCGCACCGCGCTGTCCGGGACCGGGACCAAGTGCGCCGACGACACGGACGGAGAACGCTGACGATGCTGCAGACCACAGCTGGGGAGATCGCTGGGATCACCGGAGGTCGACTCGTGGGTGGAGCGACCGGTGACGAGACCGTCACCGGAGCGGCCCGGATCGACTCCCGAGGGATCGAGGCCGGTGACCTCTTCGCCGCCTTCCTCGGTGAGCACGCCGACGGGCACGACCATGTCGCCGCGGCGCAGCGGTCCGGGGCGGCCATCGCCCTGGTGACCCGGGACCTCGGTCTCCCGGCGGTGCTCGTCGACGACGTCCGGACGGCCCTGTGGGACCTCGCCCGGGCACAGCTGGCACGAGCCCGCCAGGAGCGCGAGGACCTCGTGGTCTTCGCGATCACGGGCAGCGCCGGCAAGACCGGCGCCAAGGACCTCCTGGGGACGATCCTGCGGACCGCAGGAGAGACGATCGCCCCCGTCGGCAGCTTCAACAACGAGCTCGGCCTGCCGCTGACCGTGCTGCGCCTGGACGCCGGGACGCAGTACCTCGTCCTGGAGATGGGCGCCCGCGGCGTCGGCCACATCAAGCAGCTCACGGACATCGCACGCCCCGACGTCTCCCTCGTCCTGAACGTGGGCAGCGCCCATCTCGGGGAGTTCGGCAGCGTCGAGGCCATCGCCCGTGCCAAGGGTGAACTGGTCGAAGCGCTCGAGCCCTCCGGCAGGGCGATCCTGAACGCCGAGGACCGTCTGGTCGCCGCCATGGCCGATCGCAGCGCGGCTCCCGTGCTCGGCTGGGGCTTCACCACCGGCGATCTGCGCGGAGAGGACCTCGCCCTCGACGTGGACGCCCGCGTGAGCTTCACCCTCGTCGTCCCCGACGGCCTGACCACGCTGCAGGGCGAGGACATCCCCGCGGGTCGGTTCCCGGTGCGTCCGGACCTGCTGGGCGACCATCAGGCGGCCAACGCCCTGGCCGCCCTCTCGGCAGCGGTCTCCGCTGGGGTGGCCCCGGCCGCCGCTGCCGCCGCCCTCGAGGATGCGAAGCTCGCCTCGGGGCAGCGGATGGAGGCGCTGCGCGCCGGCGGCGTGATCGTCATCAACGACGCGTACAACGCCAACCCGGATTCGATGCGCCAGGCGCTCAAGACCCTCGCCCACCTCGGCCGGGGCCACCGCACGATCGCGGTGCTCGGCGAGATGCTCGAGATGGGGCCGGACTCCGTGCGCCTGCACGATGAGATCGGCCGCCTCGTGGTGCGCCTGAACATCGGTCAGCTGTATGCGATCGGCAACGGCGCCGCGCCCATCCACCACGGGGCGAGCCTCGAAGGCAGCTTCGGGGGCGAGTCCGAGTACCTCGATACGATCGAGGAGGCGATCGCCGTGCTGGAACGAACGGTGGTGCCCGGTGACGTGGTGCTCCTGAAGTCCTCGCGTGACGCAGGACTCCGTGAGATCGCCGCGCCCCTGATCGACCACCTGCAGCGACGAGACGGTGCCCTCCCGGAGCATCCGGCAGACGAAGGAGACGACGCATGATCGCGATCATCATCGCGGGAGCGACGGCCTTCCTGCTGTCCATCGTGGGCACGCCGCTGTTCATCAAGCTCCTGGTGCGCAAGAGCTACGGCCAGTTCATCCGGGACGACGGCCCGACCTCGCACGCCACCAAGCGCGGCACCCCGACCATGGGCGGCGTGGCCATCATCCTGGCCACGATCCTCGGCTACGGGCTCTCGCACCTCTTCCTGCTGACGGCGCCCTCCATCTCGATCCTGCTGGTGCTCTTCCTCATGGTGGGGCTCGGGGTCGTCGGCTTCCTCGACGACTACCTCAAGATCTCGCAGCAGCGCAGCCTCGGACTGCGGCCGCGCGCGAAGCTGATCGGTCAGTTCCTCGTCGCGACCGCCTTCGCGGTGCTCGCCCTGCTGTTCCCCGACGGCAACGGCAACACCCCGGCCTCGACCAAGATCTCCTTCGTGCGGGACGTCGAGTGGCTGGATCTCGCCTTCGCGGGCTCCGTCGTCGGCTTCATCCTCTTCGCGATCTGGGCGAACTTCCTGGTCGCCGCGTGGTCCAACGGGGTGAACCTCACCGACGGCCTCGACGGCCTCGCCAGTGGCGCCACTATCATCTTCACCGCCACCTACCTGGTCATCGCGTTCTGGCAGTGGCGCCAGGTGTGCAATGTCGACCTCGACGCCGGGGGAGTGGTGCACTGCTACGACGCCCGCGATCCGCTGGATGCTGCCGTGCTCTGCGCCGCGATCATCGGCGCCTGCGTCGGCTTCCTGTGGTGGAACACCTCGCCCGCGAAGATCTTCATGGGCGACACCGGGTCCCTCGCCCTCGGCGGCGCGATCGCCGGGCTGACCATCGTCACCCGCACCGAGATCCTCGGCGCGGTTATCGGCGGCCTGTTCGTGGTCATCGCCCTGTCGGTCATCATCCAGGTGGGGAGCTTCAAGCTCACCGGGAAACGTGTGTTCCGCATGGCCCCGCTGCAGCACCACTTCGAGCTCAAGGGCTGGAACGAGGTCACGATCGTGGTGCGCTTCTGGATCGTCGCCGGCGTGCTGGCCGGCCTCGGCCTCGGCATCTTCTACCTCGACGCCCTCCCGAGGATCACCTCATGACCGCCGCGGAACCCGCCCCCGCGCCCGGCAGCGGGCGTGCCAACGTCGAGAACCTCGCCTGGCCGGGCCTCGACGTCGCCGGGCTGCGGATCCTGGTCGCCGGCTTCGGCATCTCCGGCTATGCGGTCGCCGATCAGACCATGCAGCGCGGCGCGCACGTGCTCGTGGTCGACGGCTCCGACACCCCGGAGATCCGCGAGCGCACCCAGATCCTCGAGGTGCTCGGGGTCGAGGTGCGCCTGGGCCGCGAGCACACGCTCGCCCTGCCCGCGGACCGGGAGATCGACCTCGTGATCACCTCCCCGGGCTGGCGCCCCGACCAGCCCCTGCTCGCCGCCGCGGCGGCCGCCGGGATCCCGGTGTGGAGCGAGATCGAGCTGGCCCGACGGATGCAGGCGGCCGACGGCCCCGCCTGGCTCGCCGTGACGGGCACCAACGGCAAGACCACCACCGTGACCATGCTCGAGACGATCCTCCAGCACGCCGGGCTGCGCGCCGTCGCCTGCGGCAACGTCGGCCTGCCCGTGATCGAGGCGGCCCTGGATCCCGAGGGCTTCGACGTGCTCGCCATCGAGCTCTCCAGCTTCCAGCTGCACTGGACGCAGAACCTCGACTGCGAGGCCGCCGCCGTGCTCAACATCAGCGCCGACCATCTCGACTGGCACGGCGGCGCCGAGCAGTACGCGCTGGCCAAGGGGCGGATCTTCCACGGTGTCGGCACCGCGTGCATCTACAACGTCGCCGACGAGATCACCAGACGGCTGGTCGAGGATGCCGATGTCCTCGAGGGGGCCCGCGCGGTCGGGATCTCCCTGGGCACGCCCGACCTGTCCGAGATCGGCGTGATCGACGGGATCCTCGTGGATCGAGCCTTCCTCGCCGAGCGGCGCACAGCCGCCGCCGAGCTCGCCACGCTGGAGGACCTCGCCCACCTCGGCCCGCACGGAGCCGGGCCCCACCTCGTGCTCGATGCCCTCGCCGCGGCGGCTCTCGCGCGGGCCCATGGCGTCCCGGCCGAGGCCGTGCGCGACGGGCTGCGGGCCTATCGCGTGGGCTCCCACCGGGCGCAGCTGATCGCGACGATCGACGACATCAGCTTCATCGACGACACCAAGGCCACCAATCCGGCCGCCGCCGCCGCCTCCCTGCACGCCGCGGACCGCGTCGTGTGGATCGCCGGTGGCGACACCAAGGGCGCCGATCTCGATGTGCTGGTCGCCGCTACGACGGACCGCCTGGTCGGAGTCGTGCTGCTCGGCGTGGACGACCAGCCGTTCCGTTCCGCTCTGGGGCGACACGCCCCCGAGGTCCCCGTCCGTCGCATCGATCCGGGTGACACTGACGATGTCGCCGGGCGCTCCCGACTCATGGAGGACGCGGTGCACGCCGCCCGCTCCCTCGCCTCGGCAGGGGACGTGGTGCTGCTGGCACCGGCAGCCGCCTCCATCGATCAGTTCCGTGACTACGCGGAGCGGGGGGATCTCTTCGCGGCGGCCGTCCATCGACTGCCAGGAGCGAGCACATGACGATCGAGGAGACCCGACGGGACACCCGTCGGTCCACCGGCGTCGTGCGTCCCGATGAGGACCAGCCGCTCGGCAGCATCGGCTCCCGCATGCGGGACGGCGTCGGCTCCTGGCTGAAGTCCCCGGCGCTGGACTTCTACGGCCTGATCGTGATCGGCACCCTGCTGATCAGCCTGGGCCTGATGATGGTGCTGTCCTCCTCCGCGGTCCTGAACATCTCCCGCGGGAACTCCGGGTTCGCCGGGCTGTTCCGCCAGGGGACCTTCGCCGCTCTGGGTCTGGTGCTGCTCATCGTCGCCGCCCTGCTGCCTCCGGCCTTCTACCGCAAGGCGGCCTGGCCCCTGCTCGCGCTGGGCCTCGCCCTGCAGTGCCTGGTCTTCGTGCCGGGCTTGGGATGGGCGGTGGACGGCAACCAGAACTGGATCCGCATCGCCGGCCAGACCCTCCAGCCCTCGGAGTTCCTCAAGCTCGCCCTCGCCGTGTGGCTGGGGGCCCTGCTGGCCACGAAGCGGCCGTTGCTGCACAAGCCCGGCCATCTGCTGTTCCCGCTCGTCCCCGGGGTGCTCGCTGCGCTGGGCCTGGTGATGGCTGGCCACGACCTCGGCACGATGATGATCATGGCCCTGCTCGTCGCCGGCGCCGTGTGGGTCTCCGGCGTCCCGCGACGCTGGTTCCTGGCAGCCGGGGTCGCGGGTCTGGTCGCAGTCATCGGCCTGACGGTCACGAGCGCGAACCGCATGGCACGCATCGGGAACTGGATCCACGGGATCTGCGAGGGCGATTCCTGCTACCAGTCCGATCAGGGCCTCATGGGCCTTGCCGAAGGCGGCTGGTGGGGCAAGGGCCCCGGGCAGTCCGCCCAGAAGTGGGGTCGTCTCCCCGCCGCGGAGGACGACTACATCTTCGCGATCATCGGCGAGGAGCTGGGCCTCATCGGCACCCTCGGCGTGCTTCTGCTCTTCACCGTTCTCGCGCTGATCCTCTTCCGCATGATCACGCGGATCGACGATCACTTCATGCAGATCACGATCGCCGGGATCAGCGCCTGGCTGTTGGGCCAGGCCTTCGTGAACATGATGGTCGTCACCGGGATGCTGCCCGTGATCGGGGTGCCGCTGCCGTTCATCTCCTCCGGCGGCTCCGCGCTCCTCGCGTCCATGGCCGCGCTCGGGGTGCTGATCTCCTTCGCGCGCCGTGAGCCCGGCGCCCCCGAGGCGATCAGCGCCCGGATGGCCTCCGTGCGCAGCTCCGTCGGCGTGCTGCCCGCCCCGCGGGACGCCGCGCCCAGCTCCGCGAGGCGGACCGCCAGGTCGAAGCCCTCGTCGGCGACGACGAAGGCCACCGGGAGCAGCAAGAGACACACGGCCGCTCAGAGCGGCTCGAACACGAAGAGCGCACAAAGCACGAAGAACACGAAGAACACGAAGAGTACGAAGGGTGCCCAGCGCTCCAGGTCCTCGGCGGCCTCGGGGACGTCCCGCTCCTCCGCACGGTCGAGCACATCGGCTGCTCGTCGTTCCCCCTCCTCCCGAAGGACCCGATGACCACGACCACTCCGCCCCGCATCCTGCTCGCCGGGGGTGGCAGCGCCGGGCACGTGTCCCCGCTGCTGGCCACCGCCGCGCAGATCGTCCGCCGCACCCCGGAGGCCGAGGTGCTCGTGCTCGGCACCCCCGACGGGCTCGAGACCGACCTCGTCCCCGCCGCCGGGTTCGAGCTGCTCACCATCGACAAGGTCCCCTTCCCCCGGCGCCCGAACGGCACCGCGCTGCGCTTCCCAGGTCGCTTCGCAGGGACCCTGCGCCAGGTGCGGGCGATCCTGCGCGAACGGCAGATCGACGTCGTCGCGGGTTTCGGCGGCTATGTGTGCCCGCCCGCCTATCTCGCGGCGTTCTCCGCCCGCCTGCCCGTGGTCGTCCATGAGGCCAACCGGCGTCCGGGGCTCGCGAACCGGCTCGGTGCCCGCCGCGCCGCCGAGGTGCTCACCGCCTTCGACGGCTCGAGCCTGCCCGGCGCCCGCCGGATCGGGATGCCGATGCGCGACGGCATCGCCCACCTCGATCGTGCTGCCCGCCGCGCCGCCGCACGGGAGGCCTTCGGTCTGGACCCCGACCGGCCCGTACTGCTCGCCACCGGCGGATCCCTCGGCGCCCTGCGGCTGAACACCGCGGTCTCCGAGGCCGCGGAGAGCTTCCTCGACGCCGGCGTGCAGATCCTCCATGTCACCGGGCGTGGCAAGGCGGAGGGCCTCGTCGAGCGGCCCGGCTACAGGGTCGTCGAGTACGTGCTGTCGATGGAGGACGCCTACGCCGCCGCGGACCTCGCCCTGACCCGGTCCGGCGCCGGCACGGTCAGCGAGCTGACCGCCGTGGGGCTGCCCTCCCTCCTGGTGCCGCTCCCGATCGGGAACGGCGAGCAGGCTCTGAACGGGCAGGACGTCGTGGCCGCCGGTGGCGCACTGATGGTGGCGGACGCGGATCTGGATGCTGAGGTGCTGCGCACGCAGGTCCTCCCGCTGCTCCAGGATGCCGAGCGCCTGGGGGCCATGGCAGAGGCGTCCCGCGCCTTCGGCATCTCCGATGCCGCCGAGGTGATGGCCGACGTCGTGACCGGCGTCGCACGCCGAGCCTGACCCGGTCTCCCGACCGATCCGACTACGGTGATCCCATGAGCTCCGCTGCAGTCCCCACCGGCCCCTCCTCGCAGCGCGCGCCGCGCACGATCCTGCGTCCCGGGGACGTCATCACGCAGCCGGCGTGGCCCACGGATCGTGCGATCCGCAGCGTCCACGTGATCCGCATCGGAGGCGCCGGGATGTCCGCCGTCGGCCGCCTCGCGCTGGAGGCCGGGCTCCGCGTGAGCGGCTCGGACTCGCAGGACGGCCAGTTCATCGCCCCGCTGCGCGAGGCGGGCGCCCGGATCACCCTCTCCTTTGACGCCGCGTCCCTGGGTGACGATGTCGACGTCGTGGTGGTCTCCACCGCAGTGCGCGCCGACAATCCCGAGGTGATCGCCGCCCACGAGCGCGGGATCCCGGTCATCCACCGCGCCGCCGCCCTGGCAGGTCTGCTGGCCGGCCGCGACCTCGTGGCCGTGGCCGGCACTCACGGGAAGACCTCCACGACCGGGATGGCCGTGATGGCGCTGCGCGGTGCCGGCCTCGATCCTGCCTGGGCGCTCGGCGCCGCGGTCCCGGACCTCGGTCGCAACGCCGGCTTCTGCGCCGACCCGGTCCTGACTGGGTCGGGCGCGGGTGCCCCGGGCGGCACCGAGGGGTCGGACGCCTCCGGTGCGACCCGCACAGCGAAGAGCGGCTCGACGGCTCCCGTCGTGATCTCGACGGCTCCCGCGGTGATCGAGGCCGATGAGTCCGACGGATCGTTCCTCGCCTTCGCCCCGCGCTCCCTCGTGGTCACCAACCTGGAGCCGGATCACCTCGACTTCCACGGCGACGAGGAGACGCTCACGGCGGCCTTCGACACCCTCACCGGGCAGATCGTCCCCGGCGGACAGCTCGTGGTGTGCGACGACGATCCCGGTGCCCGCGCCCTCGGCGCACGGGCCGCGCAGCGCGGCGTCGCCGTGACGAGCTACGGCACCGGCGCGCACTGCGACTGGCAGGTGCTCTCCGAGAGCAGCAGCGCGGGGGGCACCCAGCTCGAGCTCGCTACACCCCGCGGCACGCTCCGCACCTCGCTCTCGGTCGCCGGGCATCACAACGTGCTCAACGCCCTCGGCGCGCTCGCGGCGTCCGCCGCTGCGGTTCCCGACGCCGAGCTCAGCGCCCTCGCGACGGGCCTGTCCGTGTTCACGGGCGCGTCGCGGCGCTTCGACGTCGCGGGGACCGTCGGCGGCGTCACGGTGGTCGACGACTACGCCCATCACCCCCGGGAGGTCGCCGCGACCATCGCCGCAGCCCGCGGCATCGTCGAGGACCAGGGGCGCGGCGGCCGCGTGCTCGTGGTCTTCCAGCCGCACCTGTTCTCCCGCACCCGGGACTTCGCCGCAGACTTCGCGACCGCGCTGGCCGCTGCCGATCGCACCTGGGTGCTGCCCGTCTACGCGGCGCGCGAGGATCCCCATCCGCGCATCGACGCCCGCACCATCACCGATCACGTGACCGGCGAGGCGGTTCTGCCCGTCGCCGGGCCGGAGCAGGTCGCCGCCGCAGTGCGTGATGCCGCCGCGCCCGGTGACCTCGTGCTCATGCTCGGCGCCGGGGACATCGTCGAGACCACTCCGTCGGTGCTGGCGGCGCTGGGCGACGGTGCGGAGGAGCGCTGATGGCACGGCGTCCCTCGGTGCCACGCCCCCGCACCACCGCACGGCGGCCCAGCACCGCACAGACCCCGCGACGACCGGCGCCGGGAGCGGGGCCGGGCTCGGGTCACGGGATCACGCCCGCACCGGGGGACGGCGCCACAGCGCGCCCCGCGCCGTCGACCCGCCCCGCACGGTCTGCCGGCTCGGCACGCTCCGCACCCTCCGAACCCTCCGCACCCTCCGCGGCCTCTGCGCCGTCAGCATCCTCGACGCGTTCCGCGTCATCGGCACGCTCCGGCACGTCCGCTGCATCGGCTCCCTCGGCCAGCTCCGCTGCGTCTGCCACCTCCGCTGCATCCGCGAACCCGGCGCCCCGCGCCGCCGCGCGCACGCCGCGCACCTCGAGCGCCGCCGTCGGTCGACCGGGCCCGCAGGCGCCCGCCGAGACTTCCGCAGCCGATCCCGGCACCGGGGGCGGCGGCCGGGTGGTCCAGGCCGCGGGGCGCTTCCGGGAGATCGTCGCCGGGCGGCCCTGGCGCCGTCGCCGACGGGCGATCATCGCCGGCGCATCAGGTCTCGTCGTGCTCCTGGTCGCGGCGGTCCTCGTCGCCATCTTCCTGCCGGCCCTCCAGCTGCGGGAGGTCTCGGTCTCCGGCCTCGGCTACGTCCAGGAGGACGAGGTGCGCTCCGTGCTGGATCAGGACCTCGGCGACAGCGTCCTGCTCCTGCCCACCACGGACATCGCCGAGCGCGTCGAAGCGGTGCCGGGGGTCGAGAGCGCAGAGGTGCACCGCTCCTGGCCCGACGGCGCCACGGTGACGATCACCGAGTCGGAACCGGTCGCCGTCCTCACCACGACGGATGGGACCTCCGCCGTGATCGACGGCTCCGGGCAAGAGCTGCCCGCCGACGCAGGGGAGGGCGCCGAGCTCATCCCGCTGACCGTCGACGGAGGATCCGCGGATCCGGAGGGTGCCGCCACCGCACTCAGCGAGGTCCTCGCGAGCATGCCGGACAGCCTGCGCGGCTCCGTCCAGACGATGACCGCCTCGAGCGCGAGCGATGTCCAGCTGGTCCTCGCCCTCGAAGACGGCGGCACGAAGACCGTCGTCTGGGGGGACGCCGCCGATTCGACGCTCAAGGCCGAGGTGGTCCTGGCACTGATCGAGCAGCCCGGCACCGAGATCGACGTCTCCTCCCCGGTCGCACCCGTCACGCGCTGACCCGCCGGTTCGGCCCGGGCAGGGTGAGGCTTTCCACGGTTCGGGGCCGACACGCGCCCGACACGCACCCGTGGTGTTTGCGTGGGAGTGAAGTCCTCCCTAGCGTCAAAGGAAAGAAGAGGTGCCCCGAACTCCAAACCTCGAGTCGAGGTTGAGGGTTTCGGCAGTCGGTGACCAGGCGCGACGCAGGCTCCTCTTCGCAGGTGAACGACAAGAGCAAGGACCTCAAACGTGGCCGGAACCCAGATCTCCCTAGCAGTCATCAAGGTCGTCGGCGTCGGCGGCGGAGGTGTCAACGCTGTCAACCGCATGATCGAGTCCGGTCTCAAGGGCGTCGAATTCATCGCGATCAACACCGACGCCCAGGCGCTCCTCATGTCGGACGCGGACGTCAAGCTCGACGTCGGCAAGGAGATCACGCGCGGTCTCGGCGCCGGCGCCGATCCCGAGGTCGGCAAGCGCGCGGCCGAGGACCACGCCGAGGAGATCGAGGAGGTCCTCCGCGGGGCCGACATGGTCTTCGTGACGGCCGGCGAGGGCGGCGGGACCGGCACCGGCGGCGCCCCCGTCGTCGCCAAGATCGCCCGCAGCCTCGGGGCGCTCACCATCGGTGTCGTCACCCGCCCGTTCACCTTCGAGGGGCGTCGCCGCTCCACCCAGGCGGATTCCGGCATCGCCGGCCTGCAGGCCGAGGTCGACACTCTCATCGTGATCCCCAACGACCGCCTCCTGTCCATCGCGGACAAGCAGGTCTCCATGCTCGACGCCTTCAAGAGCGCCGACCAGGTGCTGCTGTCCGGTGTCCAGGGCATCACCGATCTGATCACCACGCCGGGTCTGATCAACCTCGACTTCGCTGACGTGAAGTCGGTCATGCAGGGCGCCGGCAGCGCCCTGATGGGCATCGGCTCGGCGCGCGGCGACGACCGCGCCCTCCAGGCCGCCGAGCTCGCGGTCTCCAGCCCGCTGCTCGAGGCATCGATCGACGGCGCCTACGGCGTGCTGCTCTCCATCCAGGGTGGCAGCGACCTCGGCCTGTACGAGGTCTCCGAGGCCGCTCGTCTGGTCCAGGAGGCCGCTCACCCGGACGCGAACATCATCTTCGGCTCCGTCATCGACGACGCCCTGGGTGACGAGGTCCGCGTGACCGTCATCGCCGCCGGCTTCGAGAGCGGTGGCCCGGCCCAGCGTCAGGACGTCACCCCGCAGCAGCGTCCGGCCCCGCGCCAGGAGCCGGTGCAGCCGCCGCGCGCCGCCCAGGAGCCGCGTCCGGCCGCCACGTCGCAGCGTTCGCCGTCGGGCTCCGGTGCCGCCGCAGCCCCGGGTGCCTGGGGCCTGCCGCAGCAGACCTTCTCCCCGACCCGTCCGGGGTCGGACGATCCGGAGACCGAGGTGCTCGAGTCCACCGAGGCCGATCAGGAGTACGCCGCGCCGCAGCAGTCGCAGTTCCCGCCGCAGCCCGCGCCCCGCGCGCCGCAGCAGGAGCCGGTGCGCCCCCCGCGCATCGAGGAGCCGCCGTCGGACGATGACGACCTCGATCTGCCGTCGTTCCTCAAGTGACATCAGCTCTCCCAGCACGGGCCTCGCGACTTCGCGGGGCCCGTGCCCTGTTCACGGGGCGTGCCGGGGGAGTGGGGGCCGGCGACTACGCCACCTTGAACCTCGCACGCCACGTCGGCGATGACGACGGCGTCGTCGAGCGCAACCGGGCGCTCGTCGCCGCCGAGATCGGTCTCCCGCTGGTGTTCGTGGATCAGGTCCATTCCGCGGACGTCCACGTGCTGCCCGAGACCGGCCCCGTCCCCGTGCTCACCGCCGATGCACTGGTGACACGTCGTCGCGATGTGGCGCTGGCGATCATGGTCGCGGACTGCCTCCCGGTGCTGCTGTCCGACGAGCAGGCGGGCGTCATCGCCGTCGCCCATGCCGGCCGAGCCGGTCTGCTCGGCGGCGTGCTCCAGAACACCCTCGCCGCGATGGCCGAGCTGGGAGCGGCTCCCGCGCAGATCTCCGCGAGCATCGGCCCGTCGATCTGCGGGCGCTGCTACGAGGTCCCGGAGGAGATGCGCGCGGACTCCTCGGTCGCTCTGCCTGCCACGTGGTCCGTCACACGGTGGGGAACCCCTGCGCTCGACCTGCGTGCGGGCGCCCTCAGCGTGCTGACCGCCGCCGGCATCCCCGCGGCGGAGATCGATGAGGATCACCCCTGCACCCTCGAGCGCGAGGAGTTCTTCTCCTATCGGCGGGAGTCCCGCACAGGCCGGCTCGCCGGGGTCATCCGCCGCCGCTGACCGCCGCCGCACAGGCGAGACATAGGAGGTGGCACGGGGCGCGACACGGGTGGCGACACGCCGACGGCCTCCCTGGGCAGAGGAAACCCCTGCGGTACTTTCGAGGCACAGGGCTCCCACGCACTCCCCGTGCTTCCCCGGAGCCCCGGTCAGCGTGAACAACAAACTGGGAGATCTGCGATGGGTAACTGGCGCAACGCCATGGTCGCTCTCGGCCTCGCCAACGAGGTCGACGATGAATACTACGAGGACGAGCGGCAGCGCCCGGAAGAGGCCGCCGCTCCGGCTCGCCGCACCGAGCGAGGCGCCGAGCCCGCACCCGAACGGGAGGCTCAGGTGACCCCGATCCGCCAGCGTTCGAATGTTGTGGCCATGGCCCCGGCAGTGGAGGAGTCGATGCACCGCATCACCACCATCCATCCGCGTTCCTACAACGACGCGAAGGCGATCGGCGAGTCCTACCGTGACGGCGTGCCCGTCATCGTGAACCTCTCCGACATGCAGGACGGCGATGCCAAGCGCATGGTCGACTTCTGCGCCGGTCTCGTCTTCGGTCTGCGCGGCAGCATCGAGCGGGTCACCTCCAAGGTGTTCCTGCTCTCGCCGGAGTTCGTCCAGGTCGACGGAGATACCTCTGCCGACGAGGGCAGCTTCTACAACCAGAGCTGAGCGCCTTCATGCAGCTTGTCGCGGGAGTGCTGTACCTCGCAGTTCTGCTGTACCTGATCGTGCTCATCGCGCGCCTGGTCCTGGAGTGGATCCAGTCCTATGCGAGGGACTTCCGCCCCCGGGGCATCGTCCTGGTGCTCTTCGAGGTCGTGTTCACGCTGACCGATCCTCCGGTGAAGGGCCTGCGACGCCTCATCCCGCCCTTGCGCCTGGGCTCGATCGTGCTCGATCTGAGCCTCATGATCCTGCTCGTCGTGGGGTGGATCCTGCTCTCGGTCCTGGCCGCTTTCGCGGGCTGACGGGGCGCGCCGCGACCTCGCGGCCCCCTCACGGCTTTCCTCAGCAGTCGTGGCAGGCTCCCACTATCCGCTAGGCTGACGGAACCGCGCGTCAAGCGCACGACGACCCCTGACTGATGAGAAGGTGACCCATGGCTCTGATGCCCGATGACCTGCTGTCCAAGCGGTTCACGCCGGTTCGGTTCTCCGAGGGCTATGACATGGACGAGGTGGACAACTACCTCGATAACGACATCCTGCCGCGCCTGCAAGAGCTGATCGACGAGAACAACCGACTGACCAAGGAGCTCGAGGAGGCGCACAACCGCCTCGCCGAGGTCGAGTCCGCGCCGGCCCCCGTGGCCGCCGAGTCTGCCGAGACCCCTGCGGTCGAGGACGACGTCGTGGCGGACGATGTCGTGGCCGACGAGGCCCCGGCCGCGTCGACGGACGAGTCGGATCTCGACGCGACGGCGGCGAACACCGTCGTGGCAGATGCCCCCGCCGAGCAGTCCTCCGCTGCCGCCGCAGCCGCTCCCGCCGCCGCGGGTGGCGCGGACGCCGCTGGCATCATCGCCCTGGCGAACCGTCTGCACGACGAGTACGTCAAGAACGGTGAGGACGAGCGCGATCGCCTCATCACCGAGGCCAACGACGAGCACAAGCGCATCGTCGGCGAGGCCGAGGAGAAGTCCCGCAGCACGCTGGCCGAGCTCGAGACGAAGAAGGCGGACCTCGACAAGACGATCGAGGGCCTGCGCACCTTCGAGCGCGACTACCGCAACCGTCTGCGCAACTACCTCGAGAACCAGCTCCGCGATCTCGACACGAGCGAGACGCAGGACAAGCAGGCGAACTTCGGTCTGTGAACCACGCTGATCAGTCGTCGACGAGCGCCGGGCCCACGGGGTCCGGCGCTCGTCGCCGTCCGAGCCGGGGTGTGGTCCTCGGCGGCATAGCAGCCGTGGGTGTGCTGCTGGCCGTCGTCGACCAGCTCACCAAGAACTGGGCCGTCGCGAACCTGCCGGAGCTGGACCCCCAGCCGTTCCTCGGCGAGATCCTGCACCTGACCCTGCTGTACAACTCCGGTGCGGCCTGGGGCATGGGCTCCGAGATCACGCCCGTGGTGACCGGCTTGCAGATCGCGATCGTGATCGGCGTGATCGTCTTCGCCGTGCGCTCGGTCCGCTCGCTCTGGTACACGCTCGCCCTGGGCCTGATCCTCGGCGGCGCCCTGGGCAACATCCACGACCGCCTGCTGCGCCCTCCCGGTCCCTTCCACGGCGCGGTCGTCGACTTCCTCGAGCTGCCCCACTGGCCCGTGTTCAACGTGGCCGACATGGCGGTGGTCGGAGGGGCGATCCTCGTCGTGCTGCTCGGCGTGATCGGACTTCCGGCGGACCCCGCCGAGGCCGAGGACACCACGGGGGCCGACGACTCTGCTCGGGCCGATGACGTTGCTCGGGCCGACGACGTCGAGCACCCGGAGGAGACCCGGTGAGCTCCTCGCGCACCCTCATGGTCCCCGACGGGCTGGCCGGTGAACGGGTCGACGTCGGCATCTCCCGGATGCTGGGCCTGTCCCGCACCCGCGCCGCGGACCTCGTGATGGCAGGTCAGGTCCTGGTCGATGGCAGCGTCCCGGCGCGCTCCACCCGGCTTGAGCCAGGCTCGATGGTCGATGTGGAGCTCCCGGACGAGCGGCCCGCCGCGCAGGTGCGACCGCAGATCGCCGACGGCATGAGCCTCGTCCACCAGGACGAGGACATCGTGGTGGTCGACAAGCCCGTCGGCGTCGCCGCGCACCCCAGCGCCGGCTGGTCCGGGCCCACCGTGCTCGGTCATCTGGCCGCGGCCGGCGTGGGTATCCGCACCAGCGGTGACCCCGATCGGCAGGGGATCGTGAGCCGCCTCGATGTCGGAACCAGCGGCCTGATGGTCGTGGCCCGCACCGAGCGCGCCTACACCACGTTGAAGGACGCCTTCCGCGCCCGGGAGGTCGGCAAGATCTACCACGCCGTCTGCCAGGGCACACCGGATCAGGCCGCGGGAACCATCGAGGCGCCGATCGGTCGGTCCCCGAACCACGACTACAAGTTCGCGGTGCTTCAGGACGGCAAGCACTCCGTCACCCACTACGAGACTCTCGAAGCCCTGCACGGCGCGACGCTGCTGAAGGTGCGCCTGGAGACGGGGCGCACCCACCAGATCCGCGTGCACATGGCAGCCCTGAAGCACCCGCTGGTGGGAGATCCGCAGTACGGCTCGGATCCGGGACTCGCGCAGAAGGTGGGGCTGATCCGGCAGTGGCTGCACGCGATGGAGCTGACCTTCGTGCACCCGGCCACGGGTCGCTCCGTCACGTACACCTCCCAGTACCCGCAGGACCTGCAGGACGCGCTCGACGCCCTTCGCGCCTGAGCGCGTGCACGTGCTCGGTCGTGCCCGTGCCTGTGCCCGTGGTCCGTCGTGACCGTGAGCGTGGCCGTGCTCGAGGTCGCGCTTGCGTCGGGGCGAGGGCCGGAGCCGGGGTAGCGTCGAGGCATGACCGACGAGCAGACCTCCACCGCGCTGAGCCCCACGCGGGATGCGGCCCTGGCCCGAGCAGATTTCCCCTTCACGAAGGTGGCGCGACGGCTCGGCATCGACCCGGCTGAGGCCGAGGTCGCCCTGCGGGACGATGACCGTGCTCGCGCCGCGATCGCGCGCACCGTCCACGACTTCCTGGAGGTGGACGACGCCCGTCGGGCCGGGAAGGCGCCCGCCACCGCGATGGCCCTGGACCCCGACTTCCCGACCGGGGTGGGGATGGCCCTGGTCGGCGCGGCCGTGCTGTGGGAGGCCCGCGATCTGGTGCCGAAGGTTGCGCTGAGGGTCGCCAAGGACCACTACGAGGACGGGGCGGACGAGCTCGCCGCGAGCTACATCGCCCTGGTCCAGGAGTCCGTGGACCCGGGGGAGGACAGCCGTGGCGACGCCCTCGCCTGGGCCGCGCAGTCCCTGCTCGTCTCCGTGCTGCAGCGCTCCGGACCCCCGGCCCAGGCCGACGAGATCGCCCGCGACCTCGCCGCCCACGCGATCCCGATCGACCTGTGGCGTGACGACGACCCGAGCCTGCCGGACGACTCCATGTCCTGGCACGGCGGCGCCTTCGTGGGCGGCATCCCGCCGCGTCGGGACGAGCGCAGCCTGAGCTTCGAGGACGTCCACGACTACATGAACACCTTGTTGGCCGAGACGCGCCGTGAGCAGGAGGCCGAGGGCGACGGGGCGTGAGCCTCGCTTCCCACACGTCGCTGCTCAGGAGCAGGCGCCCGCTCCGCGTGCTCCGTGCACAGGTGCCCACTCCGCGTGCTCCGTGCGCAGGCAGTTCGATCGTGCGGTGACGCAAAAGGTGCCATCGGAGTGGAACCTTTCTGAGCATGGCGGGCTGGGAAGCCGGCAGGCTGGGGAGCTGGGGAGCTGGCGGGCTTGCGGCCGGCGGCTGGCGGCTGGCGGCTGGCGGGCAGGCGGGCCGTCGGGGGAGAGCCCGTTCGGGACGCGCAGGGCTGCTTCTGGGGAGTCGGCCTCGAGGCCCCGAATATTCCCGACCCGTCGGACGCGCCGGGGTGACCTCCCCGACGCCCATCTGATGGCATGTCGGGTGTCCGGACTGGCTAGTCTGGAGGGCATGTCCGACGATTTCGTGCACCTCCACGTCCATACCGATTATTCGCTCCTGGACGGGGCCGCGAAGATCGACAAACTCGTCGACGAGACCGTCCGCCAGGGCCAATCGGCCGTCGCGATCACGGACCACGGCTACCTGTTCGGCGCCTATGAGTTCTACAAGACCGCCAAGGCGGCCGGCATCAAGCCGATCATCGGCATCGAGGCGTATGTGACGCCGGGGACCAGCCGTCATGACCGCACCCGCATGCAGTGGGGCACCCGGGAGCAGCAGCTCGCCGGCGACGACGTCTCTGCGCGCGGCGCGTACACCCACATGACCCTGCTGTCGCGCTCCACCGAGGGCATGCACAACCTGTTCCGTCTGGGCTCGGCCGCCTCGCTCGACGGGCAGATGGGCAAGTGGCCTCGCATGGACCGCGAGATCCTCTCCAAGTACTCCGAGGGACTCGTCGCGACGTCCGGCTGCCCCTCCGGCGAGGTGCAGACCAGGCTGCGCCTGGGTCAGTTCGACGAGGCGGTCAAGGCCGCCGGCGAGTTCCAGGACATGTTCGGCAAGGAGCACTACTTCATCGAGCTGATGGACCACGGACTGTCCATCGAGCAGCGCGTGACCAAGGACCTGATCGAGGTCTCCAAGGCCGTCGGCGCGCCGCTGCTGGCCACCAACGATCTCCACTACGTCACCGAGCAGGATGCGACGATCCAGGACGTCCTGCTGTGCATCAACTCCGGCTCGCGCCTGAACGACCCCGACCGGTTCAAGTTCGGCGGCTCCGGCTACTTCCTGAAGTCCGCGCAGCAGATGCGCGAGCTCTTCCGCGAATTCCCCGAGGCCTGCGACAACACCCTGCGCGTCGCCGAGATGAGCGAGGTCGAGTTCCGCACCACGGACGACGGCGCCAACTACATGCCCAACTTCCCGACCCCGGAGGGCGAGGACGAGGAGTCCTGGTTCATCAAGGAGATCCAGCGCGGGCTGGAGTACCGCTACCCCTCGGGCATCCCCGACGAGGTGCAGGCTCGCGCCGACTACGAGGTCCGCGTCATCCTGCAGATGGGCTTCCCCGGCTACTTCCTGGTGGTCTCCGACTACATCAAGTGGGCCAAGGAGCAGGGCATCCGTGTGGGTCCCGGCCGTGGCTCCGGCGCCGGCTCGATGGTCGCGTACGCCATGCGCATCACTGATCTCGACCCCCTCGAGCACGGCCTCCTGTTCGAGCGGTTCCTGAACCCCGACCGCGTCTCCATGCCCGACTTCGACGTCGACTTCGATGATCGCCGCCGCGGCGAGGTCATCGAGTACGTGGAGCGCAAGTACGGCGACGACCGCATCGCACAGGTCATCACCTACGGCGTCATGAAGACGAAGAACTCCCTCAAGGATGCCTCGCGCGTGCTCGACTACCCGTATGCGATGGGGGACCGTCTCTCCAAGGCGCTCCCGCCCACGGTCATGGGCAAGGACATCTCCATCAAGGGGATCTTCGACCCCGAGGACAAGCGCTACGCCGAGGCGGGGGAGTTCCGCCGGATCCACGACGAGGACCCCGACGTCCAGAAGGTCGTCGAGATCGCCAAGGGCGTCGAGGGCCTGACCCGCGGCTGGGGCGTCCACGCCTGCGCGGTGATCATGTCCAGCCACCCGTTGACCGACATCGTCCCGATGATGCGCCGTCCCTCCGACGGCCAGATCATCACGCAGTTCGAGTACCCGACGCTGGAGACCCTCGGCCTGCTGAAGATGGACTTCCTGGGGCTGCGCAACCTCACCGTGCTCTCCGACGCGGTCGCGAACATGGAGCGCAACGGGAAGGTCCCCCCGGACCTGGAGACGCTGCCCTTCGACGATGAGAAGACCTACGAGCTCCTGCAGCGCGGTGACACCCTGGGCGTGTTCCAGCTGGACGGCTCGGGCATGCGCACCCTGCTGCGGCAGATGAAGCCTGACCAGTTCGGCGACATCACCGCCGTCTCGGCGCTGTACCGCCCGGGTCCGATGGGCATGAACTCCCATACGAACTACGCGCTGCGCAAGAACGGCCTGCAGGAGATCACGCCGATCCACCCGGAGCTCGAGGAGCCGCTCTCGGAGATCCTCGGCGAGACCTACGGCGTGCTGGTCTACCAGGAGCAGGTCATGCAGACGGCGCAGAAGGTCGCCGGCTACAGCCTGGGTCAGGCCGACATCCTCCGCCGCGCGATGGGCAAGAAGAAGAAGGCGGAGCTGGACAAGCAGTTCGCCTCCTTCGAGGCCGGCATGAAGGACAACGGGTACTCCACCGCCGCGGTGACGGCGCTGTGGGAGACGCTGATGCCGTTCGCGGACTACGCCTTCAACAAGTCGCACTCCGCCGCCTACGGGGTGGTCTCCTACTGGACCGGCTACCTCAAGGCGAACCATCCCACCGAGTACATGGCGGCGCTGCTGACCTCCACCCAGGAGAACCGCGACCGCCTGGGGCTGTACCTCGGCGACTGCCGGCACCGCGGCATCACGGTGCTGCCGCCGGACGTCAACCAGTCCGACCTGTACTTCTCCGCCGTGGGGGAGGACATCCGGTTCGGCCTCTCGGCCATCCGGAACGTCGGCGCGAACGTGGTCGAGGAGATCATCAAGACCCGTCAGGAGAAGGGCGCGTTCACGTCCTTCACCGACTTCCTGGACAAGGTGCCGCTGAGCGTCTGCAACAAGCGCACCATCGAGTCGCTCATCAAGGGCGGCGCCTTCGACGAGCTCGGCGCGAACCGTCGCGCCCTCGTGCTCATCCACGAGGACGCGGTCGACTCCGTGGTCGACGTGAAGCGCAAGGAGGCCCAGGGGCAGTACGACCTCTTCGGCGACGTCTTCGGCGACGCGGGCGGGGACGACGTGGCGACCGGATCCGCGGCGACCATCGTGATCCCCGACCTGCCCGAGTGGGATCGCAAGGAGAAGCTGGCCTTCGAGCGCAACATGCTGGGCCTGTACGTCTCAGACCACCCTCTGTACGGCCTCGAGCACGTCATCGCCCAGAACTCCTCGACCTCGATCAGCTCCCTCGCGGATGACGGGGCCGTCGAGGACGGTGCCATGGTCACGATCGCCGGGCTGATCACCACCCTGCAGCGCAAGACCACCAAGAAGGGCGACATGTGGGCGATCGCCACGGTCGAGGACCTCGAGGGGTCGATCGACTGCCTCATGTTCCCCTCGACCTATCAGACCGTCGCCACCGAGCTCGCGGAGGACCTCATCGTCTCGATGAAGGGCCGCGTGGACACCTCCAAGGGCATGCCGGAGCTGCGCGTCATGGAGATGACGATCCCGGAGACCGGGGGCGGGCCCGACGGTCCCGTCACCATCGCTCTGCCCGCGATGCGCGCCACGACGAAGGTGGCCCAGCAGCTGCGCGGGGTGCTCGAGGACAACCCCGGCTCCAGCGAGGTGCGCCTGCGCCTGCAGGAGCCCGGCCGCACCACGCTCATGCAGCTCGACAAGCGGCTCTCCGTGAACCCGTCGGCCGCGCTGTACGCCTCGCTGAAGACGCTGCTGGGACCCAGCTGCCTGCAGTGACTCGGCGGGTGAGAACGCCGCGACGTGCGACAGCGCCACGACGGGCGACAGCGCCACGACGGGCCTGACACGACGCGAGTGACACGACAGGAGTGAGATGACAGGCGCGCTGCGGGTCGGGACCTACAACATCCACCACGGGGCCGACGGCAAGGACCGTCTGGACCTGGGTCGCACCGCTGCGGCGATCGCCGCCCTGCGGGCCGACGTGATCGGCCTGCAGGAGGTCGACGTCGGCTACGGTCCCCGATCGGACTTCGAGGACCAGGCGGCCCGCCTGGCGGAGCTGCTGGGCCTGCAGATGTGCTTCGGGGCGGCGATCGACCGTGCCGGCGCCGACAGGGCCAGCGGCGATCGCGCTGTCACCGGCCGGACTGGGGCCGACGTGACCTCTACTCATGGGGGAGAGCGGCAGCAGTACGGTCTCGCGCTGCTGACCCGGCACGAGATCGTCGCGCACGCGATGCATCCGCTGCCCGGCCATCCGGCCCTCGGCGCGCTCCACGAACCCCGCGGTCTGCTGAGCACCACGGTGCACCCAGCTGGCCAGGAGCCCATCGACGTGCTGGTCACGCACCTCGACCACGAGGACCCTCGGCACCGCACCGCGCAGGTGCTGAGGATCCTCGAGCACGCCGCAGCCCTGGAGGGTCCCGCCGTGCTGCTCGGGGACTTCAACGCCGACCCCGGGGCCCCGGAGCTCGCACCCCTGTCGGCGAGCGGGTGGCGGGAGGCCGCCACCGACCTCTCCCCGGACCCGCCGCGCTCGCCGCTGGCCTCGATGCTCGCGGCGGCGCGGCCGCTGGGGAGGTTCCCGGGGCGGGCGACCTTCCCCTCCCGCCTGCCCCTGCGCCGCATCGACTCGATCTGGGCGCGCGGCGGCCTCGAGGCGACGGCGCTCGAGGTCGGACCCAGCCGCGCCTCGGATCACCGCCCCCTGGTGGCGGCCTTCGAACGGGTCCCGACCGCACGCTGAGCGGCACCACTATCGTGGGGACATGAGCGCTCCAGAACCTGCCACGGACCCGGCGACGATCCTCCCCGACGACCTCCTGGACACCTTCCGGGAGCGCGCGGTGGTCCACGACCGCGAGAACACCTTCCCGCGCGAGGACCTCGCCGATCTGCGCGAGGCCGGCTTCCTGCGCCTGCTGGTGCCCTGGGAGCTGGGCGGGCTCGGCGCGAGCCTGCTGGAGGCCAGCAGGATCCAGCGACGCCTCGCGCAGGCCGCGCCGGCGACCGCCCTGTCGATGAACATGCACCTCGTGGTCACCGGCGCAGCCCTGCATGCCCATCGCCTCGGCGTCGGCCCCGTGCGCACGATCCTCGAGGACGCCGCTGCCGATCGCCTGTTCGCCTTCGGCATCTCCGAGGCCGGCAACGACGCGATGCTCTTCGACTCCGGGACCAGCGCCGAGACGGAGGAGGACGGTGGATACCGGCTCACCGGCACCAAGATCTTCACCTCCCTCGCTCCCGTCTGGGATCGCATGGTCGTCCACGGCCGGGTCGCCAGCGCCAGCCTCACGGATCCCCGGCTCGTCTTCGGCGTGCTCGAGCGGACCGAGGACGTCGAGACGCTGGACGACTGGGATACGCATGGCATGCGCGCCTCCCAGTCCCGCACCACCCGCCTGCACGGGGCCCGGATCGAGCCCGACCGGATCCTGACCGACACCCCCGTCGGCCCCAACCCCGACCCCTTCGTGATGGGCATCTTCGGCGCCTTCGAACTGCTGATCGCCTCGGTCTACACCGGCATCGCGGAACGCGCCGTCGCCGTCGGGGCGCAGATCGCCGCGACGCGCCGCAACGTCACCCGGGACCTGGTCCACGCCGACGACCCCGACATCCGCCGGCGCCTCGCCGACGCCGCGATCGGCATCGACGGCTCGGTGCTGCAGATCGAGAAGGTGATGGCCGACCTCGACGCCCTGGGAACGGGGGAGACCGGACCCGGGATCACCGATCACGGAGCACGGTGGTTCCTGCACTTCTCCGGCGTGAAGGCCCGCTCCACCGAGGCCGCGATCAGCGCCGTCGACCAGGTGCTGCGCGCCAGCGGCGGCTCCCAGTTCTTCCGGCGCAGCGAGCTCGAGCGGCTCTCGAGGGATGTGCGCGCGGGCATGTACCACCCCAGCGACGACGAATCCGTGCACGCCACCTACGCGAGGGCGCTGCTCGGTGAGATCGGTGCGACTGGTTCGATCGGTGCGACAACCACGATGGGTACGACGGACACGACCGGTGCGACCGGCACGGCCGACGCCCCTCAGGATCGCTGAGCGCAGTGAAGGTCATCATCGCCGGCGGCTCCGGCACCCTCGGGCGAGCCCTGAGCGAAGCTCTCACCGCTGCCGGGCACGAGGTCGTGGTCCTCACCCGATCCCCGCGCCCGGAACGGGAGCGCGGCATGGTTCGCGACGTCCGGTGGGATGCCCGCACTGCGGGCGGCTGGACCGCCGAGCTCGCCGGCGGAGAGGTCGCAATCGTCAACCTCGCCGGGCGGCTCGTCGATGCCCGGCCCACCCCGGCGACCATCGCGGATCTCACCCGATCCCGGGTCGAGGCGACGAGAGCGCTGGTGACGGCGAGCCGCGATCTGGATCGGCCCCTGCGACGCTGGGTGCAGGCCTCGACCACGGCGATATGGTCCGACGCGGGCGAGGAGAGACTGGACGAGAGCAGTCCGATCCCCATCGGCCTGCCTCAGATGACCGGGGTCGCCGAGCAGTGGGAGCGGGCCCTGGACGGAGCGCACAGCGACCACACGGCCATCCTGCGCACCGGCGTCGTGCTGGAGGCGAACACCCCGGCGCTGGACCGCCTGCTGCTCCTGGCCGAGCTCGGCCTCGGCGGACCCGTGGGCACCGGTCGCCAATGGGTCTCCTGGATCCACGTCCGGGATTGGGTGCGGATCGTCCTGACGGCTCTCGGACTCGAGGGGCCCGAGCTGCCAGCAGGGGTGGTGGTCGCCTCGGCGCCCCATCCGGTGCGCAACGCCGAGCTGATGCGCATCCTGCGCCGGGCGGTCGGCCAGCGGATCGGTCTGCCCACTCCCGCCCCCGTGCTCCGGCTGGGCGCGCTGCTGCTGCGCACGGACCCTGCTCTGGGGCTCACGGGGCGTCACGCCACGTCGAGCGTGCTCGACCGGACCGGATTCCGGTTCGAGCACCCTCATCTCGAAGGGGCAGTCCGGGATCTGCTGCCACCGCGTCCTTCTCGCTGAACTGCGGCCTTGCGCAGCTGCCGCTCGAGGATCCCGGGCGCTCTGCGGCGCCCAGCCCGCTCTGTCTCGTCTCGCCGAGCCGATCCGCTGCCGCGAAGGAAGAACGCCCCGGGCCCTCCGCGAGGAGGGACCGGGGCGTTCCGCGGGACGTCGAGGCGATCAGGCCTCGTCGGCGGGAGCGGAGTCGTCCTCGGCGTCGGCGAGATCGCCGAAGCCGGACGTCTGCTCGGCCTGGTCGGCCTGCTCACGCACCTCGCGGCCGCCATCGGCGGCACGCTGGAGCGTGTCCTGGAAGTCCACACCGGTGGTGGACTTGACCATGTCGAGCACCTGAGCGAGACCGAGCGAGATGTTCTGCCCGATCTTGGACTCACCATCGGTGGAGAACACCGACAGGTTGGAGATGTTCGAGTACGGCGCGGCGAGCTCGTTGGCGACCGCAGGCAGCACCTCGAGCACCTGGTTGAGCACGGCGGCGTCGTTGAACTGCTTGTACGCCTCGGCGCGAGCACGCGTGGTCTCCGCCTCGGCGTCACCCTTGGCGCGGATCGATGCACCTTCGGCGTCACCCTTGGCACGCAGGGCATCAGCCTCGGCCTGACCCTCGAGGCGCACAGCCTCGGCGTCCTTCGAGCGGCGCTGCAGCTCGATCTCGGCCTCCGCACGACCCCGTGCCTCGATGGCGTGGGCCTCGGCGTCCGCGGTGACCTTGCGGGACTCGGCGCGGTTGCGCTCGTCCTGCAGCTGGGCCTCCGACTCGGCGATGTGCGCGTACTTCTTGGAGTCCGCATCCTGCTGCTCGGCGTAGCGCTTCGCCTCGGCCGGCTTGTGGACCTCGGCGATCAGCTGCTTCTCCCGCAGGTCGTTGTTGCGGACCGCGATGAGCTCCTCCTGCTCGATGATCTTCTGCTGCTGCGCGGCGCGCGCCAGCGGACCGGAGGCATCGGCGACGGCCTGACGGGCGTCGGTCTGCTCCTTGATCTCGGCGTTGCGGATGTCGAAGGACTGCTTCGACTCGGCCTCCTGCTGGAGGTTGAGGTTCGTGGCCTGGGTCGACTCACGATTCGCGTCGGACTCGGCGATCGCGGCGCGCTTGGCGACCAGGGCGGCCTCGGGCCGGCCCCAGTCCCGCAGGTACGAGCCGTCGTCCTCGATCGAGGAGATCTGGAAGGTGTCGATGACCAGACCCTGGTTGTTCATCGAGTGCTCGGCCTCTGCCTGCACCTGGCCGGCGAAGGAGGCGCGGTCACGGATGATCTGCTCGACGCTCAGCGTGCCCACCACGGCGCGGAGCGTGCCCGAGAGGATCTCCTGGGTGTAATGGTCGATCTGCTGCTGCTGATCGAGGAAGCGCTGCGAGGCCTTGCGGACGTCCTCGATGTTGCCCCCGACCTTGACCTGCGCGACGCCGCGCAGGCGCAGGAAGATGCCGTTCATCGAGTAGCCCTCGACCTCGACCGGGATCTGGCGCGAGCTCAGGCTCAGCACGAAGGCACGGTCGACGATCGGACGCACGATCGCCCGACCACCGATGATCACCCGGGCGCTGCCGGACTCGAGGTCGATGTCGCCGGTCGGGCTGGCCTTCGCGTTGCGACCGGTGATGATGAGCGCCTCGTTGGGCGCCGCGATCCGGTAGCTGCGCATCAGGATGAGCAGCAGGATCAGGATGACGACGATGATGACGACCGCGCCACCGATGAGTGGTATCAGTGCTTCCATGGGTTCCCCTCGAGTTTTTCAGGCATGCCTCCATCATCCTTTCATCGAAAGGGCAGGGGCGGGGCTGTGCTCCAGGACCGGGGCCGTCTCGTGACCTGACGGCCTGCCGACCGTCGTCTCACGATGTGTCAGATTCGTCCGCATGGCGGGATTTCGGGTCTACAGTCGATCGCCGTGAGTACCGCCCCGTCCCCGTCCCCGTCCACCTCGGCACCCGAAGCCGCCCCCGCGAACACCCGCGGCCGCGTCATCACCGCCTCGATGGTCGGCACGACGATCGAATTCTTCGACTTCTACGCCTACGCGACCGCCGCCTCGCTGGTGTTCCCCGCTCTGTTCTTCCCCACGCAGACCCCGGCGAACCAGCTCTTGAGCTCTTTCGCGATCTTCGGCGTCGCCTTCGTGGCCCGCCCGTTGGGCTCCCTGGTCTTCGGCCACTTCGGGGACCGCGTGGGCCGCAAGACCACCCTGGTCGCGAGCCTGCTGGTGATGGGCATCGCGACCTTCCTCATCGGGGTGCTTCCCACAGCGTCGACCCCCGGCTTCACCGTCCTCGCCCCGGCGATCCTGGTGCTGCTGCGGTTCTGCCAGGGCATCGGCCTGGGCGGCGAATGGTCCGGGGCGGCGCTGCTGGCCACCGAGAACGCCCCGCCCGGCAAGCGCGCGCTCTACGGAACCTTCCCGCAGCTCGGCGCCCCCATCGGGTTCATCCTGTCCAACCTGCTGTTCGTGGTCCTCAGCCTGCAGCTGACCGACGAGCAGTTCATGTCCTGGGGCTGGCGCCTGCCGTTCCTGCTGTCCTCGATCCTGGTGATCGTGGGCCTCTGGGTGCGCCTGAAGCTCATGGAGAGCCCGGCCTTCCAGAAGGTCATCGACGAGGAGCGAGTGGCCGCCATCCCGATCGCACGCGTGTTCCGCACCGCCTGGAAGCCGCTGATCCTCGCTACGGTCGCCATGGTCGCGACCTATGTCCTCTTCTACCTGATGACCGCCTTCCTCATGGTGGTCGGGACCACCGAGGCCGACGAGGGGACCGCCCGCGCCGCCGCCGAGGCCGCCGGCAAGCCCTTCGACGCCGCGGGCTTCGCTCCCGGACTCGGGTACGACCGCCCGCAGTTCCTCACCATGCTGATCATCGGCGTCGTGTTCTTCGGCATCTTCACCCTGGTCTCCGGTCCGCTCGCAGATCGACTCGGCCGCCGCAAGCTGCTGCTGACCGTCACCGCCGCGATCGGAGTCTTCGGGCTCCTCATCGAGCCGATGGTGCAGGCCGGAACGGTCGGGGTGATGGCGACCCTGATCCTCGGTTTCACGCTCATGGGCCTGACCTTCGGCCCGATGGCGGCGTTCCTGCCGGAGATGTTCGCCTCGGACGTGCGCTACACCGGCAGTGCCGTCAGCTACAACATGGCCTCCGTGATCGGCGCGGCCCCCGCGCCCTACGCGATGATCGCCCTGTGGCAGCTGCTGGACGGTCCGCTGTGGCTCGTGGGAGGTTACCTGACCCTCGCGGCGATCATCACGATCGTGGCCCTGCTCATCGGCAAGGAGACCCGCGAGGTCGACTACCTGGCCTGAGCCGCGAGATCGGCTGAGCTGAGGAGCGTGGCCGGACTGGAACCTAGCCTCCGGCCGGACCGTCGTCCTCAGCACGTTGGACGAGTGTGGCCAGCTCGGAACAACGACGGCGCCCCCGGACCTGCTCCGGGGGCGCCGTCGTCGTTCCTCGCGGTGGGCGTGCCCGCCCGTCGAGGTTCTGCAGGGGCTGTCTATGCGCTGAGGTGGCGATATCGCCAGCTCCCCTCAGCATCGGCCCGCGCAGGACATGCGGGTCCACGCGGGACATATCGGCCCGCGCAGGACATGCGGGTCCACGCGGGACAAATCGGCCCGCGCAGGACATGCGGGTCCACGCGGGACATATCGGCCCGCACGGAACATACCGGCCCGCACGGGACATGCCGGGCCGAGCGGAACGTGCCGACGGGCGGTCGCCGGTGCTCGGCCCGTGCGCTCAGCCCTGCTGGCGGTGCTCGTGGTAGTAGCGGATCAGTGCGGAGGTCGAGGAGTCCTCGGCGGAGATCGCCTGCTCATCCCCGGCGACGGCGGGGGCGAGGCCCTTGGCGAGCTGCTTGCCCAGCTCCACGCCCCACTGGTCGAAGGAGTTGATGCCCCATACGACGCCCTGCACGAAGGTGATGTGCTCGTACAGCGCGATCAGCTGGCCCAGCACCGACGCGGTGAGCTTCGGGGCCATGATCGAGGTGGTGGGGCGATCGCCGGAGAACTCGCGGGCCGCCACGAGAGCACCCTCGGTGCCCTCGGCGCGCACCTCCTCGGCGCTCTTGCCGAAGGCGAGCGCCTTGGTCTGGGCGAAGAAGTTCGCGAGGAACAGCTCGTGCACGTCCTGCTCCCCGTCGGCCAGGGCATGGTTCGGGGTGGCGAAGGCGATGAAGTCCGCCGGGATGATCCGGGTGCCCTGGTGGATCAGCTGGTAGAAGGCGTGCTGGCCGTTGGTGCCGGGCTCGCCCCAGAACACCTCGCCGGTCTCGGTGGTGACGAGGGAGCCGTCCCGGCGGGTCGCCTTGCCGTTGGACTCCATGGTCAGCTGCTGCAGGTACGCGGGGAAGCGGTGCAGGTACTGGGAGTAGGGGAGCACCGCGTGGGTCTCCGCCTCGAGGAAGTTCACGTTCCAGATGTTGAGCAGGCCCATCAGCAGCGGCACGTTCTTCTCCGCGGGGGCGGTGGCGAAGTGCTCGTCCATGGCGTGGAAGCCGGCCAGCAGCTCCTCGAAGGTGTCCGGGCCCAGCACGGTGGCGAGCACGGTGCCGATCGCGGAGTCGACGCTGTAGCGGCCGCCCACCCAGTCCCAGAAGCCGAAGGCGTTCTTGGGGTCGATCCCGAAGGCCTCGACCTTGTCCAGCGCGGTGGAGACGGCGACGAAGTGCTTGGCGATGGCCTCCTTCTCCTGCTCGACGGTCAGGCCGGCGTTCTCGCGCAGCCCCTGCAGCAGCCACTCGCGCACGAGGCGCGCGTTGGTGAGGGTCTCCTGCGTGGTGAAGGTCTTCGAGGCGACGATGACCAGCGTGGTCTCGGGGTCGAGATCCCGGGTGGTCTCGTAGGCGTCCGTCGGGTCGATGTTCGAGAGGAAACGGGCGCTCAGGCCGGCCTGCGCCTGGGGCTTCAGCGCCTCGTAGACCATGACGGGGCCCAGGTCCGAGCCGCCGATGCCGATGTTGACGACGGTCTCGATGCGCTTGCCGGTCACGCCGGTCCACTCGCCGGAGCGCACGGAGTCGGCGAAGTCGTAGACCCGCTGCAGGGTCTCGTGGACGTCCTCGTCGATCTGCTGTCCGTCGACCTCGAGGGCGGGGGAGGCGCCGGCGGGGCGGCGCAGCGCGGTGTGGAGCACCGCGCGGTCCTCGGTGGTGTTGATGTGGGCGCCGGCGAACATGGCGTCGCGGTGCGCCTCCACGCCGACCTCACGGGCGAGCTGCTGCAGGAGCTCGAGGGTCTCGGCGGTCACGAGGTTCTTGGACAGGTCGACGTGGAGGTCCGCGGCGTCGGCGCTGAAGCGCTGCGCACGCTCGGGGTCCGCGTCGAACCATTCGCGCAGTGACCCGGTCAGCTCGAGGTTGTGCGCCTCGAGGGAGGCCCACGCGTCGGTGCTCGTGGGATCGATGGGGGCGGAGGGCGTGGTCGGAGCAGTCATGAGGCCATTCAACACCCTTCACGAGAAGAACGTCGTGCCCGGTCAGTGTGTTTTAGCTGCCCTGGTCAAGGTGGTTGAAAAGGGCCCGAGACCGATTTGTGACCGACTGATGGATAGTTCTTGACAGGTGAGGGTGCACACTGAGGGACGCGTCGTGCGCAACGGAGCGCGACGAATCCAGCTCAGTCATCCCAGGAGATCCCATGGCTATTTCGCGACGATCGATGATGCTGGGCACCGCCGCCGGCGGTGCCGCAGCTGTCACCTTGGCCGCCTGCTCCGGCGGCGACACCGGTTCCGGTTCCGGCAGCGATGCCGGCGGAGGAACGGGCGAGCCCATCCTCGCCAACGGCACCGAGCCGGAGAACCCCCTGGTCCCGACGAACACCAGCGAGGTGGGCGGCGGTCGAATCATCACGTCGGTCTTCTCCGGGCTCGTCTACTACGACGCCGAGGGCAAGGTCGAGAACGAGGTCGCGGAGTCCATCGAGTCCGAGGACAACCAGAACTGGACCATCACGATCCGTGAGGGTCTGAAGTTCTCCGACGGCACCGCGCTCACCGCGCAGAACTTCGTGGACGCCTGGAACTTCGGCGCCAACACCGCCAACGCCCAGAAGAGCCAGTCCTTCTTCCAGCCCATCGAGGGCTTCGACGAGGTCGCCGCCGATGACGCGACCAAGGACCTCACGCTCTCCGGTCTGAAGGTCGTCGACGACACGAGCTTCACCGTCAAGCTGGTCTCCACGCAGGCCGACTTCTCCTCGCGCCTGGGCTACTCGGCCTACTCGCCGATGCCGCCCTCGGCTTTCGAGGACATCGACGCCTACGGCGAGGCCCCCATCGGCAACGGCCCCTACATGGTCGACTCCTGGACCCACGACGCCGAGATCGTGCTCGTCCCGAACCCGGAGTACGACGGCCCCCGCGCCGCCCAGAACTCCGGCGTCACCTTCGTCGTCTACGCGGATGACGAGACGCTCTACAACGACATGCTCTCGGGCAACGTCGACGTCTCGGACATCATCCCGACCTCGGCCCTGTCCACCTTCGAGGACGAGCTCGGTGACCGCGCCATCAACGCCCCGGGCGCGGTGTTCCAGTCCTTCACCATCCCGCAGGACGATCCGGACTTCTCCGGGGAGGCGGGCAAGATCCGCCGCCAGGCGCTCTCGTACGCCATCGACCGCACGGCGATCTGCGACTCGCTGTTCTACGGCACCCGCAGCCCCGCGACGGACTTCGTCGCCCCCGTGATCGATGGCGGCGGCGCCACCGACATCCCCGGCGCGGAGGTCCTCGAGTTCGACGAGGCCAAGGCCAAGGAGCTGTGGGCCGAGGCCGAGAAGATCCAGCCCTTCAAGGGCCCCTTCACCCTGGCCTACAACGCCGACTCCCCGCACAAGGACTGGGTCGAGGCCGTGTGCAACTCGGTCAAGAACACCCTCGGCATCGAGGCCACGCCGAACCCGTTCCCCGCCTTCGGCGAGTTCCGTGAGCAGATCACGGCCCGCACGATGGAGGGTGCCTTCCGCTCCGGCTGGCAGGCGGACTACCCCTCCGTCTACAACTTCCTCGGCCCGATCTACTCCTCCGCCGCGGCGGACGGCAAGGGCAGCAACGACGGCGACTACAAGAACCCGGAGTTCGACGACCTGCTGAAGGAAGGCCTCGCCGCACCGGACATCGACGCCGCGAACGAGAAGTTCCACGCCGCCGAGGCCATCCTCATGGAAGATCTCCCGGCCTTGCCGCTGTGGTACCAGAACACCTTCGGCGGGTTCTCGGACCTGGTCTCGAACGTGGAGTACGGCTGGGACACCGTCCCGCTGTACTACGCGATCACCAAGTGATCCTCTGATCGCGACCTCCGGCGGGAGGCGGCCCTGGTGCCGTCTCCCGCCGTCGCACGTCCATGTGCCGGGGCCATGGACGGACGGCTGTTCCCCTTCTTTCCTCGCCCCGCGCTCCCTCAACCGAAGGTGACCGACGTGATCTGGTACATCGGGCGGCGACTGCTGCAGATGATCCCCGTCTTCCTCGGCGCCACCCTCATCGTCTACCTGATGGCCTTCGTCTCCTCCGGCGACCCCATCGCGGCGATCGCGGGTGACAAGCCGATCTCCCCGGCCGTGGCCGACAAGCTGCGCGCGCAGTACAACCTCGACAAACCCGTGCTCATCCAGTGGCTGATCTATCTGGGGAATCTCTTCCAGGGAGACTTCGGCATCGGGTTCAACGGCCGGCCGATCATCGACCAGATCAAGGCGGCCTTCCCCGTCACCTTCCGGCTCGCGATCATCGCCGTCGTGATCGAGAGCGTCTTCGGCGTGGTCGCCGGTGTCATCTCGGGTCTGAAGAAGGGCACGCTGATCGACACCACGCTGCTGATGGTGTCGCTGCTCGTCATCGCGGTCCCCACCTTCGTCATCGGCTTCATCGCCCAGTTCGTGCTCGGCGTGCAGCTCGGCGTCGCCCCGGTGAACGTGGGGCGCGACCCCTCGTGGCAGAACCTGCTGGTACCCGGCGCCGTGCTCGGCGCCGTGTCGTTCGCCTATGTGCTGCGCCTGACCCGCACCTCGATCGCCGAGGTCGCCACCGCGGACCACGTGCGCACGGCGACCGCCAAGGGACTCTCCCGCGGCGGGGTCGTCTCCAAGCACATCCTGCGCAACTCCCTGATCCCGGTCGTCACCTTCATCGGTGCGGATCTGGGTGCGCTGATGGGCGGCGCGATCGTCACGGAGGGCATCTTCAACATCAGCGGCATCGGCTCGCTGCTCTTCCGCGCCATCAACGACGGCGAGAGCCCGATGATCGTGTCCGTGGTGACGCTGCTGGTGATCATCTTCCTGGTCGCCAACCTGATCGTGGACCTGCTCTACGCCGTTCTCGACCCGAGGATCCGCTATGCGAAGTGAACCCGTCACCCGTTCCGTCCGACCCGCGGCGACGCACTTCGTCGCCCCGCTGGACGAGACCCCCCTGCAGGCGGTCGACGCCGTGGACACCACGTCCGCGCCCCGCTCGATGTGGGCGGAGGCCGGCCGCAACCTGGTCCGCAACCCCGTCTTCCTGATCTCCGCGGCACTGATCGTGGTCATCCTGTTCGTCGCGGCTTTCCCGGGTCTGCTGACCGGGCAGGACCCGAACTACGGGGACATCTCGAAGGCCAATCAGCCGCCGAGCAGCGAGCATCCCTTCGGGACCACGAGGCAGGGCTATGACGTCCTGGCCCGCGTGCTCTACGGGACCCGCACCTCGGTGATGGTCGGCTTCTTCACGATGATCCTGGCGACGCTCATCGGCGGCGTCCTGGGTGCCCTGGCCGGCTATGTGGGCGGCGTCTTCGATGCGATCCTGTCCCGCGTCACGGACATCTTCTTCGCGATCCCGCTGATCCTGGGGGCGATCGTCATCGCCAACCGGGTCGAGTCGATGAACGTGCCGATGGTGATCCTGGTGCTGGGCGTCTTCGGCTGGACCAACGTCGCCCGCATCATGCGCGGCTCGGTCATCTCGGTGAAGAACCAGGACTTCGTGACCGCCTCGACGGCACTGGGCGCCAACTCGGTGACCAACCTCGTCAAGCACGTCGTGCCCAACGCGATCGCCCCGGTGATCGTCACCGCCACCGTGAACCTCGGTGTGTACATCGTGGCCGAGGCGACGCTGTCCTTCCTCGGCGTGGGCCTTCCTGCGAGCTCGGTCTCCTGGGGCGGGGACATCTCCGACGCCCGACCGGCGCTGCGCACCCAGCCGATGATGCTCTTCTACCCCTCGATGGCGCTCGCGATCACCGTGCTGAGCTTCATCATGCTCGGCGACGCGGTGCGCGACGCCCTCGATCCGAAGGCGAGGAAGCGATGACCACCTCCACGAACACCGCAGCAGCCCCCGACGCGGGGAGCGCAGCGGGCAACGACCCGCTGCTGGAGATCTCTGATCTCGAGATCACCTTCGGGACCACGAACGGAGAGGTCCGCGCCGTCCGTGGGGCGAGCCTGTCCGTCTATCCCGGCGAGACGGTCGCGATCGTCGGCGAGTCCGGCTCCGGCAAGTCCACGACGGCGATGAGCATCGCCCGCCTGCTTCCGAAGAACGGCTCGATCACCGGCGGCAGCATCCGCTTCGGCGGCCGGGACATCACCGCGGTCCCGACCCGGGAAATCCTCGCCCTGCGCGGCAGCGAGATCGGGCTCGTCCCGCAGGACCCGATGAGCAACCTCAACCCCATGTGGAAGGTGGGCGCCCAGATCACCGAGGCGCTCGCCGCCAACGGGGTCGCGCGGGGGGCCAAGGCCCGTGCCCGTTCCGTGGAGCTGCTCGAGGAGGCCGGCCTGCCCGATGCGGCGCGCCGGGCGAACCAGTACCCTCACGAGTTCTCCGGCGGCATGAAGCAGCGCGCCCTGATCGCGATGGGCCTGGCGGCCCGTCCCAAGCTGCTCATCGCGGATGAGCCGACCAGCGCGCTCGACGTGACCGTGCAGCAGCAGATCCTCGATCACCTCGACACCCTCACCGAGGAGCTCGGCGTGGCGGTCCTGCTGATCACCCACGATCTGGGCCTGGCCGCTGAGCGCGCCCAGCACCTGGTGGTCATGTACAAGGGCCAGATCGTCGAGTCCGGTCCCGCGATCGAGCTGCTGCAGAACCCGCAGCATCCCTACACGAAGCGGCTGATCGCGGCGGCGCCCTCGCTGGCGTCGCGTCGTCTGGTCTCCGGATCGGGCACACCCGCGGCGGAGGAGACGGACGGGGCCTCTGCTGTGCAGCGGCCGACGTACTCCGCCCCGAAGCTGTCGGGTCCGAAGGTCCCGTCGCTGACGGTCTCCACCCCGACGGGCCCCACCCCAACCGACCCGTCGACGCAGGCCGAGCACGCGGGCCCGCAGTTCGGCTACGGCGAGGTGAGCTCCGATGCCGTGATCCAGGTGCAGGACCTCACCAAGGAGTTCCCGATCCGCGGGAACGTGCCCTGGAAGACCACGCCTTTCACCGCAGTCGACAAGGTCTCCTTCGAGATCGAACGCGGTACCACCACGGCGATCGTGGGGGAGTCCGGGTCGGGCAAGTCCACCGTGGCCCAGATGGTCCTGAAGCTCCTCGAGCCGACCTCGGGGCGCGTGCTCTTCGAGGGCAAGGACGTGACCACGTACAAGGGCAAGGAGCTGAAGTCGCTGCGTCGCCGCGTGCAGCCGATCTTCCAGAACCCCTACGGCACCCTGGACCCGATGTACTCGATCTACAACACGATCGAGGAGCCGTTGCGCCTGCACGGCATCGGGGACTCGAAGAGCCGTGAGGCGAAGGTCCGCGACCTGCTCGACAAGGTCGCGCTGCCGGCGGAGATGATGCGTCGCTATCCCAACGAGCTCTCGGGCGGCCAGCGCCAGCGCATCGCGATCGCGCGCGCCCTGGCCCTGGATCCGGAGGTCGTGATCTGCGACGAGGCGGTCTCCGCGCTCGACGTGCTGGTCCAGTCCCAGGTGCTCGAGCTGCTCAACGATCTGCAGTCCGAGCTGGGGCTGTCCTACCTCTTCATCACTCACGACCTCGCCGTGGTGCGGCAGATCGCCGACCGCACGTTGGTCATGGAGAAGGGGAAAGTCGTCGAGCAGGGGACCACCGATGAGGTCTTCCACGCCCCGCAGCAGGACTACACCAAGCGCCTGCTGGCGGCGATCCCCGGCGGCTCCATCCCGCTCGCGGGGTCGGAGACCATCGACGTCGACGCCCCGGACGCGGCGGTCGAGGACGAGCAGGTCGACGGTTCGCCGCAGGACGACGGCGTCATCGACCCGTTCTCCGAGGCGGGCCACGTCTGAGCACTCTCTGATCCGGCGAGCACCTGATCCGAGGAACGATCGCTCCCACGAGCGATTGCTCCTCACAGCGGCTGTTCCCGAGAGTGAGTGAGCCCAGGAGTGAGTGAGCCGATGAGCGAGGACCCCGCTGCGGCGGATCGTGCGCGGGCCGAGGACTCGGCCCGCGCACGAGCGGCGAAGGAAGCTGCCTGGTCCTCCCTCACCCGACCTCGTCTCTCGCGCAGCATCAGCGGTTCGCGGAGCAGTGGCTTCGGCGCGTCCCGCAGCAGCGGCGTCGGCGGCGTTGTCGGCGATCTCCTGCTGGAGATCGCCCTCGCTGTCGGCGTTCATGCGCTCTGGCCGCTGCTCGCGCGCTGGATGTCCTTCCGCCGAGCGGCCGCCCTCATCGCGGGCATCGGGGTCGGGATGCTGTGGGGTGCTCTCGTCATCCCACGGTGGGCGTTCCCCGCGATGCGGGACACCGACGGGAGCATGGTCGGTCCGCTCCTGACGGGCGAGGTGGCGTCGATCACACTCGCACTGCTGCTCCTGGTCTTCGGCGGAGGGATGATCGCACTGCTCGCCGGTCAGCGGCGGCAGCTGGCGGCCTCGGCGGGGGCGGACCGCGGCGACTCTCCCGCCGACGAACCGGTGCAGAATCCGCCGATCCGTCGGGAATCCGTCCGCGGATCGGCTCGGGCGAGTCTTATGAGGGGCGTGAGGTGGCTGGAGCTCGTGGCGATCGCGGCCTCCTGGATGTTCGCAGTCTCCCTCCTGACCTGCTCCTTCTTCTACGCGGATCCGGTCACCGTCGCCGAGCACGTGGCAGGGGAGGAGCCCGGCTCCGTCTGGAGCCATCCGGTCGCCGTCCAGCTGGTGCTCGGGACGCTCATCGCGCTGACCGTCGCCGTGGTCGCGGGTCGGACAGCGTCGAACGTCTCATCGACAGACCGCTGACCTTTGTGCTCCAGGCCGATAGACTCACCGAGGCCCTGGAGCGGGCCGCACAGCGGTGCGGTCAGGCGCTGCACGGTCCCCGACCCGACGCGCAACCTGAAACGAGCCCTCGCGTATGACTCTCCGCCTCCGCAACGACCTGCGAAACGTCGCCATCGTCGCCCACGTCGACCACGGCAAGACCACGCTCGTCGACGCCATGCTGACCCAGGGTGGCGCATTCGGCGACCACGACACGCACGATGAGCGGGCGATGGACTCGGGCGAGCTGGAGCGCGAGAAGGGCATCACCATCCTCGCGAAGAACACGGCGATCCGCTACGTCGGCCCGTCGGCCGCAGGGATCGGCGAGCCCGATGGCATCACCATCAACGTCATCGACACCCCCGGCCACGCCGACTTCGGCGGCGAGGTCGAGCGCGGCCTGTCCATGGTCGACGGTGTCGTGCTGCTGGTGGACTCCTCCGAGGGCCCCCTCCCGCAGACCCGCTTCGTGCTGCGCAAGGCGCTGGCCGCGAAGCTCCCCGTGATCCTCGTGGTCAACAAGGTCGACCGTCCCGACGCCCGCATCGAAGAGGTCGTCGGCGAAGCCACCGACCTGCTGCTGGGCCTGGCCTCCGACCTCGCCGAGGAGATGCCCGACATCGACCTCGACGCCGTGCTGGACGTGCCCGTCGTCTACGCCTCCGGCAAGGCCGGCCGCGCGTCGACCACGCAGCCCGCCGACGGCACCCTCCCCGAGGAGGAGACCGTCGAGCCGCTGTTCAAGACGATCCTCGAGTCGATCCCGGCTCCGAGCTACGATGACGAGGTCCCGCTGCAGGCGCACGTGACCAACCTCGACGCCTCGCCGTTCCTGGGCCGCCTCGCGCTGCTGCGCATCAAGAACGGCGAGCTGGCCAAGGGCCAGCAGGTCGCATGGTGCACGCAGGACGGGACCACCAAGCAGGTCAAGATCACCGAGCTGCTGGAGACCAAGGGCCTGACCCGCGTTCCCATGACCGGCGTGGCCCGTCCGGGCGACATCGTCGCCGTGGCCGGCATCCCCGAGATCATGATCGGTGAGACCCTCGCCGACCTCGCGGACCCGCGCCCGCTGCCGCTGATCACCATCGACGATCCCGCGATCTCGATGACCATCGGCATCAACACCTCCCCGCTGGCCGGCAAGAACGGCAAGGGGCACAAGCTCACCGCCCGCCAGGTCAAGGACCGTCTCGACCAGGAGCTGGTCGGCAACGTGTCCCTGAAGGTGCTCCCCACCGAGCGTCCCGACGCCTGGGAGGTGCAGGGCCGCGGCGAGCTCGCCCTGTCGATCCTCGTCGAGCAGATGCGTCGTGAGGGCTTCGAGCTCACCGTCGGCAAGCCGAAGGTGCTCACCCGCGACATCGACGGGCGCAAGCATGAGCCTGTCGAGCGCATGACCATCGACGTGCCCGAGGAGTACCTCGGCACCGTGACCCAGCTGATGGCGTCCCGCAAGGGCCGTATGGAGACCATGAGCAACCACGGCTCCGGCTGGGTGCGCATGGAGTTCACCGTCCCGTCGCGCGGCCTGATCGGCTTCCGCACCCGGTTCATGACCGAGACGCGCGGCAACGGCATCGCCTCGTCCTACGCCGACGGCTTCGAGCCGTGGATGGGGAACATCGAGTTCCGCGCCACCGGCTCGCTGGTCGCCGACCGCGCCGGCACCGTCACCCCCTTCGCGATGATCAACCTCCAGGAGCGCGGCTCGTTCTTCGTCGAGCCCACCTCCGAGGTGTATGCAGGCCAGGTCGTCGGGGAGAACTCCCGCAACGAGGACATGGACGTGAACATCACGAAGGAGAAGAAGCTGACGAACATGCGTGCCGCATCGTCGGACTCCTTCGAGAACCTGGTGCCGCCGCGCCGGCTCACGCTCGAGGAGTCCCTCGAGTTCACCAACGACGACGAGTGCGTCGAGGTGACCCCCGAGGTCGTCCGCATCCGCAAGGTCCTCCTCGACGCCAACGAGCGCAACCGCGCCCGGTCGAAGGCCAAGTCCGGGAAGTGATCCCGTGACGGACGCGAGTCCTCGGCCGACGAGGCCCACGACGGTCGACACGACCTCCATCCCCGCCCGGATCCTCCAGGTGGTGATGGGGGTCGTGCTGACGGTGATCTCGGTGCTGCTGATGATCACGACGCATCGGATGCAGCTGGATGTGCTCGGCCTGGACCTCCCGGTCGGGCTCCTCCTCGGCGCTCTGTTCCAGATCGTCGCCTGCGTGTTCCTCTACGCCGCGACCGGGGCCCGGCTGCCGCTGCTGGTGCTCGGCGGTCTCTGGGGTCTCCTCGCGGCGCCGTTCCTGGGCAACGGCGCCGGTGGCGGCGTGCTGATGCCGGCCGTCATCGGCGATCAGCCGCAGTACTCCGGGTGGATCGTGCAGGGCCTCGGGATCGCGATCCCGTTCCTCGCGCTGCTGGCCATCACGCTGTGGCGACACCGGCGCCCATGAGCACGTCCCGTCGTCCCGACTGGGCGACGATCCCGAACCTCGTCACCCTCGTCCGGTTCGTGCTGCTGGCCCCGGTGTGCGCGCTGCTCCTGGACAGCCCGGACACCCTTGCCGTGGTGCTCCTCCTGGCCTGGGCATCGACCGACTGGATCGACGGGATGCTGGCCCGCGCGCTCGACCAGACCAGCCGCACGGGCGAGATCATCGACCCGATCGCGGACCGGCTGGGACTCGCCGCCATCACGGCGACTCTCGCGGTTGCGGGACTCCTGCCCTGGCTGGCCCTGATCATCATCGTCGTCGCTGATGTGGCGATGGTGCTCCTGGCCACGCGCGCGGCGCTGGGAGGCCGGCTCGAGGTGTCCCGGATCGGGAAGGCGCGCACCTTCGCGCTCATGACCTCGGTGTTCCTGCTCGTGGCCGCCGCGGCCTGGGCTCCGGGCCTGCTCGGTGCGGTGCGGGTGCTGCTGTGGATCTCGGTGGTGCTGCACGTGCTGTCCGCTGTCGACTACATCCTCAGGGCGACCCGGGCCCCGGCTCAGGCACAGATCCAGGACCGGGCCCAGGCTCAGACTCCGGAGCAGGCGCGGCCCGAGGACGGCGCACCGGCGGGGGAGGAACCTCCTTCGCGGCGATGACCAGGGCCCGCGGGACCCGCCTCTCGCCGCGCCGGGTCATCACCTGGATGGATGCCTCGTCGACCTCCAGGATCGTGCCCAGGGCATCGCTCATCGATTCCCCGTGCGGAGAGGCCTCCCGGTCGATCGCGTAGCGCAGCACCACCCGGGTCCCGACCTGGAGGAACGGAGCCCAGCCGGCGCGCATCCGATGCCCCGGGACAGAGACGTCCCGGGGGTCGTCGAGGGGGCCGTCAGAAGGATCGCTGGGGTGCCCGTCGTGCCTGCTCATCCTGCGAGGCTAGCGCGACAGAGGTGTTCGTCGTGTCACGTCCGCCGCTCGGGCCCCGGATCGGCGGGACCGGGCAGGTCGGGGATGACAGAATGAAGGCGTCTCCCTGCCGGAAGGATGCTGCCCATGACCTACGTCATCGCCCTGCCCTGCGTCGACGTGAAGGACCGTGCCTGCGTCGACGAGTGCCCCGTGGACTGCATCTACGAAGGCAATCGGATGCTGTACATCCAGCCCGACGAGTGCGTGGACTGCGGCGCCTGCGAGCCCGTGTGCCCCGTCGAGGCGATCTTCTACGAGGATGACACCCCGGATCAGTGGGCCGACTACTACAAGGCCAACGTCGACTTCTTCGACGATCTCGGAGCGCCGGGCGGCGCGGCGAAGATGGGCGTGATCGACAAGGATCACCCGCTCGTCGAGGCCCTGCCCGCGCAGACCAATCCGCTGGCCTGACCGATGAGCGACATGTCCCGGACCTCAGACTCCTCCACGGCTTCCCGGACGTCCGCCGGCAGCGTCCGCCGTGGCCTCGCGGCCCGGCTGCCCGCCTTCCCCTGGGACGCGTTGGCCGACGCCAAGCGGCGTGCGTCGGCCCATCCGGACGGCCTCGTCGACCTCTCCGTGGGCACCCCGGTGGATCCCACGCCCACCTCGGTGCAGCAGGCGCTCGCCGCCGCCGCGGACAGCTCCGGCTACCCGACGACCATCGGCACCCCGGCGCTCCGGGCGGCTCTCGTGGACTTCGTGCGTCGTCATCGGTCCGCTCCCGAGCAGCTCGACGTCGACGGCGTGCTGCCCACCGTCGGCTCCAAGGAGCTCGTCGCGCACCTGCCCTTCCAGCTCGGCATCGGAGCAGGAGACGTCGTCGCGTTCCCGCACATCGCCTACCCGACCTACGACATCGGCGCCCGCTTCGTCGGCGCCGAGCCGCTGGCGGTGGACATGGCGGACCTCGCGGCGCGCGGTGATGCGGCATTGCCCGACTCGTCGGACGCGAGCCGCATCCGACTGCTCTGGCTGAACTCCCCGTCGAACCCGACCGGTGAGGTCCTCACCGCTGCGCAGATGGCGGCGATCCTCGACTGGGCCCGCGGCCGCGGCATCGTCGTGGCCTCCGACGAGTGCTACGCGCTGCTGCCGTGGACCGTCGACGAGGTCCCCTCGGTGCTGGATCCGCGCGTGAACGGCGGCGATCTCGACGGCGTGCTGTGCGTGTACTCGCTGTCCAAGCAGTCCAACCTGGCCGGCTACCGGGCGGCCTTCGTCGCCGGTGACCCGTCGCTGGTCGGGGAGCTGGTGGCCGTGCGCAAGCAGGCCGGCATGATGCTCCCCGGGCCGATGCAGGCCGCGATGACCGTGGCCCTCGGCGATGATGCGGCCGTGGCCGCGCAGCGGGAGGTCTACCGCTCGCGCCGCGCCATCCTGGAGCCTGCGCTGCAGGCCGCCGGCGGCACGATTCACGGCTCCCAGGCCGGCCTGTACCTGTGGACGAGCTTCGGCGAGGACTCGATGACCAGCGTCGAACGTCTCGCTGACCTCGGGGTCCTCGTGGCTCCGGGGATGTTCTATGGTGAGGGGGGCGCGAACTCCGTCCGCGTCGCCCTGACCGCGACCGACGAGCGGATCAGCGCCGCCGCCCGGCGCCTCTCGCACCCCTGAACCCTGCGCCCTGCGCGCACCACCGATCCGATACTGCACAACGGAGAGCCCATGGATCACGCGAACCCCTCTGCCCAGCTCACGCACGGCGAGAAGTCCCTCGAGCTGCCGATCGTCCCTGCTGTCGAGGGGAACTCGGGCATCTCGATCGGCCCGCTGCGCAAGGAGACCGGTGAGGTCACCTACGACCCCGGTTTCATGAACACCGCGAACGCGAAGTCGGCGATCACCTTCATCGACGGCGACGAGGGCATCCTGCGCTACCGCGGGTACCCGATCGAGCAGCTCGCGGAGAAGTCCTCCTTCCTGGAGGTCTCCTACCTGCTCATCAACGGCGAGCTGCCCACGAACGGCCAGCTCGACAACTTCGAGGCCCAGGTGGAGCGCCGCACCCTGCTCGACGAGCGCTTCAAGCGCATGTTCGACGGCTACCCGCGCGACGCCCACCCGATGGCCGTGCTGCAGGCCGGCACCTCCGCGCTGTCGACCTTCTACCAGGACTCCCTGGATCCCTTCGACGAGGAGCAGGTGCGGCTGTCCTCCGTACGGCTGCTCGCGAAGATGCCCACGATGGCCGCCTACGCGCACCGCATCGCCCAGGGCCATGCGCTGCTGTACCCGGACAACCGGCTCTCGCTGATCGAGAACTTCCTGCGCCTGACCTTCGGCTTCCCGGTCGAGGACTACATCGCCGACCCGGTCGTGGTGCGCGCGATGGAGCAGCTGCTGATTCTCCACGCCGACCACGAGCAGAACTGCTCCACCTCGGCCGTGCGCCTGGTGGGCTCCTCGCAGGCGAACCTGTTCACCTCGATCGCCGCCGGCATCGGCGCGCTCTCGGGCCCCGCCCACGGCGGTGCCAACGCCGCGGTGATGGACATGCTCGACCAGATGCAGGCCGAGAACATGGACCCGCGCGACTTCATGGAGAAGGTGAAGAACAAGGAGGACGGGATCCGGCTCATGGGCTTCGGCCACCGGGTCTACAAGAACTACGATCCGCGCGCTCGCATCGTGAAGAAGATCGCCGACGACGTCTTCGAGCGCCTCGGCATCCATGACGAGCGCCTCGAGCTCGCGATGAAGCTCGAGGAGATCGCCCTGAAGGACGACTACTTCGTGGAGCGCAAGCTCTACCCGAACGTCGACTTCTACACCGGGCTCATCTACAACGCGATCGGCTTCCCGACGGAGATGTTCACCGTCCTGTTCGCGATCGGCCGCTTGCCGGGCTGGATCGCCCAGTGGCAGGAGATGGTCCACGATCCCGAGACCAAGATCGGGCGCCCGCGCCAGATCTACACCGGTCACTCCGAGCGGTCCTACGTGCCCATGACGGGGCGCACCGGCACCAGCGAGCTGCGCCTGGCAGGGCTCAAGGCGGATCTCGACGGCCGCGACTGATCTCTGCACTGCCCGCGCGAGACGGCGCATGACGACCCTGACCACGACACCCCGCGAGGGGCGCTGAGGTCAGGGTCTCGTCGTCGAGGTCAGGGTCTCGTCGTCGGTGCGACGTGGCGGGACAGCTCGTCGTCCGGGGTCACCTTCCCTGCAGCGCGGCGCGCAGCTCTCCGGCCCGGTTCGAGGTGATGGCGTCGACCCCGAGGGCGGCGAGCTCGCGCGCCCGATCGATGTCGTCGACCGTCCAGCAGGTCACGGCGAGGCCCTGCGTCCGGGCGAGCACGATCGACGCCGCGTCCACCAGCTCGTGCGGCGGGTTCCAGGAGCTCGGCCGCAGCTGCTCGACGAGAGCGTCAGGGAGAGGGTCGAGAGTCTTCCACGTCAGCCGGATCTCGACGGTGGGATCCGCGGCCCGCACCGCCTGCATCGCGGTCTCCTCGCCGCAGAACACGACGTCCACCCCGGCCTCGCGGGCCACGCCCACGGCCGCGCGCGCGAGATCGTCGGCGGGGTCGTCATCGGGGATGTCGAGCAGCAGCCGTGCAGGGGTGGCGGCCAGGGCGTCGCGGAGCAGCGGGACCCCCTCAGGGAGCTCTGCGGTGCGCTGGTCACTCACCGGGCGGTCGATCCCCCACAGGCGCGCGGTGGTCGCATCGTGCAGGAGCACGCAGTCCCCGTCGGCCGTCAGCCGGAGGTCGACCTCGACCATCTCCGCGCCGTCGTGATGGGCGCGCCGGATCGCGGCGAGGGTGTTCTCGACCTCGTGGATCGGGTCGCCGCGGTGGGCGACGATCTGCGGGACGGGCTGCCGGACGGGGAGGGCGTCGCTCATGGGGGAGAGGCTACGCGGGACCCCGCGCACTCCGTCACCCTGCGTCGGCCCCACGGTCGTCAGGACCCGCTGACGAGCACCACGACCTGGTCCGGGTCGCCTCCGTCGATGGCCGACCAGGCCGCAGCCTCCTCACCCCGCTGGGACCGGTCCCAGGTGCGTCCCTGGTAGGACACCTGGACCACGCCGTCGTCCGCCGCGCGGGCGACGGCCCAGTTGGCGACCGCCCAGCCGACGGACGGGTCCCCGTCGGCCCCGATGACCAGCGCCGTCGCGCCTGCGGACGCCGGGACCTGCGGGGCGGAGGCCGCGGCGCCGGACAGCGCGGAGGTGAGCCGGCCCGCCTCGCTCAGGCGCGGGAACTGCCGGGTCAGCTCGGCACGCAGCTGTTCGGGGGAGACGGTGGAGCCGACGTCGTCCAGGGAGCACACCAGGTTCGCGTCGGACTGACCGGTCAGGGCGGAGGCGTACAGGCGCCCCTCGGTCTCGTGGTCCCGATAGGCCTCGGGGAAGCCGCTGCGCTGGACCTCCTGGGCGACGTCGTTGATGTCGGCGGTGGCGTATCCGTCGATCTCCTCGAGCACGTCGTAGAAGGCATTGGTGGAATAGACCGGATCCAGGATCTCCTCCGCGCTGCCCCAGCCCTGCGAGGGTCGCTGCTGGAACAGTCCGAGGGAATCGCGGTCCCCGTGGTCGATGTTCTGCAGCCGCGATTCCTGGAACGCGGTCGCCAGAGCGATCGAGGCGGCGCGCGGGGGCAGACCGCGGTCCACGGCCACCGCGCTGATCAGCGCGGCGTTCGCCGTCTGCTCCGTCGAGTAGCGGTGCGAGGTGCCCAGCCCGCTCGCCGTGCAGGTCCCGGCGTGCGCGGGGGAGCCGTAGCGCTGCAGGGCGAGATAGGAGCCGCCCGCGATCCCGGCGAGCAGCAGCACCATCACCAGGGGGATGACGAGGTGGCGGGTGAACGAGCGCTGTGTGCCCGTGCGTCGCGCCACCTCGTGCCCCCTCGTGCGATCAGTTCGCGTGCAGGGCGGCGTTGAGCTCGACGGTCTGACCCTCGCGGGCCACCGCCTGGACCGCGCCGGTCAGGGAGTTGCGACGGAACAGCAGGTTCGGCACCCCGGAGAGCTCGCGGGCCTTGACGACATGCGGTTCGTCGGCGCCGGCACCCTGCTGGCTCTGCTGGGTCTTCTCGCCGACGACCTCGACCTTCGTGCCGGCGGTGAGGTACAGGCCGGCCTCGACCACGCTGTCGTCACCGAGCGCGATGCCGATCCCGGCCTCAGCGCCCACGAGGGCCCGCTTGCCGATGCGCACACGCTCGGTGCCGCCGCCGGAGAGGGTGCCCATGGTGGAGGCGCCGCCGCCCACGTCGGAACCGTCCTCGACGATGACGCCCTGGGAGATGCGGCCCTCGACCATCGAGGTGCCCAGCGTGCCGGCGTTGAAGTTCACGAAGCCCTCGTGCATGACGGTGGTGCCCTCGGCGAGGTGGGCGCCCAGGCGCACGCGGTCCGCGTCGCCGATGCGCACCCCGGTGGGCAGCACATAGTCGACCATGCGCGGGAACTTGTCGACGCCGAACACGGTGGGGGTGCGGCCGGCGGCGATCAGGCGCAGGCGGGTCTCCTCGAAGCCGGCCACGGCGCAGGGGCCCTCGGAGGTCCACACGACGTTGGTGAGCGTCCCGAAGAGTCCGTCGAGATTCTGGGCGTTGGGCTGCACGAGACGGTGGGAGAGCAGGTGCAGGCGCAGGTAGGCGTCGGAGGTGTCCTCCGGGGCGGCGGCGAGCTCGAGCGCGCGCACCACGACCTCCTGGGTGGTGCCGCGCACGTCGTCGGTGCGGGCGGCGGCGGCCAGCTGTGCGTGCAGCGGCTCGGACTCCGGGGCGGCGGGGGCCTCGCCGAGCTGCGGGGCGGGGTACCAGGTCTCCAGGGTGGAGCCGTCCGCGGCGAGCGTGGCGAGGCCGATGCCCCAGGCGTGGGTGGCGGGGGAGGGCGTCGTCGTAGTCATGGGGTCAGTCTACGAAGCACGGGCTGGGGAATGCCCGTCCTGCCCAGCGACCAGCGGGGAACAGCACATCCTGGTGCGGCTCCGGGTCAGTCGTGGTGCCCGGCGGTGTGCTCGCCGGGCGCCGTGCGGAGGGGGACCGCAGCCCAGAGGACCTGGTACGAGAAGGCCTCGTGCGTGGAATCGGGGTCGCCCGGGATCTCGACGCCCTGCTCGTCACGGTTGAGCGTGTCGTAGTCCGAGAGCGTGGCCTGGATGAGCGCGTTCAGCTCCTGTGCCTGCTCCCTCGAGAGGCGGAGGTCCGAGGCGTAGAGCGAGGTGATGTCCGCGTGGTCCGGGGCCGCCCTCTGCCGCGCGATCTCGGCACCCCAGGCGGAGCGCATCCGATCGAAGGCCGCGAGTGAGGTCGCCCCCGAGGCAGCGAGATACTCGGCATCGATGCTGGTCGGATCGTTGGTCGAGTGCCTGCCGCTGCGGAAGGAGAAGGAGCTCTGGGTCAGCTTCCACACCCGGTCGCGGCGGTCGCGGGCCGCCTCGGGGGCCTCCTCGATCACGCCGCCGCGAGCGAGGATCCGCAGGTGGTAGCTCACAGAGTTCGCGGGGATCGAGAGGTCGGCGGCGACATCGGCCGCACGGGCCGTCCCGCGACGTCCCACCCGCTCGACGATGTCCAGGCGCAGGGGGTGGGCGAGCGCTCGCAGCTGCTCCTGCGTGGCGTGCCGCGGGGGAGTGGTCGCGTCGTCGTCCGAGGTGGAGCTCATGACCCGAGTGTACGGAGTTCGGCGAAGCGTGCACCATGTGATGCGCAGGGGTTGCTGCGCACGGGAGACTGCGCAAGAAGCAGTGCGCACCATTTGTTGTGCAAGGGGCGAAGTCGGTCTACTGTTCTCGGCATGACGACCGCCGCACCCGCTCCGCCGCCCTTGCGCCGCAATGCCGAGTACCGCCGCTGGCTGGTCGGGGACATCTGCCTCGAGCTGGGCACGGGCATCGGCACCTTCGCCTTCCCGCTGGTCACCCTCGTGGTGACCGGCTCGCTCGGGGCGACGGGCCTGGTCGGGATGATCCAGGGGATCGGCGGCCTGGCGGGGCTGATCCCCGGCGGCCTCCTCGCGGATCGATTCGGCCGGCGGCGGCTGCGTCTCCTCGCCGGCTCGACCGGGGTGCTCCTGCAGGCGATCCTGGTCGCGGTGCTCGTGGCGGGCTGGGGAAGCGTCGCGGTGCTCGCGGTGATTGCGTTCCTGGACAGATTCCGCGCCGCGCTGCTGGGTGCGGCCTCTGATGCGATGCTCAAGCAGATCGTCCCGCCGGCGCAGCTGGCGCGCGCCGCCGCTGTCAACGAGGGGCGCGACGCCGCGGTCGAGATGGCCGCGGGCCCGGTGGGCGGCGCCCTCGTCGGCCTGTCCGTGGTGTTCCCGCCGCTCGCCCAGCTGCTTGGGAACCTCGGCTCGGTGCTCGCCACCTGGAGGATGCGGGGCCGCTACCTCCCGCGGGCAGAGGATCACGCCCCCACCCGGGTCCGAGATGATCTGCGAGAGGCCGTGGCCTGGACCCTCTCGCAGCGGGTCCGCATCCAGCTGCTCGGAGTGGCCACCCTGGTGAACCTCGGCATGAACGGTCTGCTGCTGACAGTGCTGCTGCACCTCACCGCCAGCGGCGTCCCGACAGGGCGCGTCGGTCTGTTGAACACGGTGTTCGCAGCCTCGATCCTGCTGGGCGCATTCCTCGCACCGCGCCTGGTGGACCGGGTGTCCACCGGGATGCTGGTCACCGCGCCCATCCTGCTGATGACGGTGGCCGGGGTGTTCGTCCCGTTCGCGCCGGGGCTGCTGGCGATCGGTGCGGCCTACGCGGTGATGGGGATCGGCCTCGCCCCGCTGAACGCCGCGGCCCAGGGCTTCTTCATGCACATCACCCCGGTGTCGATGCAGGGTCGGATCGGCGCGCTGATGGGGATGGTCGCGATGGGGCTCATGCCGCTCGCCCCGGCGGTCGCGGGCTGGGGACTCGAGCTGACCGGTCCTCGACCCACGATGATCCTCTTCGCTGTGATCATCGGGCTCGGTGCCCTGGTGGTGCTGGGCGGGAAGGACCTGCGCCGCGTGCCGGTCGCCTCGCGCTGGGAGTCCTACGCCCGAGAGCAGGGGCTGAGCGCCGGGGACTGACCAGCGCCAGCGCCAGCGCCGTACAGAGCACTGGGCGACCGACGGGTCAGGACTCGCCGAGGCCCGTGTCCTCGAGGAGATCCGGGTTCTGCTCTGCGGCCTGGGCGCCGAACCGTTCCGCGCCCTGCGCGCCGAACCATTCCGCGGCGCGGGCCCGGCGCACGATCTGCTCGAGGCGTCGGCCGCGAAGCTGCACCGCGATCACGGCCAGGAGCAGAGCGAGCACGCCGCCGCCCAGCAGCCACAGGGCCAGCGTGGTGGCCTCGGAGTCGGCGTCGCTGAGCAGCGTGATCAGCAAGATGGCGGCGCCCACACAGATCGCGATCACCCCGGCGGCGACCAGCACGGCTGGGCCCACCCCTCGCAGCAGGGCGGGCCCCACGGAACCGCCCTGCAGCGGGCGACGCAGCGGGAGGCCCCGACCCAGCTGGCCGGGCCGGGAGACCGCCCAGTCCAGCAGCTGGTGATCGCGCCGACGAGTCGCGACCGCGCCCACCACGGCCCCCGCGATCAGGCACAGCACGGTGCCCACCAGGAGCGGGACGATGCCGTCCGGGAGGGCGTCGCGGCTCATCCCGGCGCCGTACTCGGTGCGCAGGGCCGCGACCGTGAAGCAGGCCAGAGCGCCCAGCACCAGGAGCGTCTCGAGGATCCGCAGGGGGAGCTGACGGGCGGAGCGCTCCGCCCGGCTCGCCGAGTCCAGCTCGTCGTCCTGCGGATCGGGGCCCTCCTCGAGCACCACCCGCCGTTCATCGGCAAGATGCTCCACGAAGTCCTCGCCGTGCCCTGCGGCGCGCAGCGAGGGGGCGTACTGGGCGCGCTGCCCGGCGGTCAGCCACGCGGTCATCACGATCGCGTCCGCCCGGGCACGTTCTGTGGGCAGCTGGCTCGAGCTCGCGATTGCCCGGATCCGTGCGGCGTGCTTCCCGCCGAACGGGCCGCCGGACACGGCAGGAGCACCGTGCTGGAGGTGTCTCGGCGGTGGCTGCGGGATGTTCGTCATGCCACATATGCTCCCAGACCGGGACCGTCCAGGAGCGGATCTGCTCGCGCCATACTGGTGCGATGACCGCCGCCACCGACCTCGCCCGCACCGTCGCCGTGATCGGTGCCGGCCCCCGGGGGACAGCGATCATCGAACGGCTGGTCGCGGCGTCGCACCGAGACGAGTGGCACGGCGGGCTCACCGTGCACCTCATCGATCCGTACGTCGGCCGCGGCGGGGCCGTCTGGCGGCACGACCAGCCCGACGTGCTGCTGATGAACACCACCACCTGCCAGACCACGATGTACCCCGACGCCTCCTGCCACCCCCTGGTGCCCTCCTCGCGCCACGAGACCCTGGCCGACCACCTCGCCGCGGAGGGCCTCGCCCCGAGCGACTTCGCCTCCCGTGCGGCCCACGGGCGCTATCTCGCCCACGTGCTGGCCACCGCCGAGGCCGACGCCGACCCCGCTCGCCTGCGGATCGTGCAGCACGCAGCCGAGGCCGTCGACGTCACCGGGCTGGCCGACGGAATCCAGCGGGTGCGGCTGGACGACGGGCGCGTGCTGCGCGCCGACGCCGTCGCGCTCGCCCTGGGGCACCTGCCCACCGCGCTCGGCCCCCGCTCCCAGCAGCTGGCCGACGCCGCCGAGCGCCATGGCCTGGTGCACCTCGCGCCCGCGAACCCGCTGGACGTGGACTACGCCGCCCTGCTCGGCAGGGAGCGGGTCGCCGTGCAGGGGATGGGGCTGAACTTCTACGACGCGGTCGGCATGCTCACCAGCGTCGCCGGCGGCAGGTTCGTCCCCGACGAGGGGGCCCCGTCGGGCCTGCGGTATCTCCCGGGCGGGCAGGAGCCGGTGCTGATCGTCGGCTCGCGCTCCGGCATGGTCTACCGGCCCAAGCCCGACCTCGGCGCGGAGGTGCCCGAGCCCTACACGCCGCAGATCCTCACCGGGGAGCGGGTGCTCGAGATCGCGGTGCGCTCCGCCGGCGTGGACCACGAACGGGACGTCATGCCGCTCATGCTCGCTGAGCTGCGGCGCGCGCTGGAGGGGGCCGGGCACAGCGAGCTCGCCACCGACGAGGCCCTGCTGCACCTGCTGTTCCCCTTCGGGCGGCGCGGCGGGGACAGCGCCGACCCCCATCGGCACACGCGCGACGTGCTGCGACGGGCCCTGGACGACGCAACGGGGCCGGACCCTGCCTGGCTGCTCGTGTACCGCGTGCTGATCGCCCTGCGCGTCCAGGTCAACCGCCTGGTCGATCTCGGTGCCTACACCACCGAATCGGTGCGCGGCGACATCGACAAGCACCTGCGCAATGCCTTCGCCTCCTGGGCCTCGGGGCCTCCGGTGCTGCGCGCCCGCCAGGTGCTCGCCCTGGAGGAGGCCGGTCTGCTCCGCTTCGCCGGCCCACGGATGCACCTGGACATCGATGAGGAGGCAGGGCGCTTCGCGGTGCGTGCGGCCGACGGGACGACCACGCTGTGCGACGGCGTGCTCGAGGCCCATCTGCCTCCGGTGGACCTTCCCGCCTATCGCAGCCCGCTGCTCGGTGCCTGGCGCGAGCGCGGCGAGGTCCAGAAGGATTCCTGGGCCTCCCGCGGCAGCCGGCGCCGGATGCTCACCGGCTCGATCGCGGTGGACGGCCTGTACGCGCCCGTCGGCCTCGACGACACGGTCTACGAGCGCCGGCTGCTGGTGGGCGTGCCGGTGAGCACCGCGCAGCCCGGCTCGGCGATCAGTGCGGAGCCGGGCACGTCCGCCCAGCTCCTGCGCCATGCCGAGGCAGTCGCCCTGCGGCTCGCCCGCGCCGGTGGTGCGCTGAGCGCGGACTGACCCCCGCGCGCGCTGCAGCCTCGCTCGCAGCCCCCGACCGGAGGGGCACAATGGCCGCATGCACAACAGCGTCGCCCCTGCCCTGGACCCCCACGCCGACATCGTCGAGCTCACCGCCGCGATCGTCGACATCGAATCCGTCTCCGGGAACGAGAAGCCGCTCGCCGACGCCGTCGAGGCCGCGCTGCGCGAGCACGCCGAGCACCTCGAGGTGATCCGCGACGGCGACACCGTCATCGCCCGCACCCGGCGCGGCCTGGAGCGCCGCGTGCTGCTGGCAGGCCACCTGGACACCGTGCCGGTCGCCGACAACCTGCCCTCCTCCCGCCGCACCCGCGACGGCCGTGACGAGCTCGTGGGGCGCGGGACCTGCGACATGAAGGGCGGCGATGCGGTGTTCCTCCAGCTCGCCGTCGAGGCCGACGCCGCACCGGTGGACCTCACCTGGATCTTCTACGACCACGAAGAGGTCGCAGCGGCGGACAACTCCTTGACCCGCATCGCCGCCGAGCATCCCGACTACCTCGAGGCGGACTTCGCGATCCTCGGCGAGCCCACCTCGGCGGGCGTCGAGGGCGGCTGCAAGGGCACCATGAAGCTCGAGGTCACCGCCCGCGGCATCGCCGCGCATTCGGCGCGGGACTGGGTGGGGGACAACGCGATCCACCACCTCGCCCCCGTGCTCGAGCGACTCGCGGCCTACGAGGCCCGTCGCGCCGTGATCGACGGCCTCGAGTACCGCGAATGCCTCAACGCCGTCGCGATCTCCGGCGGCATCGCCGGCAACGTCATCCCCGACCTCGCGAGCATGACCCTGAACTACCGCTTCGCCCCGGACACCTCCCCGGAGCAGGCCGAGGCGCATGTGCGCGAGGTGCTCTCCGGTCTCGACCTCGACATCGTGGTCACCGACTCCGCTGCCGGCGCCCTGCCCGGCCTCGGCGATGACGCGGCCCGCGACTTCCTCGCCGCCCTCGGCGATGTGCCGGTCTCCGCCAAGCAGGGCTGGACCGACGTGGCCCGCTTCTCGGCGCTCGGCACCCCGGCGGTGAACTTCGGGCCCGGCGACCCGCTGCTCGCCCACACCGATGACGAGCACGTGCCGCTCGAGGATCTCCGGGTGGCGCTCGCCGCGCTGCGCCGCTGGCTGGGCGTGTCCGCTCGGTGAGCGGGCGCCGCGGGGGCGGCCGCACGGTTACGCTCGGCCCATGACTCCCGAGGAACGAGAACGGCATCGCAAAGGGCCGGTGACCCTGCGCGGCACGCAGCGCCCCGCCCGCACCACGGACCAGCGGCTGCTGGAGGAGAACGCGCCCGGTGACTGGGTGCATTCGGACCCGTGGCGGGTGATGCGCATCCAGTCGGAGTTCGTGGAGGGCTTCGGGGCGCTGGCCGAGCTGGGGCCGGCCATCTCGATCTTCGGGTCCGCGCGCCTGCGTGAGGACGACCCGTCCTACCAGTGCGCCCGCGAGATCGCCCAGGGCATCGTGGACCTCGGCTATGCCGTCATCACCGGCGGCGGCCCCGGCATCATGGAGGCCGGGAACCGCGGCGCCCAGGAAGCGGGTGGTATCTCCGTGGGCCTCGGGATCGAGCTGCCCCATGAACAGGGGATGAACGAGTATGTCGACCTCGGTGTCGACTTCCGGTACTTCTTCGCCCGCAAGACGATGTTCGTGAAGTACTCCAGCGGCTTCGTGGTGATGCCCGGCGGCTTCGGCACCTTCGACGAGCTGTTCGAGGCCCTGTGCCTCATGCAGACCCACAAGATCGACATGTTCCCCGTGGTGCTCGTGGGCCGCGCCTACTGGCAGGGCCTGCTGGACTGGCTGACCAGCGCCGTTCTCGACGGGGGCACGATCAACCCGGGAGACATCGACCTGCTGCGCGTGGTGGACACCGCGCAGGAAGCCCTCGACGTGCTGCGCGAGTCGGCACGGAGATGAGCGCAGCCACCCCCATCGTGCTGCTGCTCCTGCTGGTCGCAGCGGTGGTCGCCGTGCTCATGGTGCTGCTCGCGACGGGCCGGATCGGATCCGGAATCGAGGCTCCTCGGGGGCATCGGCGGGCAAGGCGCCCGATCCGGTCGAAGAACCTGAGATAATAGCCACCGTACGCGCGCTGCCGGAGGCCCCGTCCGGGGGAGCCACTCTGGGCAGCGACACCATCAAGGAGGCACGCCATGGCTGCTATGAAGCCGCGCACCGGGGACGGTCCGCTCGAGGTCGTGGAAGAGGGACGCAGCATCATCATGCGGGTTCCGCTCGAGGGAGGCGGCCGTCTGGTCGTCGAGATCGCCGCGTCGGAAGCCGTGGAGCTTCGTGACGCCCTGCAGGGCGTCATCCCGTCCTGACAGCCGGGCCAGGCCGCCGTCGACAGCCCCGCACCTACCAGGTGCGGGGCTGTCGACGTCTCGGAGGGTCGTGCCGCGGCCGACCCGGTCCGCTCAGGGCGAGACGGGGCGCAGGACCGCGGCGAGCACGCCGTCGCCGCTGCCCGTGAGGGCAGGCACCAGGTCCTCGGACTCGGCGACGGCCCTGAGCAGGGCGCGCACTGAGCGGGTATCCGCGTCGCGGGAGGCCGGATCCGCGACCCGGTCGTGGAAGAGCGCATGCGGGATCACCAGCACGCCGCCCGGGCGCAGCAGGCGTCGGGCATGGGCGAGCAGATCCACCGCATGCGGGGCCTGTGCCGGGAAGCTCACCAGGTCATAGGCGTGATCGGTGAGGCGGCCGACGACATCTCGCGGGTTGCCCGCGATCGTGCGCACCCGCGGCGAACGGATCTTCGCCTCGGTGAACGACTGCCGCGCGGCTCGCTGGTTCTCGACCTCGGGGTCGATCGTGGTCAGCACACCGTCCGGGTGCATCCCGGAGAGCAGATAGAGGGAGCCGACGCCGCTTCCGGTGCCGATCTCGACGGCCGCCTTCGCCTGCACGGCCGCGGCGAGCACGCGCATCAGGGCGCCCGCCCCGGGCAGCACCGGAGTCGCTCCGAGCTCGTTGCCCCGCTCCCTGGCACGGGCGAGGACGCCGTCGTCGGCGAAGAGGATCGACTCGTCGACGAACTCCTCACCATGGGCCCAGCTGGCCACCTTTCCCGACGACATGACTGCATCCTTTCCGTGGGCCCATACGATCTGGCCCAGACTATGTCAGGAACCGGGCGAGGCTGGGACCCCACAGCCGTGCGCGATGCCATAATGGCATTGCATACCAGCGGACGACACATACAGGTGGGACATGGGCGGCACCGGATTCATGGGACTCGGCGGGTGGGAGTTCGTCATCCTCATCGTCGTGTTCCTCGTGATCGTCGGCCCGCAGCGGCTCCCGGGCGTCACGCGCCAGCTCGTGCAGTGGGTTCGCCAGGCCCGTCGATGGGTCGACGATTCCCGGGCGACCGTCGAGGACGAGATGGGCATCGCCATGGAGGATCTCAAGAAGTACGATCCTCGCCAGTACGACCCCCGTCGCATCATCCGGGAGGCCTGGGGCGACACCGATATCGAGGAGCTGCTGCCCAGCAAGGAGTCGCTCTCCGTCGCAGCCGGGGCCGGAGCGGCCGGCGCGGCGTCGAAGGCCAAGTCCTCCAAGAGCGGCAAGTCCTCCAAGGGCTCGAAGGACGACAGCCCTCAGCGGGCCCCCTTCGACCCCGAGGCCACCTGAGCCTCAGCACCTGCCCGGTGACCTGGTCCTCGGACCGAGCCACCGCGCGCCATGTCGGATGCTCACCGCGAGCGGGGTCTGACGCTCAGTGCCGCGCCACGGTGAGCGGCAGCTTCATACCTCCGAGCCCCCGCGGCTTGCGCACCAGCGCCCGGGCAACGCCCTTGAGCGCCATCGCCGTGGGGGAGTCCGGGGCCGAGAGCACCAGCGGCGTCCCCTGATCGGCGCCTTCGCGCAGGGCCGGGTCCAGGCCGATCCGTCCCAGCACGGGCACGTCGTGGCCGACGGCGCCCGCGAGGGTCTCGGCGACCCGGTCGCCGCCGCCGGAGCCGAAGACGTCCATCACGGTGCCGTCGGGCAGGGTCAGGCCGGCCATGTTCTCGACCACCCCGGCGATCTCCTGCTCCGTGGAGCTCGCGAGCGAGCCGACGCGTTCGGCGACCGAGGCGGCCGACTGCTGCGGCGTGGTCACCACGACCATCTGGGCACCGGGCAGCAGCTGCGCGACGGAGATCGCCACATCGCCGGTGCCGGGCGGGAGGTCCAGCAGCAGCACGTCCAGGTCGCCCCAGAACACGTCGGAGGCGAACTGCTCGATCGCCCGATGCATCTTCGGGCCGCGCCACACCACGGCCTGTCCCTCGGGCACGAACATCCCGATGCTCATCACGGCCACGCCGTGCGCCTCGGGCGGCATCAGCAGATCGGAGACCTTGGTGGGCTGGTCGGTGATGCCGAACATGCCGGGCATCGAGAAGCCGTGGATGTCGGCGTCGATGACCCCGACCCGCAGCCCGTCGGCGGCCATCGCGGCGGCGAGGTTCGCGGTCACGGTCGACTTGCCGACGCCGCCCTTGCCGGAGGAGATCGCATAGATGCGCGTGAGCGATCCGGGCTGGTTGAAGGGGATCTGGCGGCGCCCCTGGCGCAGGCGGTCGGTGAGCTCGCGCCGCTGCTGCTCGGTCATGGCGCTCGTGCTCACCTCGACCCGGCTGAGCCCGGGGACCGTCGCGGTCGCCTCGGCGGTGTCCCGCTCGATGCGGTCCCGCATGGGGCAGCCCTCGATGGTCAGCAGCACCTGCACCCGGGCGATGCCCTCGTCGTCCACGGTCACCGAGTCGACCATCCCGAGCTCGGTGATGGGCCGATGGATCTCGGGGTCGATCACCCCGGCCAGCGCCTCATGGATCTGGGCGACGCGGTCGTCGGCGGGCACGGAATCAGTGGCGGTCACAGAGTGTTCTGCTCCTTCGGGAGATCGGTGGAATCGGTGGAATCGGTGTAATCGGCGGCCGCTGCGGTGTCAGCGGTGGGGGAGGTATCGGCGGCATCGCGCGACTCGATGCGCTCGCGCTCGCTCAGCACGGCATCGATCTCCTCCCGCAGGATGGCGCGCAGCGCGTCGGCGTCGAGCGGGGACGCGGCACCGCGGGAGCCCCGGGAACCGCGCCCGCCGGGGGCGTCGCGGCTGTCATTCCCCTGCTGATCGGAGTCGAGCTCCTCGAGCAGGTCGCGCAGCTCGCCGCGCACGAAGTCACGGGTGGCGACGTCGTTGAGCGCGAGTCGCAGCGAGGCGATCTCGCGTGTGATGAAGTCCGTGGTCGCATGGTTGCGATCGTTGGACTGGCGATCCTGCTCGGCCTGCACGCGGTCGCGGTCGTCCTGGCGGTTCTGCGCGAGCAGCAGCAGGGGCGCGGCGTAGGAGGCCTGCAGGGACAGGATCAGCGTGAGCAGGGTGAAGTTCAGCGCGCGCGGATCGAACTGCGCGGAGACCGGGGCCAGGGAGTTCCAGGTCAGCCAGATCGCACAGAACAGCGTCATCCCGACCAGGAAGGCCGGGGTGCCCATCATGCGGGCGAAGCCCTCGGCGCCGCGACCGAAGGCGTCGCCGCGGAAGGGGTTGCGCAGGAGGGCGCTGCGGCGGGGCGACGGATCGTCGAGTGGTGCCGGGTTGTGCTCGGCCATCATCAGCCCTCCTTCGCGGTATCACGGGCGGTGGCCCGGGCGATCTCGGACAGATCGATCTGTCCGGTGGTGGGAACGGGTTCGTCCTGCTCGCGCCAGTCGTCGGGGAGCATATGGTCCAGCACGTCATCGACGGTGACGGCCCCCAGCAGTCGACCCTCCTCGTCGATCACCGGGATCGAGACGAGGTTGTAGGTGGCCATCTCGCGGGTCACGGCGGAGAGCGGTGCGGTGGGGCCCACGGCGACCTTGTCGTTGTCGAGGATCTCGCCCACGGGCCGGTCGGGGCGCTCCCGCAGCAGCTGCTGGAAGTGGACGATGCCCAGCAGCTTCCCGCTGGGGGTCTCCAGCGGGGAGCGGCACACGTGCACGGTCGAGGCTAGGGCGGCATGCAGCGCCTCCCGGCTGATCATGGCCAGGCAGTGCGCGACCGGGGTCTCCGGAGCCACGATGAGCGGCTCCGTGGTCATCATGCCGCCGGCGGTGTACTCGTCATACGCCAGCAGCCGACGGACGTCCTCAGCCTCTTCCGGCTCCATGAGGTTCAGCAGCTGGGAGGCGACCTGCTCGGGCAGCTCCTGGACGAGGTCCGCGGCGTCGTCGGGGTCCATCGCGTCGAGGATGTCCGCCGCACGGGTGGCATCCAGTCCGGTGACGACCTCGACCCGGATGTCCTCGGGCAGCTCCTCGAGCACGTTCGCGAGGCGCTCGTCGGCCAGCTCGCCAGCCAGCTCGATGCGACGCTTCGCATCGAGCTCCTGGAGGATCTCGGCGAGGTCGGCGGGGTTGAGGTCCTGGTAGGACGCGGCCAGCAGATGCGCGGACTGCTCCTCCTGGGTGCCGTAGAGGCCGGTGACCTCGTTCAGCTCCACCGTGAGGGTCTCGCCGCGGGAGACGAGACGGCTCAGCGAGCTGCCGCGACGGGGACGCCGCAGATGCAGCCGGGAGACCTCCCAGTCCTTGTGCCGGTTCTGGTCCAGCGCGATGTCCAGCACCGTCGCCCCGCCGGTGCCGTCGGTCAGGGTCACCGCACGATCCAGCAGGTCGCCGACCACCAGGAGCTCGCCGGAGCGCTTCTCGAAGCGACGCACGTTGAGCACCCCGGTGGAGATCACCTGCCCCGGGGAGATGGCGGTGACGCGCGTGATCGGGAGGAACACGCGTCTCTTGCCGGCGACCTCGACCACGAGGCCGACGGCACGCGCCGCGCCGCGCGACTGCGGAAGCACGACGATGTCCCGCACCCGTGCGACGGCATCCCCGAGGGGGTCGAAGACGGTGGTGCCGACCAGACGTGCCGCGTAGAAGCGGGGCTGCGACGTGGTGCTCACTGCCGGAGCTCTGCGATCCAGCGCTCGACGTCCTCGACCCGGCGCGGGGCGGCCGCGGAGAGGTTCTCCACGCCGTCCGCGGTCACCAGGACGTCGTCCTCGATGCGCACGCCGATGCCTCGCAGCTCCTCGGGGACCAGCAGGTCGTTCTCCTTGAAGTACAGCCCCGGCTCGATGGTGAAGACCATGCCGGGCTCGAGCTCCGCGTCGAGGTACATCTCGCGGCGGGCCTGGGCACAGTCGTGCACGTCCATGCCCAGGTGGTGGCTGGTGCCGTGGGGCATCCACCGTCGATGCCACTGACCGTCGGCGGAGAGCGACTCCGCGGCGGTGCCGGGCAGCAGGTCCCATTCCTCGAGGCGGGCGGCGAGGACCGTCATCGCCGCGGTGTGCAGGTCACGGAAGTGCAGTCCCGGGCGGGCGACGGCGAAGGCGGCATCGGCGGCTTCGAGAACGGCCTCGTAGACCTTCCGCTGGATGGGGGAGAAGGTCCCGGAGACCGGAAGGGTGCGGGTGACGTCCGCCGTGTACAGCGAGTCGATCTCGACACCGGCATCGATCAGCACCAGCTCGTCCTCGCGCACCGCGCCGGTGTTGCGGGTCCAGTGCAGGGTGCAGGCGTGGTCGCCGGCGGCGGCGATGGTGTCGTAGCCGACTCCGTTGCCCTCGGCGCGAGCAGCGGCCGCGAAGACGCCCTCGATGACGCGCTCGCCGCGCTCATGGCCCACGGCCTCGGGCAGGCGGGTGATGACGTCCTCGAAGCCGCGGATGGTCGCGTCGACCGCCGCGCGCATCTGGCGCACCTCGTACTCGTCCTTGACCAGGCGCAGCTCGCTCGCGGCCTCACGCAGCCGATCGAACTCCGCGGTGGCGTCGGCCCCGTCGGGGAGGCCGTTCTGGGTGCGGATCTCCTGGACCATCGCCTCCACGGAGGCGTCGACCGACGGCATGACCGACAGCGACAGCTGGGCCCCGACGTCCTTGGCGAGATGGTCGCGCAGCTCCTCGATGTGGCGCACCTCGATGCCCAGGCGCTGGGAGGCCTCGGCGACGGTGGGACGCCGCCCCACCCACATCTCGCCGTAGCGGGAGTCGGCATAGAACTCCGAGGTGTCGAAGCCGGCGCGGGGGCGGAAGAAGTAGGTCGCCACCGCACGCTCGGGATCCTCGGCCGAGGGCTCGACGACGAGCACGCTGTCGGGTTCCTCGTCGGTGCCCAGACCGGCGAAGTAGGCGAAGGCCGTCTCCGGGCGGAAGGGGTAGTCCGTGTCGTTGGAGCGGACCTTCAGCACGCCGGCGGGCAGGACCAGGCGCGTGGCGGGGAGGCGACGCACCAGGGCGTCACGGCGCGCGGGCGTGAAGTCCGCGGCGTCGCGGCGCTCGGCATCGGGGACGGTCTCGTCCCACCCGGAGGAGATGAACTCGCGGAAGGCCTCGTTGGTGGGCCGCTGGCTGCGGGTGTCTCCGCGGCTGGCGAGGTCCTTCGTGTCGTCCGTGCGATCAGTGCTGGTGTCGGTGCTCTCGGTGCTCACCCCCCGATGGTCTCACGAGGCGGACTACGCTGGGCGTATGAGTGAGCGGTCCAACCAGTCGCGCGCCACGCGCATCGACCTGCATGCCCACACGTCCTGGTCCGACGGCACCTGCGATGTGGCGGGCCTCTTCAGCCGTGCGCGGGCGGCCGATCTGGACGTACTCGCCCTCACCGACCACGACACGGTCGCAGGCTGGCCGGAGCTGCCTGACGCGGTCGCCGCGAGCGGCGTCGCCGCGGTGCCGGGCATCGAGGTCTCGGCCGAGCACGGGAGGCTGAGCGTCCACGTGCTGGCCCTGCTGGTGGATCCCTCGCCGGAGACCGAGCTGGCGGCCGAGATGGCGCGGGCTCGCGCCTCCCGCGTCGACCGCGCTCGCGCGATGGTCGAGCTGATCTCCCAGGACTACCCGATCACCTGGGACGACGTGCGGGCACAGGCGGCCGGCGAGTCGACCGTGATCGGGCGGCCCCACATCGCCGACGCCCTGGTCGCCTACGGGGCCGTCGCGGACCGCTCCGCCGCGTTCCAGGAGATCCTCAAACCGTCCGGGCCCTACTACGTGCCGTACTACGCGCCGTCACCGGTCGCGGCGGTGCGCGCGATCCGGGACGCCGGGGGAGTGGCGATCGTGGCCCATCCCGGCTCCGTGACCCGCGATGCGGACCTGCCCCTGGAGCTGCTCGAGGAGATGGTGGAGGTGGGACTGGCGGGGGTAGAGGTCGACCACCGGGAGCACGATGAGGCAGAACGCACGCGGCTGCGGGACTTCGCCGCCTCGCATGACCTCCTGATCACCGGCGGCAGCGATTACCATGGCGCGGGAAAACCCAACCGGCTCGGAGAGAACCTCACGCAGCCGGATGTCCTGGCCGCGGTCACCCACCGCGCCACGAGCAGCACCGAGGTCATACGCTAAGTGAACCTGGTCGACCTGAGCTTCCTCACGGGAGTGTTCGTCACCCTCTTCGTCATCATCGATCCCCCGGGGACCGTCCCGATCTTCCTCTCCCTGACCAGCACCATGACCGCGAAGCAGCGGTCCCGTGCGGCCCTCGTCGCCGTCGCGGTCGCGATGCTGATCATCACCGTGTTCGCGGTGTTCGGGCGCTTCATCCTCGACTACATGCACATCTCGTTGCCGGCGCTGCAGTTCTCCGGGGGCCTGCTGCTGCTGATCGTCGCCCTTCAGCTGCTGGCCGGCAAGGAGGGCGAGATGGCGGCGAGCGAGGGGGTGAACGTGGCCCTGGTGCCGCTGGGAACTCCGCTGCTGGGCGGTCCAGGAGCGATCGTGGCCGTGATGCTCTTCGTGCAGCAGGCCGGCGGCGAGGCCTCCCGGATCATCTCGCTCGTGGTCGCCATGGTGGCCCTGGCGCTGACGATGTATCTCGCGATGCGCTTCGCGGGGGTGATCGCCCGGGTGCTGGGCGACGGCGGCGTCACTCTCGTCACCCGGATCTCCGGCGTGCTGCTGGCGGCGATCAGCACCCAGATGATCTTCGACGCGATCCGTTCGTTCCTGGTCTCCTGGGGCGTCATCGCCGGCTGAGCCGGCTGATCGGCACGATTCGTGTCCAGGCGTGAGCAGGGCCTGAACAGGACGACGGCCCTGCCGCGAGCTGGTGCTCGCCGCAGGGCCGTCGTGATGTCCTGGAGGATCAGGCGTCGGAACCGGAGTTCTGCGTCTGCTGGCTCTCGCCGCCGCGGCTGCGACCGCGGCCGCCGCGGGAACGACGCCGACGCGTACGGTCCTCGCCGCTTCCCTCGGACGTCTTCTCGTTCCGCGAGCCGGTGTTCTCGCTCCGGGGGCCGGAGCCGCGGGACGAGACAGTGCCGGACGCTGCGTTCTCGGCCGTTGAACCCCTCGACGAAGCGCCGTTCGACGAGGAAGCACCCGAGTCGGAGACGACATCGCCGTTCACCCGGCGGGTGCGGGAGCGGGTACGACGGGGACGATCGTTCGCGCCGTCGGCCGGCTGCTCGCGCGGTGCGCGATTCTCACGAGGAGCCCGCTCTTCGCGAGGAGCCCGCTCTTCGCGAGGTGCCCGCTCTTCGCGGGGTGCGGAGCTGCGCTCTCCGCGCCCGCTGTCGCGACCACCACGACCTCCACGGCCACCGTCGCGTCCGCCACGCCCGCTCTCGCGAACGCCGTCGCGTCCGCCGCGGCCACCGTCGCGTCCGCCACGCCCGCTGTCGCGACCGCCGCGGCCCCCATCGGGACCGCCGAGATCCTCGAGCGTCTCGGCCTCGAGACCGTCGCGGGTGCGCTTGTTCTTGGGTAGCGTGCCCTTGGCCTCGGTGGGGATGTCGAGCTCGGTGTAGAGGTGATCCGAGGTCGAGTACGTCTCGACCGCCTCGGCGGACTCCAGCCCCAGCTGACGGGCGATGAGCCCCCAGCGCGCAAGGTCCTCCCAGTCGACGAAGGTCACCGCGGTGCCCTTCTTCCCTGCGCGACCGGTGCGACCGGTGCGGTGCAGGTAGGTCTTGTCGTCGTCCGGGCAGTTCCAGTTCACGACATGGGTGACGTCGGTGACGTCGATGCCGCGGGCGGCGACGTCGGTCGCGACCAGCACGTCGATCTTGCCGTTGCGGAACGCGCGCAGGGCCTGCTCGCGGGCACCCTGGCCGAGGTCGCCATGCAGCGGGGAGGCGGCGAAGCCACGATCGGCGAGATCGCCGGCCACCCGGTCCGCCTGGCGCTTCGTGCGCATGAAGATGATCGACAGGCCGCGCCCACGGGCCTGCAGGATCCGTGCCATGACCTCGATCTTGTCGAGCTGGTGCGCGCGGTAGACGACCTGCTTGATGTCGGCCTTGGTGCGGGCGCCGTCATCGGGGTCCTGGGCGCGGATGTGCGTGGGACGGTTCATGAAACGACGGGCCAGGGCCATGATCGGGCCGGGCATCGTCGCGGAGAAGAGCATGGTCTGGCGCGTGGTGGGCACGGCCTGCAGGAGCTTCTCGATGTCCTCGAGGAAGCCGAGGTCGAGCATCTCGTCGGCCTCGTCGAGCACCGCGGTGCGCACCTGCGACAGGTCCAGGTACTTCTGGCGCATGAGATCGATCAGACGACCCGGGGTGCCGACGACCACCTCGACGCCGCGCTCGAGCGCCTCGATCTGGGGCTCGTAGGCGCGACCGCCGTAGACGGTGAGGATGCGCACCGGCCGCTTGGCCGACGCGGCGATGAGGTCCTCGGCCACCTGTACCGCGAGCTCGCGGGTGGGCAGCACGATGAGGGCCTGCGGCTTGCCGATGGGGCGGTCGTCCGGATTGTCCTCGCCGGGGGCGATCGCCGCCTGCAGCAGGGGGATGCCGAAGCCGAGGGTCTTGCCGGTGCCCGTCTTCGCCTGGCCGATGATGTCGCGACCGCGCAGGGCGATCGGCAGGGTCATCGACTGGATCGGGAACGGATGGATGATCCCCTTCGCCGCGAGGGCGTCGACGATGTCGGAGCGGACGTCGAAGTCCGCGAAGGTCTGCTGGGGCTCGACGGCGACAGGAGCCTCGTTCGTGTTCGGGGTGCCGGAGCTCTGCTCGACGGCGGGGGAGGCCGACACGGCCTCATCGATGTGCGGGATGGATTCAGGCACCATTCAACTCTCTGGTCATGGGTAATCACTGCCATGGTAGCCCCCGGGGCTCCCTGCCACCCGTCATCAGCCCTCGCCGGCGTCGCTGACCTCGGGGAGCGGACTGACCGGATCCGTCGGGGTGACGCGTTCCTCGTCCGGCAGGCCCTCGCCCGGCTGGACCTCCTGGTCCTCGGGGATCGGGGCCTCGGGCGTCTCGGCACCGTCGGGGACCTCGAGCTCCGGGACCTCCGGCGGCATCTGGGTGCGCTGGATGGATACCGAGACCAGGCCCAGGCCGCCCATGACGATGTCGTCGTAGGCGACGAGGCGCCGGGTGTCCTTGTCGAAGTAGAGCATCCTGGCGGTGAGGTCGAGCGGGGCGTCGCCCTGCAGCACGGGCAGCACACCGCCTGAGGCCAGCGCGCCGCCGGTGGAGCCGACGGTGAACCAGTCCGTGCCCGACCCGTCCCGGTCCAGCTCCACCTTCGAGGTGTGCATGTGGCCCGAGAGCACCATCGGCACGCGACCCTCGAGTCCCTGGGGCTGCGTCGGATCATGCATCAGGGCGAGGTCGACCGGGGCCTCGGGGTGTGCCTCGTCGTAGGCGGTGATGGTGTCCCCGAGCTGGAACCCGCTCGCGGCCATCGCCTCGGTGCCCTCGCGCCAGCCGCCGGCGTCGGAGTCGTCGTCGGCGGCGAAGCGGGGATCGCCGATCCCGGCGATCCGCAGGCCGGCGACCTCGACGACCTCGTTGTCCACGACGGTCGCATTGGGCTGCTCGGCGATCTTCGCCGCGGACGCCGCGCCGTCGTGGTTGCCGCTGACGTAGACATAGGGGATCCCGAGCCCGCCGATCACGCTCAGCTGCTGGGTCTCCACCGGGGTGCCCCAGGAGACGATGTCGCCGGTGTCGATGACCATGTCGATCGCGAACTGCGTGTGCAGCTGTTCGATGACGTCGTAGGCCTGGGGGTTGTCGTGGATGTCGGAGACATGGAGGACCGAGATCAGGTTGTCCTCGTCGAGGCCCACGGGCAGGGAGTCCGCGGCGATGTACAGGGCGGAGACCTGTCCCACGAACTCCGCGAGGGTGCTGCGATAGTTCTGATAGTCGGCTGCCGTCGCCTGCCCGATGTCCGCGATGTAGGTCGCCTGCGACAGCAGGCCGTCGAACTTCGGCTGGTACAGGGAGTCGGGCCGGAAGGTCACGGAGGTCATCGCGACGGAGACGCCCACCAGCGCGACGGCGCTGCCACCGGCGACGAGCGCCCGGCGCACCCGTCGGAAGGTGAGGCCCACGACGAGACCGGCGCCGGCGGCGGCGAACAGGGCGTTGAGGACCGCATTGAGCGCGGCCGCACGGATGATCGCCTCCGGAGCGGTCCGGGTGAGCTCGGTGAAGCCCGTGCTGGAGTAGAAGAGCGCCTCGGCCTTGTCGATGTCGACGCCCTGCACCCGCGCCTCGATGCGCACCGGCGCCGTGTGGGTGTCGAAGGAGACCTCGCCGACGGGAGGCAGCAGGAGCACGGTCTCCGAGGTCAGCGAGGGGCGCAGGTGCACACTCGCGGTCAGCGGGCCGACGTCGGCCCGGGTCGCGGGGACCAGCATGAGGCCGACGATCGCCCCCAGCAGGGCGACGACCGTCGTGGTCGAGATGTGCAGCATCTTGAGGGCGCGCAGGCGGCGACGGCGACGTCGCGTCGAGGTCTCTGCGGCGGACTCCTCGTCGGGGGCCGCCTCCGCAGCGGTCCTGCCGTCAGCCGTCGGGCCCTCGACGGGTGAGTCGGTGGTGGTCGAGTCGTTCTCCGCCGAGTCCATCGCCGTCGAGTCGTCTGCCGCTGAGCCGCTAGGACCCGCACCCGTGGAGGGCCCGTGCTCCGCAGGAGAGCCCGCCGACTCGGACGGGCCGGGCCCCTCGGACGACGAGCTCATCGATGCTCAGCCGAGGAAGCCGACGCGGCGGGGCTCCTCGGTGGAGAGCTCCGCGTACGCGACCTTGGCGCCCGGGACGAGCACGGTGCGGCCCTTGTCGTCGACCAGGGTGACCGGGGAGCCCTCGGCGACCGCGGTGCTCAGACGCTCGAGGAGCTCGTCCGCCTTCTCCCCGGACTCGATGACGATCTCGCGGGGCGAGTGCTGGATGCCGATGCGGATCTCCATGGCGATGTCCTTCCCTCCGCCTCTGAGGCGGGGACGTCCGATGCTGAATGTCAGAAAGCCTACCCGGCGGATCAGGACGAGGAAGGGGCGTCCGCTCCCAGCGCAGAGCCGGTGGCCGCCGTGCCCTCCCGAGGCGTGAAACCGGCCAGTCCGTGCACCATGAAGGCGGACGTGACCTCGAGGATCTCCTCGCGCTCGACATCATCCTGCGCGTCGTGCAGCAGCAGCGCGGTGGTCTGGGTGGCGGCGATGAGCCCCCGTCCGATGATCCTCGACTGCGCCGTGCTCATCTCGCGGAATGCCGTGAGCACCTCGGCCAGGTCGATCGCCATCTGGTCGAGCACCGCGCTCGCCCGCTCCTGCACCTCGTCGGAGATCGACTCGTTGCCGGTGAACAGCCTCAAGGCGTTCTGGACGGAGATCAGCTCGTAGAAACGGGTGATCCCGTAGCGCACCCGCTGCGTCGTGTCGCCCTCGAAGGCGCCGATCTCCCTCACCTCCGCCAGGAGGCCCACGGCGATGATGTCGATGACCTCGAGGTACAGCGTCACCTTCGAGTCGAAGTGCTGGTAGAGAACGGGCTTGGTGACCCCGGCGGCCGCGGCGATGTCGTCCATCGAGGTGCCGTGATAGCCCTTCCGGGTGAACACCTGCGTGGCGAGCTCCAGGAGCTGGGTGCGACGCTGGGCGCGAGGCATCCGTGTGGTGGGTGACGGAGACATGCTCATCGACCTCCGGAGGGGATGACGGGGTCCGAGTGATGCGTGACACTCTACCGCCCCGTCACCGCCCGCCGGGACGGTTCGAACGTCCTCCGCGTGAGGTGGAATAGGGGAATGACGATGAGCAGGACGACGAGCGGCGCGGGGCGGAGCCCGAGCGAGGGGATCCGTCTGCTCGGACCCGACCTGGCCGCCCTCCCGGCGGTCCTCCCCGCCGGGGAGCTCGACGGCCCGCAGCAGGACGCGCTGGAGCTGCTGCTCGGTGGGGCCGACGTCATGGTGCACGGCGGGCCCGCGAGCGGGCGCACGACGCTCGCCCTCGCGGCCGCGGCGCAGGCCGGGGAGAGGACTCTGCTGCTGGCGCCGCGACGCCACGCCGCCGGGCGCCTGCGCGACGCTCTCGCCGTGCAGGGAGCGGGCGAGGTGCGGGCGATGACGCCGCCCGCCCTCGGCCATGCCCTGCTGCGGGCCGACGCCCTCTCCCGCGGTCTCGGCGAGCCGACCCTCGTCACCGGGGCGGAGCAGGACTCCCTGCTGGCGGAGCTGATCGCCGGGCGCGCGAGCTGGAACCTCGAGGTCGATCCGGGGGCCCGCAGCCTGCCCGGTTTCCGCACCGAGCTGCGTGACCTCATCACCCGCGCCACGGAGCTCGGGCTGGCGCCGGCCGATCTGGACCGCCTCGGCCGCGAGCGCGGCCGGCCCGCCTGGTGCGACGCCGCCGCGATCCTGCGGGACTACCTCGGGGTGCTCGATCTCGAGGCCTCCGCGGCCCTGGACGCCGGGCCCCGTCTCGACTCCGGCGGACTGGTGCGCCGCGCCGTGCGCCTGCTCGAGGATCCGCGCACGGCGGCGCCCTTCGACACCGTCGTGGTCGACGACGCCCAGGACCTCACTACCGCCGGCATCGCCCTCGTGGGCGCGCTCGCCGGGTCCGGGGCGAGCGTGATGATCTGCAGCTGCCCCGATGCTGCGGTGGACACTTTCCGCGGTGCCCTGCCGGATGCGGCGGACAGGTTGCGCGATCTGCTGCGCCGGCCGCTGTCCGAGATCACGCTCACCGGTGCTCCGGGGATCGCCCCGGGGATCGTGGCCGGCGTCGACTCCCTGCGAGGCAGGCTTCCGTTGGCCGGCGCCACGGTGGACTCCCGCCGCCCCCGGATTCTCGACGGCCCAGGGAGTCCCGACGGCCCAGGGAGTCCAGAGGACCCCGGCAGTCTCGAGGGTGCCGGGAGTCTCGAGGGCCGGGGGATCGCCGTGCTGCAGGCCGACGACCCGCTGGACGAGGCGCGTCTGATCGGCTCCGCCCTGCGCGATCTGCACCACCGCGAGCAGATCGACTACGACGACATGGCCGTGGTGTGCCGCTCCGGGTCCGCCGTCGCCGACGTCGCCGATCTGCTCTCCCGCACCGGCCTCCCCGTGCGCGTGCCGCGCCGCCCCCAGCCCCTGCGGGAGGTGCCGGTGATCGCGGACCTCCTCACGGTCCTCGAGATCGGCCTCGCCCCGGAGGGGACCCCCGTGGACCCGCAGGTGGCCGGCGAGCTGCTGCGCGGTCCCTTCGGCGATGCGGACACGCTGCGGCTGCGACGCATCCGGCGCCTCCTGCTCAGCGCGCAGCGCTCGGTGGACCCGGCCTCGGAGATCCCCAGCGACCAGCTGCTCGCGCGGGCGCTCGTGGAGCCGGAGGTGCCCGGCCTCCCGGACCCCGAGGACCGGGATCGTGCCGCCGCTCCGGTGCATCGTCTGCGCGCGATGATCCGGGCCGTGCGCGACCATCGCACGGCCGATGCCGAGCAGATCATCTGGGAGGCCTGGGATGCCGCAGCGCTCGCCGGTGGCTGGCGCCGGGCGGCGCTCGGCGCCCCGGGCGACGTCGACGGGGCCCGCGCTCGGCTCGCCGGGTCCCGCCTGGATGCCCTGCTCGAGCTGTTCGCCGCGGCCGAGCGGCTCACCGCCCGTCGTCCCGGTGCGGGGGCCCTGGACCTCGTCGAGCAGATCCGCGCCCAGGCCGTCGTCGAGGACACGCTGGCCCCGGCGGCCGCACCGCGCGGACGGATCGCCGTGCTCACTCCCGCCCAGATCGCGGGCGAGCAGCGAGACACGGTCGTGCTCGCCCGCCTCCAGGAGGGCGCCTGGCCGGACCTGCGCCTGCGCTCGACGCTGTTCGGGGCGGCGGAGCTGTCGCTGCTGGCCGCCGCCCGCTCGGGCGCGGAGCTCCCCTCGGATCCCGAATCGCTGCGGGCGATCCAGCGCAGCCAGGTGATCGCCGACGAGCTGCGGCTCGCGATCAGCGCCATGGCCCGGGCCCGCACCCGGGTGCTGGTCACCGCGGTCCAGGACGAGCAGCTGGAGCCGTCGGCCCTGCACGAGGCGATCGCGTCGCTCGCGGCGCGCGCCGGCGAGCCCTGGATCGACCTCGACCGGCTCCGCCAGGACCCTGGTCCTGCCCCCGATGCCCGGCAGCTGGTCGCGGCGCTGCGCCGGAGGCTCCACGACGAGGACCCGCAGCGCTCGCAGGATGCGGCACTGGCCCTGCACGCCCTCTCACGCGCCGGCGCCCCCGGCACGGATCCGAGCAGCTGGTACCACCAGGACCCCAGCAGCATCGAGCCGCTGCACGACGAGGGCTCCGTCATCGGGCTGTCCCCGTCGGCCCTCGAGCGTGCGGTGGACTGCCCGCAGTCGTGGCTGATGGAGCGCGCCGGCGGCACGCGCTCCGGCGGGCCGGCCCAGCTCATCGGCACCGCGCTGCACCATCTCGCGCAGATCCATCCGCAGGGCCCCGAGGGCGGGACCGACGACCTGCTCGAGGAGCTGCACACCCTGCTGCGGTCGGTGCCCGGCACCGAGACCTGGTCCGGGCGTCGCCGGGTGCGGCGGGCGGAGGACGCCGCCCGCCTGCTCGCGGAGCATCTGCGGACTGCGCCCGACGCCCTCGCCGTCGAGGCCCCTTTCGAGGTGGATCTCGGGCGGGTGCGGCTGCGCGGCAGCATCGACCGGATCGAGGGGGATGCGACCGGACTGCGGGTCGTGGACCTGAAGTCGGGCAAGAACGCGAAGTCCGCGGCCGCCGCGCAGGACGATCTCCAGCTCGCCGCCTATCAGGCCGCGGTGCGGGACGGCGCGCTCGTCGACCAGCTCGGTGCCGACGCCCCGGAGCGGCTGAACGGGGCCCAGCTGGTCTATGTCGGCACCGGCGGGAAGAAGGCCGCCGTTCGCACCCAGATCGCGCTGAGCCAGGCGGAGGACCCGGCCTGGTTCGACTCCCTCGTCGCCCAGGTCTCCGAGGACGTCGCCGGCCGCCAGGTCACGGCACGCCTGAACTCCCATTGCTCCCACTGCGCCGTGCGCAGCAGCTGTCCGCTGCAGCCCGAAGGAGACCAGCTATGACCGAGCACACCAATCCCGGGCGGCTCAGCGCCGGGACCCTCGCCGCCCTGCTCGACCAGCCCCCGCCCACGCCCGAGCAGGTCGCCGTCATCGAGGCACCGCTGGCACCCATGCTGGTCGTGGCCGGCGCCGGATCCGGGAAGACCGAGACGATGGCCTCCCGGGTGGTGTGGCTGATCGCCAACGCGATCGTCGAGCCGCGGCAGGTGCTCGGGCTGACGTTCACCCGCAAGGCCGCCCATGAGCTGTCCGCCCGGATCGCCGCCCGGCTCACCGCTCTGGCCGCCGCGATGCGCGCCGAGGGCCTGACGCTGCCGCCCGGGCTCGAGCGCGGCCACGACGAGCTGGTGGGGCAGCGCCCGCTGGTTCACACCTACAACGGCTTCGCCCTGGACCTGGTGCGCGAGCATGCCCTCGCCGTCGGCATCGACCCCGAGCTGACGATGATGTCGACCTCGGCGTCCTGGCAGCTGGCGCATTCGATCGTCGAGGGCTGGGACGACTCGCTGGACCTCGAGGCCTCGCCGGCCACGCTCACCGCCGCCCTGCTGTCGCTGACCTCCTCGATCGCCGACCACCTCGTGACCCCCGAGCAGCTGCGCGAGCACCTCCAGGAGATCCACGACCACCTCGGCGGGATCCCGCTCCAGGTCGAAGGGCGCCGGCGCACCACCCCCAAGGCCGTCGCCTCCGTGCTCACGTCGCTCGAGTCCCGCCTCGCCCTGATCCCGCTGCTCGAGCGCTACGCCCAGGTCCGGACGGACAGCTCCGCCCTGGATTTCGCCGACCAGGTCTCCCTCGCGGCCCGGGTGGCGCGCGAGGTGCCCGCCGCGGGCGCACTCGCCCGACGTATGCATCGCGTGGTCCTGCTCGACGAGTTCCAGGACACGTCCGTCGCCCAGCTGCAGATGCTCACGGACCTGTTCGGTCCCGGCCATGCCGCCTGCGCGGTGGGGGACCCCCAGCAGGCGATCTACGGGTGGCGCGGCGCCTCGGCGGCCTCCCTCGCGGGCTTCGCGACGACCTTCGCCACCCCGGAGCAGCCCGTGCTGCAGCGCACCCTGTCCACCTCCTGGCGCAATGACGAGGCCGTGCTCGCCGTGGCGAACACGCTGGCCGCACCGTTGCGCGCGGCTGACGCCGGGCTCACCATTCCCGAGCTCCAGGCCCGCCCCGGCGCCGGGGAGGGCGCCGCGGAGATCCTCGAGGCCTCCGACGAGCGCGCGGAGGCCCGCGCCATCGCCGACTGGATCCTCGCCCGCCGGGCCGAGATCGCCGCCGTGGGCCCCGACGGGTCAGGCGGCGCTGCGGGGGAGGGCGGCGCCGCAGATGCCGCGGAGCAGGCGTCGGCCGCCGTGCTGGTGCGCGCTCGCCGCCAGATCCCCGCCCTCGTCGAGGGGCTCGAGGAGCGCGGTCTCACGGTCCACGTGGTCGGCCTCGGCGGGCTCCTGCATCGCCCCGAGGTGGCCGACGTGCGCGCCGTGCTGCAGTGCGCGCACGACCCGGGGCGCGGCGACGCCCTCATGCGCCTGCTCACCGGCCCGCGCTTCCGGCTCGGCGCCCGGGACCTCTCGGTGCTGGGCCGGTGGCGGGACCGGATGGGCTCGCGTCTGCGCCGAGCGGCCGACGCCCCCGGCGGTGAGGACGAGGCCGAGTCCGTCTCCCTCGTCGACGCCGTCGACGACCTCCCGCCCGCGGACTGGACCGACCCGTCGGGCCGCTCCCTGTCCACCACCGGCCGGGACCGTCTGCGGCAGATCCAGCAGATCCTGAGGGAGATGCGGCGCCTGCTGCCGCTGCCCCTGCCGGACCTCGTGACGGCCGCCGTGCGGGTTCTCGACGTGGACCTCACCCTGCTCGCCGCGGACCCGGGCTCGAGCGTGCTGGCGGACCTCGAGGCGCTGCGCGACCACGCCGCGGCCTTCGACCGCACCGCTCAGCGCGGCGGGCTCGGCGCCTATCTCGACCTGCTCGAGATCAGCGAGGACGAGGAAGCGGGGCTCGCCGTCTCCGCCTCGCCCGAGCACACCGAGGAGGAGGGCGACTCCGGCGCGGTGACCATCGTGACCATGCACTCCGCGAAGGGGCTCGAGTGGGACCTGGTGGCCGTAGCCGGCCTCACCGAGGGGTCCGTGCCCTCCTACGACCTGCGACGGGCGAAGACGGACGAGGCGGGCCGGGTGCGGGTCCCGGACAACGGGTGGCTGGACAAGCTCGCCTCGGCGTCGGTCCCCACCGCCCTGCGCGGCGATGCGGACACCCTGCCCGAGCTGGCCTGGGCCGAGGCGGACACCCAGGTCGATGCCGAGGGGCTCATCGAGGACTACCGCTTCGCCCAGGGCGAGGAGTCCCTGCGGGAGGACCGCCGGCTCATGTACGTCTCCGTCACCCGGGCCCGGCGGCGCCTGCTGCTGACCTCCGCCGCCTGGCGCGCAGGGCTGGCCACCGCACGACCCCGCTCCCGCTATCTGGTCGAGATCCATGACCTGGTCCCCGAGCAGTTCCGCACGGTCCAGGAGGTGCCCGAGACCAATCCGCTGGAGTCGGAGCGGCCTCAGGCGCAGTGGCCGCCGCCGCCGGGGGAGCCCGAGCGGCGCCGTGCCCGCGCCGCCGGGATGCTGGACGCGATCCCCGAGGCGGCGACGAAGGGGCCGGCCCCGGAGGTCACCGACCCGGCGCTCGCCGAGATCGTGCGGCGGGCGATCGACGACCTCGAGCAGCAGGCCGCGCCCCCGCTCGTGCACTCCCCGCCGAGGCTGTCCGCCTCCCAGGTCGTGCACCAGGCGCAGGATCCGCGCGGCGCGGCGATCGATCTGCTGCGTCCGCTGCCCCGCCGGCCGTCCCCGGCCGCCGCCCGCGGGACCGCCTTCCACGCCTGGCTCGAGTCCCGGTACGACAGCACGGCGTTATTGGATCTGGAGGACGTCCTGGACCTGGGGGAGGACGAGGGCCCGCATCGCGACGACCTCGCCCTGCGCGAGGCCTTCGACTCCTCGCAGTGGGCGCAGCGCACCCCGATCGTCGTCGAACACCCGGTGCAGACCCGGGTAGGGGAGATCGCCGTGCGAGGCGTCATCGATGCGGTCTTCGAGGATCCCGACAGCCCCGAGAACTCTGACAGCACCGACAGCGAGCGTCCCGGAGCTCGGGGCGTGATCATCGTGGACTGGAAGACCGGCCGGGTGCCGCGCCCCGCTCAGCTGCGGGAGCGAGCCCTTCAGCTGTCGCTGTACCGGCTGGCCTGGCACGAACGCACGGGGCTCCCGCTGGAGCGGATCCGCACGGCGTTCCACTTCGTGGCCGACGACGTCACCCACGAGGTGCGGCGGCATCCGTCCCGCGAACGGATCGCGGAGATGCTCACCGGCGACTGATCGCCCTCGGGCCCTGCCCTCAGGCGTGCTCTTCGCGGGGCCCTGTCTCCTCGCGGGAGCTCATCTCCTCATAGGCGCGCTCGGCCTCGTCCCGGGCGAGCTGCGCGAGATCGGCGTCGAGGTCGGCGATCATGCCGCGGGCATCGGAGACGATCGACTCGTCGCCGGTCTCCAGCCCGTGCGCGAGCCACTCGGCGACCGCGAACTCGCCGAGCGCCTGGGCCCTCTCCACCAGCCGCGGATGCGGCGCGGTGGGCAATTCCTCGCAGTAGGCGGCGTACAGGTCGTCGAAGCGCTCCGGATCCAGCGAGGAGATCAGCCAGGCCAGGTCCGAGGCGGCGTCCGCGACACGGGACGAGGACCAGTCGCGCATGGCGCTGACGTCATCGCCGGAGGCGAAGAGGCTCTCCTCGGACAGGTCGCCGTGGATGAACTGCGCCGTGATGTCCCACAGCTCCTGGTCCTCGAGCAGGGCCTCCCAGCGCTGGGAGACGGCCGCCGGGAGATGACCGCTCTCCGCGGCCGTGGCGATGCGGGTGCGGTGCTCGGCGTGGAGCACCTCCGGGGTGAAGGACTCCACACCGGCCGCTTCGGCCGCATAGCGCGGGACGGTGTGGATGCGGGCCAGGACCCGCCCCAGCGACCGGGCGAGCTCGGGGGAGTGCTGGAGATCGTCGAGCATCAGCGGCCGGCCCACCGGGGCCTCGGTGACGGCTGCGCGGCCGCCCTCGGAGAGCTTCACGAATCCCAGCACCGGGGGGATGATGCCGTGCAGCGGGGTGCCGGAGAGGGCGTCGGCCACCTTCAGATCACGCTCCAGGCGCACGCCGGAGGCGGTCGAGGCGGGACAGAGGACCATGACGCGGCGGCCCTGCTCGCCGACGACCCCGGCCACGTCGAGGTCCTCGATCGGGGTCGCGATCGGGGTGGTCCTGACCGGGATCAGACCGGGGACCGCTGCCGCGGCGAGAGCAGCCAGGGAATACGAGTTGCGATGCACGCGTCCACCGTACCCGGGCGGTCGGCCCGATCCACGTAGGCTTCCGGGCATGGCGAATCTCCGCGGACCGCATCTGCACACCCCACTGACCCTCCTCAGCTCCGACCGGGACGCGCTCAGCCGCGTCGACCCGGCGATGATCGCGCCCGGCGACGACGCCCGGTACCTGGTGTCCCGAGCCGGCGAGACCGCCTTCCAGGAAGCGGAGGACGGCTCCCTCCAGCTGGCCCTGGAGACCGCGGACCCCCGCGCCGGCGGCACCCAGCCGCTCGTGCTGCTGGGAGTGCGGGACGGGCTGCGGATCCTCGCCGTCGAGATCCTCGAGACCAGCGCCGAGATCGACGATCCCGGCCGTGACCTCCGCGACCTCCGGCGCATCGCCGATCAGCTCGATCCGGCCGACGCCGACCTCGCCCTGACCGCGGTGGCGATGGGTGCCTGGCATCGGTCGATGCGGCACTGCCCCCTGTGCGGCGCCCTGCTCGAGGCCGAGGTGGGCGGCTGGGTGCTGCGCTGCCGCGACGACGGCTCCGAGCACTTCCCACGCACCGACGCGGCCGTCATCATGGCCGTGCGCGACAGCGAGGACCGGCTGCTCCTGGCCCGCAACGCGAACTTCCGCAATCGCTTCTACTCGGTCCTGGCCGGCTTCGTCGAGCCGGGGGAGAGCCTCGAGAACGCCGTGGCCCGTGAGGTCGCCGAGGAGGTCGGGATCACGGTCGAGGAGGTCGAGTACGTCGGCAGCCAGCCCTGGCCCTTCCCCCGCTCCCTCATGCTCGGCTACCGGGCCTGGGTCCCCGGCGCGGTCGAGCTCACGCTCCAGGAGGACGAGATCGCCGAGGCGCGCTGGTTCACCCGCGAGGAGCTCGCCGCCGCGCTCGAGGCCGAGGAGATCGAGATCCCCAACAACGCCTCCCTCGGCCGTGCGCTGATCGACGACTGGTACGGCCGCTCCGCCGAGGCGTGAGGGACTCGCCATCCACAGCGGTGCCCGGAACGTCGGGCGCCGCTGGCAGGATGGCACCGATGACCGAACCAGCACTGACCCCCGCACCGACGACCCCCGTACCGGGTGACGCCGAGAGCATCCTCGCGGCGCTCGACCCGGAGCAGCGCGAGGTCGCCAGCACCTTCGGCGTGCCCCTGTGCGTCCTCGCCGGTGCGGGAACGGGCAAGACCCGCGCCATCACCCACCGCATCGCGTACGGGGTGGCCACCGGGCAGCTGAACCCGCGCCACGTGCTCGCGGTGACCTTCACCGCGAAGGCCGCCGCGGAGATGCGCTCGCGACTGCGGGACCTCGGGGTGCCCGCCGTGCAGGCGCGCACCTTCCACTCCGCCGCCCTGCGCCAGCTGCGTCACTTCTGGCCGCGGGTGGTCGGCGGACCCGTCCCGGAGATCATGGCGAACAAGTTCGCCGGCGTGGGCGAGGCCTGCCAGCGCCTGCACCTGAGCGTGGACCGGGCGGCGCTGCGGGACATCGTCTCCGAGGTGGAGTGGTCGCGGGTCACCATGCTCACCCCGGAGTCGTACCCCGAGGCGGCCCCCGCCGCCAAGCGCCCCGGCGTCGCCGGCTTCGACTCGCGCTCCATCTCCCGGATCCTCACCCAGTACGAGGAGGTCAAGAAGGAGCGCGGCGTCATCGATTTCGAGGACGTCCTGCTGCACCTCGTGGGCTTCCTCTCCGAGCGCGCCGACGTCGCCCGGGAGATACGCGGCCAGTACAAGCACTTCGTCGTCGACGAGTACCAGGACGTCTCCGCGCTCCAGCACACCCTGCTGCGGCTCTGGCTCGGAACCACCGACGACGTCTGCGTCGTCGGTGACGCGGCCCAGACCATCTACACCTTCGCCGGCGCGCGCGCCTCCTATCTGCTGGGATTCCGCAGCGAGTTCAAACGGGCCCGCACCATCCGGCTCGAGCGCAACTACCGCTCCACCCCGCAGATCGTGCGCCTGGCCAACACCGTCCTGGACGGCGCCCGCGGGCGCACCCGCGACAACCGGCTCACGCTGGTCGCCCAGCGCGAGGACGGCCCCCCGCCGCTGGTGGAGTCCTTCCCCGACGATCCGGCGGAGGCCGACGGCATCGCCGACCGCATCGGGGCCCTGATCGCCGAGGGCCGCACCGCCGCGGAGATCGCGATCCTGTTCCGCACCAACAGCCAGTCCGAGGCCTTCGAGCAGGCGCTGACCGCCCGGGGCATCGGCTATCTGGTGCGCGGCGGCGACCGCTTCTTCGAGCGCCAGGAGGTGCGGCGCGCCATGGTCTCGCTGCGAGCAGCCACCCGGGTCGAGCAGCTCGACCCGGGCCGCGCCGTGCGCGACATCCTCTCGCAGCAGGGATGGTCCGAGACGGCCCCGGAGACCACCGGGGCGATCCGGGATCGCTGGGACTCCCTGAACGCGCTGGTGGGACTGGCGGACACCGTCACCGCCCGGCCCGGCGCCACGATGACCGACCTGGTCCGCGAGCTCGAGGAGCGCGCCGAGGCGCAGTCGGCACCGGTCGTGGACGGCGTGGCCCTCGCCTCCGTACACGCCGCGAAGGGTCTCGAGTGGCCCGTCGTGTTCCTGGTGGGAGCGAGCGACGGGCTGATGCCGATCTCCATGGCCTCGACCCCGGCAGAGGTCGAGGAGGAGCGGCGACTGTTCTACGTGGCCCTGACCCGGGCCCGCGACCTGCTCACCGTGAGCTGGTCCGCCGCCCGCACCCCGGGAGCCCGGGGGAGCCGTCGAGCCTCCCGCTTCCTGGACGGCGCGCTCGATCATCCCGAGGCCGGCGGGAAGCGCCCGGGAGCCGACGCCCGCCGCACCGGCCGCCGCAGCGCGACCGTCTACTCCGAGTGCAGGGTGTGCTCCCAGGGGTTGGTCTCCGCCCGGGAGCAGCGCCTGGGCCGGCACGAAGGGTGCCCTCCCACCGCGGACCCAGCGCTCCTGGAGGCGCTGCGGTCCTGGCGGCTGGACCGCGCACGGGAGAACGGCGCCCCGGCCTACTCCGTCCTCACCGATGCGGCCCTCGAGGCGCTCGCCGAGCGGCGACCGGGCACCGAGCGCGAGCTGCTCGCCGTGCCGGGCATCGGCCCCGGCAAAGCAGAGCGGTTCGGTCCTGCGCTCCTCGCCCTCCTCGCCGAGCACCCGGCCTGAGGGTGCATCGGGCTGCATCGGGCTCGAACTGGCTCAGCCGGGCTCCCACGGGCTCTGCCGAACCCCGCGCAGAGCCGCTTCTGACGTGCTGAAACCGCAGGTCAAAAAATAGATGTGACTTCTGGTGAACGTGTGTAGACTCATGCTTGTCAATCGTCCACGTCGTGGTCCGGGACACCGGGACGCGCGCATTCGAAAGGGGGTGGCCTCAGTGAACATCATCAGGAATCTCGCAGGAGATGGACTGCGCCCCCTCGGCGCGCCCTCCCTTCTGCCGCGCGTACGGGGCTATGCCCCCGCGGTGCCCAGCCTGAGCTGACGAGGCCTCCCCTCGCTGCCGGTGCGGCACCGCCGCCGCACCTCCGCCCGAAAGGGCTCGTCCCCCGACGATCTTCAAAGCAGCGAGACGATGACTTCTCTACTCACCACATTCCTGAACCCCGCCGACACCGCAGCGCATCTGCTGCCGTGCCACGACACCGCCGCCGCGGACCTCTTCTTCTCCGAGCGTCCGGCTGATCTGGAGCAGGCCAAGAGCCTGTGCGCCGACTGCCCGCTCCTCCAGGAGTGCCGCCAGGGCGCTCTCGAGCGCGAAGAGCCCTGGGGCGTCTGGGGCGGTTCGATCTTCGATTCCGGCCGCATCATCGCCGTCAAGCGCGGTCGCGGCCGTCCACGGAAGAATCCCGACCAGAACGCGGCATGAGGACCGTGACGGTCCCGGATCGCCGAAGGGGCCTGCAGGCCGGCCTGGAACAGCCCGGGGCGGCCTGCAGCGTCCCCAGAGCGGCCGGCAACGCTCACGGGCGGCCCGCAACGTCAGTGGGCGACCCGGAGCGGTCACGGGCGGATCGGCACCGCCCGAGGCCGCATGCACGAGGGGCGAGACACCGTCATGGTGTCTCGCCCCTCGTCGTGCATCAGGCCGGTCGGATCAGGCTGTCTCCAGCCCCTGATCTCCTACCGCTCGTACCTCGCGGTACGTCGATCAGGAGTGTCAGGATCGCCTGATCTCCTACCGCTCGTACCTCGCGGTACGTCGATCAGGCCTTGCCCAGGATGCGGTTGAGCTTCGTGCCGCACTCCGGGCACACAGCCTTCGCCATGCGGCGACCGTTGGAGACGACGACGTTGCCCTCGGCCTCCCGCTTCTCGCGGCACTTGACGCAGTAGAACTCTCCGGCATAGGTCTCGTCGGCCATATCCGCTCCTTGTGGGAATCGATGGTGATGTTCGGTTCCCCGGACGCGCAGCTCTCGCCGCGAGGCCGGGATCGATCCACTGTAACGGGGGGCGGTGGAGCCGAACGAATCGAGGGATGCTCCGAACGGGGCGGCCCGTCGCGCGCTTCGGGATCAGGAGGCTCAACGGAGAGCCGAGGAAGTGCGCGCGACGAACCGACAACGGAGGCCCCGTAGGCGCAAAGAGGCCTGAAGGGCCGTGGGACCCCGGGGGCGCTCAGCACCACGCGCACCTTCCCCGTGTGCGTCCTGCTAGTTATCCCGGGGTCCCACGTGCAGGGAAACCTAGCCCCTGGGAGCGGCACCGGTCAAAGGGCCGTCGGGGACCGACTGTGGACAACCCCGCAATGGGTGTGGACAGGTTCGGGACAGGGTGGCGGCGACTGTGGAGGAAGATGTGTTCCTGCAGGTCACGGCCCCGAAAGGTTTCCTTTCACGGGCTCGGTTGTGGATGAAGATATTTTGCCCCGGATCGTGCCAGGCTTCTCCCCATGAGTGATCTCGTCCTCCAGGAGAACGTCGCCGGCCCTCGCGGGGAGCGGGTGATGGTCCGTCGGTCGGCGCGCCGGCACCGCACGGTGTCGATCAGCCGGCGCGACGGGGATCTCGTGATCGCGATCCCCGCGACGTTCAGCGCGCGGCAGGAACGGGACTGGGTCACGAAGATGGTCGACCAGCTGGTCAGGAAAGAGGCTCGGACCACGAGGACCCGGCGCGGTGATGAGGCTCTCGCCCGGATGGCCCGAGAGGTCAGTGAGGCATATCTCGGGGGCCGGGCCCACCCGTCCTCGGTCACCTGGTCCACCCGCCAGAACCACCGCTGGGGGTCCTGCACGCCGGCCGACGGCACGATCCGGCTCTCGCATCAGCTGCAGGACATGCCGGACTACGTCGTGCGCTCGGTGATGATGCACGAGCTCGTCCATCTCCTCGTGCCGGGCCACGGCAAGGAGTTCCAGGCGCTGATGGCGCTGTACCCCCAGGCGCAGAAGGCGCAGGGCTTCCTGGACGGGTTCTCCTGGGCGCGGAGCCTGCCGTCCGCGGAGCTGGACGGAGATCTGGAGCGCGAGCCGGACCAGGACTCGGTCCGGGATCCGGAGCGACGAACGCAGGCTCAGTCCGAGTAGCTGGCCAGGAACGGGGCGAGCGCGTCGAGCTTCGCCGCCATATCGGGCACGGTGCCCTCGGGCAGGTGCGCGGTGGAGCGGGACGGGCCGCCATCCAGGAGCGGCCAGGGGATCCAGCGCACCTCGGGGGACTCGTCGCTCGTGGCCAGGGGCGTCGCGGAGGCCGGACCGGGGGCGCGCAGGAGGAACTGCACGTCCCAATGCTCCGCGCAGGCACCGAAAGCCGCATCGAGTTGATGGCTGTGCAGGACCGCGGGGCCCGGCCCCACGCGCTCCAGCGCGGACAGGCCGACCTCTTCGGCGACCTCGCGGCGCGCGGCGAGCTCGAAGCTCGTCTCGCCCGCTTCGAGATGTCCGCCGGGCTGCACCCAGAAGCTGCCCTTGCGATGCCACACCAGAGCGATGTGCTCTCCGGGAGCGTCGATCACCACGGCGCTCGCTGTGAGGTGGCGGGGGGCGCCCTCGCGATAGAGGGCGTTCGGGGAGCCCTGCAGCAGCGCCGTGTACTCCGCGGCCATCTCGGGGCCGGGGGCGGCGTCGCGGGCGAGCTGCAGCTCCGCGAACGCCGCCTCGAGCGGATCAGCGCCCATCGGGAGTTCCCGGCTCCTCGTCCTCGCCGGACGTCCCCTCGTCGGGGGCCTGATCGCCGGAGCCCCCAGTGCTGGAGCCCCCATCGCTGGCGTCTCCAGTGCCGGAGCCCCCATCGGCGGAGTCCCCATCGGCGGAGTCCTCGCCGTCACGAGGGCTGCCGCCGTCGGCGTCCCGGCGCAGGCCGCCCTTGTCGTCCTCCCGGGGCGCGGAGCCGGAGTCGGCGCCGCTGAGGAGCTTCTCGAGCTCGGCGTCGAAGTCCGTGGGGATCTCCACGTCTGCCATGCCGTCGGGGACGTCCTGCGCAGCTCCCTGCGGAGCCTGCGGGGTCTGCGGTGCCTGCGGGCGCCCGGAGAGCACTTCGGCGGTGGGCAGCAGATCCGGGTGATCCCAGGTCGCCTCGCGGCCCTGCTCGCCCTCGGTGGCCAGCACGCTGTCCCACCAGGTGAGGGCCTCGCGCACGCGCCGGGGGCGCAGCTCGATGCCGATCGTCCGGGCCAGCATCTGCTCGGCAGGGCCGCCGGCGGCGCGGCGACGCCGCAGCACCTCGCGCATCGCCTCGAGCTCAGGGAGCTTCCCCTCGAGCGCCTTGGTCGTGACGTGATCGACCCACGACTCGATCAGCGCCAAGGTCGTGGCGAGCTCCTCGAGCGCACGCTCCTGGGAGGCCCGTCGGGTGAAGACGAACATCTCCTCGGGGCGCTTCGCCTGCATGGCCTGGGGGTCCGAGAGGTCCAGGTCCCGCACCATCTCGTCGAGGGCGTCGAGGTCCAGGGTGATGCCGCGGGCGAAGTCCTCGATCGCGGAGAACAGCGCCTTGCCCAGCCACGGGGCCGCGCTGAACAGGGCGGTGTGGGCGATCTCGCGGGTGGCGAGGAAGATCCGGGCGGCGGAGGGATCCAGGGAGTGCGACGAGATCAGGTCGTCGACGTTCGCGGCGACCAGCGCCGGCTCGCCGTCGCGACCCAGCGGCAGCGACAGATCGGTGGTGCCCGAGGCTTCGCGGGCCAGAGAGCCGATGGCGTGACCGAACTGGACGCCGAACATCGTGCCGCCGATGCGCTCCATCATGCCGGCGGGATCGCCGGGCAGTCCGGCTCCGTCCCCGCCCATCGCGGAGAGGTCGCCCATCTGGCCCATCTGGGAGGCGATCGCCTCGCCGATCGCTCCGGCCATGTACTTCGCGACGGGCTCGACGATGGTCTTCCAGTGCGGGAGCGTGCGATGCAGCCAGGTGCCGCGGCTGAACACGGCCAGCTCGGCGGTGGGCACATCGAAGGCGATCACGGGATCCAGCCACAGGCGTGCGACCTGAGCGGCCTGGCGCAGATCGTTGAGCTGGGCGTCGGTGGGATTGGGGTCCCCGGGAGTGCCGGTGGGCTCCGGTGCGCCCGGGATGCCGGCCATGCCGGCGGCGGTGCGCCGGGCGATGTCCTCGGCCATCTGCCAGTTCACCGGGCTGTCGCCCTGGGCGGCGAACATGCTCTGCATCTGCGCGGCGGCGGCACGCAGCTGCGCAGGGTCCTGGGGCAGGTTCGCCTGCTCAGCGAGCGCCGACAGGTCCAGCCCGTCGAGGGCGCCCTCGGGGAGTGCGTCCCCGAAGGTCTCCTTGAGGAAGCGCTTGAGCGCCTCTTCGTCCATATCGCCCGGTCCACCCGGGATCGGATCAGTGTTCATGGCCACCTCCAGCAGTCCGTGGGCGCCCAGCGTACCGAGCGCATCCGGGAACAGGGTGAAGGCTTCGCGTGAGGCACAATGTCGGGGTGATAGACGACCAGTCCCGGCCCTCCCGAACCCGGCGGGCCCGCGCACTGCTCTCCCGCCAGGTCGAGGACGCGCAGCTCGCCCGCCCGGTGGCGGCCCTGATCTCGATGGTGCTGCTGTGCCTGATGATCCTGGGTGCCTCGCTGATGCCGGTGCCGTACGTGATCGAGCAGCCCGGCCCGGCGATCGACGTGCTCGGCTCCTACGACGATGAGCAGATCATCGTCATCGATGGCGCGGAGACCTACCCCACCGAGGGTGAGCTGATGATGACCACCGTCTCCGTGGACGGCGGGCCCGGGTTCCGGGTGACCCCGGTCGAGGTGGTCGCCGCCTGGTTCGATCCCACGAAATCCGTGCTGCCTCGTGAGGCGGTCTTCCCCGAGGGGCAGACCCGTGAGCAGACGGTCCTGACGAACTCCGTCGCGATGGGCTCGTCCCAGCAGGGTGCGGTCGCCGTCGCCCTCGAGGAGCTCGACATCGACTTCGACCCCGTGATCATGATCGGCGGGGTCGAGCAGGACGCTCCGGCCGACGGCACCCTCGAGGCCGGTGACGTGATCGTCTCTGTGGACGGACGCAGCGCGACAGATGTCGCCGGCTACCAGGAGCTGGTCCTCGGCACGCCGAAGGGCGAACCCGTCCCGATGACCGTTCGTCGCGACGGTGAGGAGCTCGACCTGGAGGTGCCCGCCGAGATGGTGGACGGTGCCCCGAAGATGGGCGTCGTGCTCACCTCCGGGTACGACTTCCCGATCGACGTCGAGATCGCCGTGGGGGACATCGGCGGCCCCAGCGCCGGGATGATGTTCTCCCTGTCGGTCTACGACGAGCTGACCCCGGGCGCCCTGACCGGTGACCACCAGATCGCCGGGACGGGCACCATCGCCGCGGACGGCACGGTCGGCGGGATCGGCGGGATCCGCCAGAAGATGGTCGGTGCGCACGACTCCGAGGCCGACTACTTCCTCGCCCCTGCCGCGAACTGCGACGAGGTCGTCGGCTACGAGCCCGACGGACTGGACGTCGTCGCGGTCTCCGACTTCGACGGGGCCCTGAAGGCCACCGAGACCATCGCCGAGACCGGCAGCACCGACGGTCTCCCCACCTGTGACGACGTCGCGAAGACGTCGCAGAACGAGGACTGATGAGTAAGCGCAACCGCCGCCGCACCCCGCCGAGCCCCACCGTGGTCTTCGACTACGGGGGAGTGCTCAGCGCCGGACACGACCCGGTTCCGGGCATCCACGACCTGCTCGGCGGCGACATCGGCGCCGTCCGCGAGGCCCTCTGGGCCCACCGCGACAGCTACGACCGGGGTGCCAGCACGCCGGAGGAGTACTGGGGCTCGGTGGCCATGGCCGCCGGCGTCGAGCACCTCACCGAGACCGAGGTCGGCGAGCTCCAGGCTGCGGACAACCGGTACTTCCTGCGACTGGACCCAGCGTCCCGGGAGCTGCTCCACGACCTCGCCCGCAACGGCGTGCGCCTGGCGCTGCTGTCCAATGCCTCCGAGGCGTTCGGCGAGGCGGTGCGTCGCGCCGACTGGTTCGAGGCCTTCACCCTCGCGGTCATCTCCGGCGAGGAGCGGGCGGTCAAGCCCGGGCGGGAGATCTACGAGATCCTGCTGGACGTGCTGGCGCACGAGACCGGGGGAGTGTCGATCCCGTCGGCCGTCGTCTTCTTCGACGACCGCGAGGAGAACGTCGCCGCCGCTCGGGCGCTGGGGATCGATGCGCATCTGTGGCCGCGCAACGGCGAGGAGCAGGCCGACGGCGCCGAGCACGGGGCGGCGATCGCGCGCCGCGTGCTCACCGAACGGGGCGTCCCGCTGGACTGAGCCCCGTTGGACTGAGCCGCGCTGGGTCAGAGGATCTCGCCGCCCATCAGCACCGTGCCGAGGACCCACCACGGCACGAAATGGGCGACGGCCACCTGGCTCCCTGCCGCGACCAGCAGCACGGGCCAGCGCGTGTCGCGGCTCGTGGCACGGACCACGAGCGCCGCGATCAGAAGGAGCAGGAACAGGACCAGCGCCGCCCCGCCGACCAGGAGGCCCGCCGGGCCGGCGATGACACCGAAGGTCGCCGCGGCGGAGAGCAGCACCACCCCGGCTCCGATCCCTCCGATCACGGAACCGGCCACCAGTGCGATCAGACGTTCCCACCAGGCGGTGCGGTCCGGCACCAGCAGGGACCCGAGCTGGAGCACCACGGAGATCACCCCAGCGAGCGCCGTCGCCGAGGTCAGGACCATGACGGCCAGATCGTTGCCCCGGTCCCACCCGAGGTTCTCGAGCATCACCCAGATCGAGCCGACCCCGCCGAGGATCGCCAGGATCGCCGCCAGGACATGGCAGCACAGCAGCAGGGGCAATCGGCTTCGGCGCGGTGCGGTCTCGATCATGGCGGCACCGTAGCGGCTGGAACAGAGCAGCGCCTAGGCTCCAGTCGTGGACGAACCCCCTGTGACATCTCCGAGCGAGCCCTCGAGCCCCCGTGGTGACGCGCTGCTCGTGGGCCTGCACCTGGTCGCCGTGGTGCTCGCGGCCTCCAGCGGCTATCTCGCCCGCTGGTCCTTCCATGCGAGTACCCAGCCCGAGGCTGACGCGACCGCTCTGGAGCTCCTCGTGCTCGTCGCCGTGGCCGGTGGTCTGCTCTCCCTCGCCCTGCAGGTGGCGACGCTCCTGGTGCCGAGCGTCGCCACACGAGGGGCGCGCCTGCTCGCGCACAGCATCGGGGTGGTGGCGAGTGCCGTACCGACCGCGCTCATCGCCCTGGCCGGGCTCCTCACCATGGGGTCTCTGCTCCCTCAGGCCGGGGACGCGATGAGCCTCCTCACCTCGCTGGTGCTCCTGGCCTGCCTGGCAGGTTCCGGCTACCTCTCCATCGCCCGTTCGCAACGGCGCCGGGCGATGCTCCTGCTCGCCGCGGGCTCGGCGCTCGTGGTGTCGTTCTTCAGCGTCTGGTGGTTCGTCAACGGCCTCGCTCTGGCGGTGAACCTGCTGGGGCTCGATCCGGCGACGTCGGGGTAGAGTCGGGCAGGCGACACATCCCGTGCGGCACCGCGTCGCGGCGCGCCGGTGAGAATCCACCAGACCCCTCTCCGAACAGGAACACGCGTTGGCTGAATTCATCTACTCCATGTACAAGGCCCGGAAGGCTGTGGGCGAGAAGGTCATCCTCGATGACGTCTCCATGAGCTTCTACCCGGGTGCGAAGATCGGCATGGTCGGCCCCAACGGCGCCGGCAAGTCGACGATCCTGAAGATCATGGCCGGGCTCGATACGCCCAGCAACGGCGAGGCGAAGCTCTCGCCCGGCTACAGCGTCGGCATCCTCCTGCAGGAGCCGCCGCTGGACGAGTCCAAGACCGTCCTGGAGAACGTCCAGGAGGGCATGGGCGAGCTGTTCAAGAAGGTGCAGCGCTTCAACGCCATCGGCGAGGAGATGGCCGAGCCCGACGCCGACTTCGATGCGCTGATGGCCGAGATGGGCACGCTCCAGACCGACATCGACGCCGCCAACGGCTGGGATCTCGACTCCCAGCTCGAGCAGGCGATGGACGCGCTGCGCTGCCCGCCCGGAGACGAGATGGTCACCCATCTCTCCGGTGGTGAGCGCCGCCGCGTGGCGCTGTGCAAGCTGCTCCTGGAGAAGCCCGACCTGCTGCTGCTGGACGAGCCCACCAACCACCTCGACGCCGAGAGCGTGCTGTGGCTCGAGCAGCACCTCACGCAGTACGAGGGCGCCGTCATCGCCGTCACCCACGACCGGTACTTCCTGGACCACGTGGCCCAGTGGATCGCCGAGGTCGACCGCGGTCACCTGTACCCCTATGAGGGCAACTACTCCACCTACCTGGAGAAGAAGGAAGAGCGCCTCAACGTCCAGGGCAAGAAGGACCAGAAGCTCGCCAAGCGCCTCAAGGAGGAGCTGGAGTGGGTGCGGTCCAACGCCAAGGGCCGCCAGGCGAAGTCGAAGTCCCGACTGGCTCGCTACGAGGAGATGGCCGAGGAGGCCGAGCGCACTCGCAAGCTCGACTTCGAGGAGATCACGATCCCGCCGGGCCCGCGCCTGGGCAACCAGGTCATCGACGCCAAGGACCTCAAGAAGGGCTACGGCGAGCGGGTGCTCATCGACGGGCTCTCCTTCACCCTGCCGCCCAACGGCATCGTGGGCGTCATCGGCCCCAACGGCGTGGGCAAGACCACGCTGTTCAAGACGATGGTGGGCCTGGAGCCGATCGACGACGGCGAGCTGAAGATCGGCAAGTCCGTGCAGATCAGCTATGTCGACCAGAACCGCGAGAACATCGACCCGGAGAAGAACCTCTGGGAGGTCGTCTCCGACGGGCTGGACTACATCCAGGTCGGCAAGGTCGAGATCCCCTCACGCGCCTACGTCAGCCAGTTCGGCTTCAAGGGCCCGGATCAGCAGAAGAAGGCGGGGATCCTCTCCGGTGGTGAGCGCAACCGCCTGAACCTCGCACTGACCCTCAAGCAGGGCGGCAACGTGCTCCTGCTCGATGAGCCCACCAACGACCTCGACGTGCAGACGCTCGGATCGCTCGAGAACGCCCTGCTGGAGTTCCCCGGCTGCGCCGTGGTCGTGTCCCACGACCGCTGGTTCCTGGACAGGGTCGCGACCCACATCCTGGCCTACGAGGGCACGGAGGAGGACCCGGCGAACTGGTACTGGTTCGAGGGCAACTTCGAGTCGTACCAGGCCAACAAGGTCGATCGTCTCGGTGCGGAGGCCGCTCGTCCTCACCGCATGACCTACCGTCGCCTGACCCGCGACTGAGGGCCCGCTCCTCGCGGAGAGAATCCCTTGCCGAGCGCCCCACGATCGATCACCTGGTGATCGGCCGTGGGGCGCTCGGCGTTGAGTCGTCGTGCCGTTGTGCCGTCGAGCTGTCAAGCCATCGGGCCGACGGGCCGGATGCTGTCCGTTCCTGCAGGCGGGAACCACCTCGCCATCCGTCCAGAAAGTTCTTGCAGGAGAGGGGCGTTCGGCGCGTCCGACCGACGGCCGCGAGCCTCGCATCGACGCAGGCTGTGAACCAGGATTCGGCGGCGTGCGCGGCCTGCCGTCCGCGCGCAAGATCGGCGCAAGGGGAACGGTGATCCCGGGTACCCTACGAGCATGAAGCCGCTCTCCACGATCACGGTGTCCTCGGAACTCCCCGGTGCCCTCGAGCCCCTGCGCGAGCTCGCCCTGAACCTGCGCTGGACCTGGCGGCGCCAGACCGCCGACCTCTTCCGCGCCCTCGATGCCGACGCCTTCACCGCGAGTGGCGAGAACCCGATCGCGATGCTCTCGCGCGTGTCGGCGGGACGGCTCGCCGAGGCCGCCCGTGACGAGTCCTTCCTGGGCCGCATGCGCTCCGAGGTCGGCGACCTGCGCACCTACCTGGAGTCCGGCCGCTGGTTCCAGCGCATGGTCCCCGGCGCCTCGGCCTCCGGCGCTACGGCCACCGGTGCCACTGGGACCCCGTCGGTCGCCTACTTCTCCATGGAGTTCGGGATCAGCCCGACGCTGCCGATCTACTCCGGCGGCCTGGGCATCCTGGCCGGTGACCACCTGAAGTCCGCGTCGGACCTCGGCGTGCCGCTGGTCGCCATCGGTCTGCTCTACCAGTGGGGCTACTTCTCGCAGTCGCTGGACCGCTCGGGCTGGCAGCAGGAGAACTACAAGCACAACGACCCCGAGAAGCTCCCCGTCGAGCCCGTGCACGGGGCCGACGGCGAGCAGCTGACCGTCGCGGTCGTCCTCCCCGACGGCCGCGAGGTCACGATTGCGCTGTGGAAGGCCCAGGTGGGCCGGATCCCCCTGCTCCTGCTGGACACCAACCTCGAGGTCAACGACGAGGAGGCCCGGCAGATCACCGATCGCCTCTACGGCGGCGACCACGAGCACCGCATCGTCCAGGAGATCGTGCTGGGCATCGGCGGCGTGCGCGCCGTGGAGGCGTTCGCCGCCGCGACCGACGTCCCCGCCCCGACCGTCTTCCACCTCAACGAGGGCCACGCCGGCTTCTCCGGTCTCGAGCGCGTGGGCCGGTTGATGCAGAGCGGCGCGGGCTTCTCCGAGGCCGTCGCCGAGGTGCGAGCCGGGACCGTGTTCACCACCCACACGCCGGTGCCCGCGGGCATCGACCGCTTCGAGGCGGATCGCCTGCGCCAGTACCTCGGCGCCGACGACTCCGGCATCTCCCGGCTGATCCCGGCGCTGCCGGTCGAGGCCGCCCTCGCCCTGGGCATCGAGGAGGGCGGGGACATCTTCAACATGGCCCAGCTCGGCTTCCGCATCGCCCAGCGCTCCAACGGCGTCGCGAAGCTCCACGGCGCCGTCTCCCGCGCCATGTTCCAGGATCTGTACCCCGGCTTCGACGTGCCGGAGGTCCCGATCGGGTCGGTCACCAACGGCGTGCACCGCCGCACCTGGACCTCGTCGGTCATGGACGACCTGTTCAAGAAGGCCCTCGGCGATGTCGACGTCTCCTCGCTCAGCGACTGGAGCGCGCTGTCGACCCTTAGCGACCACGAGCTCACCGAGGCCCGGGACACGCTGCGCGAGTCCCTGGTGACCATGGCGCGTTCCCATGTCCGGGAGTCCTGGCTGCGCCGCGGCGCGGACGCGGCCGAGCTCGCCTGGACCGATCACATCCTGGATCCCAAGGCGCTGACCATCGGCTTCGCCCGTCGCGTGTCCACCTACAAGCGGCTCACCCTGATGCTCAGCGACCCCGAGCGGTTCACGCGCATCCTGCTGGACCCGGAGCGTCCCGTCCAGATCGTCATCGCCGGCAAGTCCCATCCGGCGGACCGCCCCGGCAAGGAGTTCCTCCAGCAGCTGGTGCAGTTCGCCGACGACCACGGGGTGCGCCACCGGATCGCGTTCCTGCCCGACTACGACATCGCGATGGCCTCCGTGCTGATCGCCGGATCCGACGTCTGGCTGAACAACCCGATCCGTCCCGAGGAGGCCTCCGGCACCTCCGGGATGAAGGCCGTGCTCAACGGCGGCCTCACGTTCTCCGTCTCCGACGGCTGGTGGGACGAGATGAAGGACGACGAGGCCGGCTGGACGATCCCCACCGCGGGCGTCGAGGACCAGTCCGAGCGCGACCGGCTCGAGGCCGAGGCGCTCTACGAGATCCTCGAGGGCCGCATCGTGCCGCAGTTCTACGAGCGCGACGCCCGGGGCCTGCAGCACACCTGGATGACCACGGTCCGGTCCTCGCTGGTGGCGATCGCTCCGCAGATCACCGCGGCCCGCATGGTGCGCGACTACGTCACGGAGCTGTACCTCCCCGCCGCCCGCGCCGCCTCCGCGTTCCGCTCGGATCTCTCGCTCGCCTCGACGTTCACGGCGTGGAAGGCCGATGTGCAGGCGGCCTGGTCCGGCGTGCGCGTCTCCGCGGTGTCGCTCGAGGGCGCCGTCGATCGTGCGGCCTCCAGCAGCTCCGAGAGCTCCAGCCGCGCCGAGATCACCAGCGGCGCCGAGATCACCAGCGGCGCCGAGATCTCCCTCGTGGCCCAGGTAGATCTCGCCGGTCTTCGCGCTGAGGACGTCCTGGTCGAGGCGGTCCTGGGCGCGGTCGACGCCGAGGGTGAGATCATCGACGCCCAGTTGATCCCGCTGCAGAGTGAGGAGAACGGCCGGTGGACCGCTCGTCTTGCGCTCTCCGTCCCCGGCGAGGTGGGATACACCGTGCGGGTCACCCCGCAGCATCCGGTGCTCGCGCACCGTGCAGAGCTCGGCCTGGTCGCGACCGCCTGAGCAGCCCGCAGCATCCGAACGGAAGGTCCCGACCCCGTGCCGACTCGTCGTCAGCTCCTGCTCTCCTCCGCGGCGATGGGGGTGGCCGGGATCGGGGCCCTCACCGGGTGCTCCGAGGAGGCTCCCCCGGACGTCGATGATGCCGACACCCTGCGGATGCGGGTGTGGGACGACGCCGCGGCCTCCGCCTACGAGACGTCCATGGCCGCCTTCTCGAAGGAGTCCGGCATCGACGTGCACGTCGAGGTGATGGGCTGGGACGACTACTGGAAGCAGCTCCCGCTGGATGTCGCGGGGGAGTCCCTGCCGGATGTGCTGTGGATGAACACGGCGAATCTCGCGGAGGCTCATGCCAGCGGTCAGCTGATCGAGGTCGGGGAGGTCGTGGCCGATGCGGCCGCGCAGTGGGAGGAGTCCGCCACCGACCTCTATCGGATCGACGACGCCCTGTGGGGCGTGCCGCAGGTCTGGGACCGGAGCATCCTGGTCGCCCACCAGGAGCTGGTCGAGGCCGCGGGAGGGGACGCCGCGGAGCTGCGTTTCGAGCCCGGCGCCGAGACGGACAGCCTCCGTGACCTCGCCCGAGAGATCACGGTGGACGGTGAGGGCCTGCATCCCGGCGACAAGGGGTTCGACCCCGCGGCTCGCGCGGCGTTCGGGTTCAGCGCGCATCCGGACCGATCGGCGGTGCTGGGACCCTTCATCGCCGGCCACGGCGGCGCCTGGCAGGACGAGAAGGGCGCCTTCACCTTCGCCTCGCAGGAGGGGATCGAGGCCGTGCAGTACCTCGCGGACCTCACGGCGGGCCATCTCGCGCCCGACGGCGCCGAAGCGGTCACCGACGAGACCCTGTGCCAGAGCCTGTTCGTCGAGGGCAAGCTCGGCCTCCTGCAGACGGGAACCTACGACCTCCATGTCCTCGCCGAGGGGATCAAGGAGGCGTTCCCCTGGTCCGTCCACCCACCGGTCGCCGGGGCCGAGGGGCCGCGCCCACTGGTGCACGCGGTCGCGGCGGTCGGGATCACGCCCGACGACGATGAGGAGCGCGAGGAGGCGATCGGGGAGCTGCTGAGCTGGCTGGGGAGCGTGGAGGGACAGCGGCCGCTCGCGGAGAACCGCCTCGGCATCCCCGCCCACCGCGATCTCCACAGCGTCTGGCAGGAGGAGTGGAAGGCCGACGGCGTGGACGTCTCCGTCCTGGCGGAGGCGCCCGGTGACGTGGCCCTCCCGGAGACCGGGAACCGTTCGGCGGAGGGCACAGGGGCAGCGCTCCCGATCATCGCCGAGGTCTTCACCGGCACAGCGACCGCCGCCGATGCGCTGCCGAAGGCTCAGGACGCGGCGGAGGACGCCACCGGCTGATCCGCTCAGTCCGTGGCAGGACCCTCGCGGGTGGCACGGACCTCGATGAAGAGCTCATCGGGGTCGAGCCGTCCCGCGGTCTCCACGATCACGACGACCATGTCCGAGCTCGCCCAGGTCTGATGCACCTCTCCCGGCTCCCAGAAGGCCGCCTGCCCCGCGGAGATCGGTCGGCGCGAGCCGCCGTCGGCCGAGACCTCCCCGTGCCCGCTGAGGACCGCGAAGACCTGCCGCATCCCGGCCGGGTGCTCGCCGAGCGTCCCACCGGCGGCGAGGTGCGCGATCTGGACATGTGCGCGCTCCGCGTCCGTGATCCGCGGCAGGAAGTCCATCGCGACGCCGCTGCTGGCGAAGGCGGTGATCTGCTGCCTCGGAAGGGTCACGATCCTCATGCGGTCATCGTACGGCGGGGGCCGAGGACCGTCGGGCGCCACCGTGGCCGCGCTGACGGACCCTTCGCCGGCCGGACCACGGGCCTGCCTATACTGGCCCGCGGACACGGGGTGCGCCGTCCGGCGCTGAGATCACACCCGTGGAACCTGATCTAGTTCGTACTAGCGAAGGGATGTCCTCAGTGGCTCCGTCGTACCCTGCCCGAATTCCCCGCGTGCTGTCGATCGCCGGCACCGACCCCTCCGGAGGAGCCGGCACCGCTGCGGACCTCAAATCCATCACGGCGGCCGGCGGCTACGGCATGAGCGTGGTGACCGCGCTGGTCGCGCAGAACACCCGCGGAGTGCGCGATATCCACGTGCCGCCGGTCGCCTTCCTCGACCAGCAGCTGCGCGCCGTGAGCGATGACGTGCAGATCGATGCGGTCAAGACCGGGATGCTCGGCACCGCCGCGATCATCGCGACCGTCGCCGCCTGGCTCGACGAGCATCCGCCGCACATCCTGGTGGTGGATCCGGTGATGGTCGCGACCAGCGGGGACAGCCTCCTGGAGCCGGACGCGGAGCAGGCGATGATCGACTTCTGCGCCCGCGCCACCGTGGTCACCCCGAACATCGAGGAGCTCGCCCGGCTGGCGGGGACGGAGCGCGCGGCCGACGAGCAGGAGGCGCTCGCGCAGGCCCGGCAGTGGGCCGCACGGACCGGGGTCGCCGTGGTGGTGAAGACAGGTCATCTCGAGGCTCCGCAGGTCACGAACACGTGGGTGGAGCCCGATGGTCTCGAGCACCGGGTCGACTCGGCGCGCCTGACCTCGACCAGCACCCATGGCACCGGATGCTCCCTCGCCTCAGCGCTCGCGACACGGCTGGGCGGCGGCGGGACCCCGCAGGCGGCTCTCACCTGGGCCACGCAGTGGCTCCACGAGGCGATCGCCCACGGGGAGGCGCTGCGTGTCGGAACAGGCCACGGTCCCGTGGACCACTCCCACCGCGCCCGCAGCCTCGAGGCGGCAGGGGAGTCGACCCCCTGGCTCGAGCCCGGCCGGATCCCGGCGACGCTCGAGACCCCGGAGGACGTGCCGGCCCTCGCGGCGGTCGGTCCTCACGCGGGCACCCCGGATCCCACCGACGCCGGCGCAGTCGGACCTGCCCTAGAGCCCGCCGTCGCACCGGCCGGACCCTGGACGCGCGCCTTCTGGTCGGCGGGGGAGTCCCTCGCGCGAGCCGTCGCGGACTCGGACTTCGTGCGCGCCCTGGTCGACGGCAGCCTCCCCGACCGGGAGTTCTCCTTCTACCTGGCTCAGGACGCGCTGTATCTGCGCCGGTACTCCCGGGCGCTCGCGGCGCTGTCCGCTGCGTCGAGCGAGCCCGAGGCTCAGGTGTTCTGGGCGCATGGCGCGGCGAACTGCCTCACCGTCGAGTCCGCTCTGCACCGCAGCTGGAACGGCGACCGGGAGGAACCCGAGATATCGCCTGTGACCAGTGCGTACACCGACTTCCTGCTGGCCGCGACCCAGGGCGAGGACCGCGTCGTCGCCGCAGCCGCCGTGCTGCCCTGCTACTGGCTCTACGCCCAGACCGGGGCCACGCTGCCGGCTGTCCCGGAGGGCCACCCGTATGCGGACTGGCTCGACACCTACCGCGATCCCGACTTCGTCACCGCGACGCAGGGCGCCCTCGACCTGATCGAACGGGAGCTCTCCGCCGCCGCGCCGGCGGCACGCTCCGCAGCCCTTCGCGCCTATCTCGTCGCCTGCCGACACGAGCTCGAGTTCTTCGACCAGGCACTGCGCCTGGCGGCGCCGGCTCCCCAGAGGCACCGCGCCCTCGCTCTGGACGGTGCGCTGTGAGCGCCCCCGCCACGCCCCGACCCGACGTCGAGCGACTCCCTCCCCAGGGACGGGCAGCGCTGCGGGCCGGAGTGGTCGGCAACTGGATCGACAACATCCACGTGTTCCTCCCGCTCACCGCGCTCGCCCCCGCGATGATCGTGCTCGCCGGTCCCGCGGCGGCGGCCTCGACGGGGTCCCTGATCGTCGTCGCGATGCTGCTGGGCCGTCCGATCGGCGGAGTCGTCTTCGGACGCATCTCCGATCGGCTCGGGCGCACCCGCACCACGCGGGTCGCGATCGCCGGCACCGCCGCCTGCGCGCTGGTGATTGCCGCCATGCCCACCCACGAGGTGCTCGGCGTCGGCACGATCGCCCTGATCCTGGCGCTGAGATTCCTCGGCGGGATCTTCGTGGCCGGCGAGTACTCCGCGGCGATCCCGCTGGCCATGGAGTGGTCGAGGCCGCGCCGCCGCGGGCTCCTGAGCGGGCTGATCCTCTCGATGGCCCCGTGGGCGCAGGCGAGCATCGCCTTCGCCGTCGCGATGCTGCTGGTGATCCTCGGCCCGGACGCCTACGCCGCCTGGGGCTGGCGGCTGCTGTTCGTGCTCGGGGCGGTCGCCTCGCTCGGCATGCTGATCTACTACAGCCGGCAGGTGGCCGACGCCCCGGTCTTCCACCGGCAGGCCCGCAGGGAGCAGGACAGGGCGGAGCGCGACCGGGCGGAGCTGGACCGGACAGCCGCCGCGCGACCACGAGCCGGGCTGCGCGACATGTTCGTCGGCCGCTGGGCACGGACCTTCTGGCAGGTCTTCGTGCTGATGACGGGGCTGTGGCTGCTCACGAACACCACCGTGCTGCTGCTGACCGGCCGCCTCGCGACGGACACCGGGCTGCCCGCCACCGGGGTCTCCCTGGCCATCGGGATCGCGTCGATCGCGCAGGCGATCGTGATGGCGATCGCCGGGCACCTGTCGACCAGCATCGGCCGACGCCGGGTGTTCCTGGTCTGGGGCGCCTGCGCCGCCACGCTCGGCCCCCTGCTGTGGTGGCTCGCGGTCACCTCGCAGAGCGTGGGGCGGGCGGCGGTCTTCGCCGCCCTGCTGCAGGTCATCACCGTCGCCGCCTACGGGCCCGTGGCGGCCTACCTCTCCGAGCGGTTCCCGACGGAGGTCCGCTCCACCGGCTACGGCATGGGCTACAGCCTCTCCCTCGTGATCCCGGCGCTGTATCCGTTCTACCTGCCGGGGATCGAAGCCCTCCTCGGCCGCGACGGGTCCGTGATGGCGCTGATCTCCCTCGGCGGCGCGCTGCTCATCCTCGGCGCCGCACTCGGGCCACGGCTCGGGCCGGGAGAGGTCGACGCCGAGCTCGACCGCGTCGTCGGTGCACCGACCACCACCGTCGACCCCACCTACCCGTCCGCCGGCGAGAAGGAGACCTCCCGATGAGTCCCCTGCAGCACGATCCAGCCCGCGTCGGTGCCCCTGATAGCGCCCCTGACGCGGACCTCGAGCCGATCGCGCACGTCCTCGACGCGGTCCGACGGCGCGAACCGCTCGTGCACTGCCTGACCGCGACCGTCTCCATGGGCCTCGTCGCGGACGGCCTGCTCGCCGCGGGCGCCCGCCCGATGATGACCGAGACCCTCCAGGAGGCACCGACGCTCACCACCCTCGCCGACGCGCTCGTGGTGAACCTCGGGACCCTCAGCACCGACGCGATGGACGGCATCCCGGCAACGGTCGAGGCTGCGGTGCGGGATGGCCGCCCCTGGGTGCTGGACCCGACGGCGATCGGGATCGCCCCGGTGCGCACCCCGCTGGCGCGCACCCTGCTCGCCTCGTCCCCAGCGGTGGTGCGGGGAAACGCTTCCGAGGTGCTCGCCCTGGCCGGTGAGGGGAACGGCGGTCGCGGTGCAGATTCCGGTGCGGATCCCGGGAGCGCCGAGGACGCCGCCGCCCGGATCGCGGCGCGCACCGGCGGCGCCGTCGCGGTCTCGGGGGCCGCTGACCTGATCGTGTCGACCCGAGGTCGCTTCCGTCTGGAGCGCGGGACGCCCTTGCTGACCAGGGTGACCGGCACCGGATGCCTGCTCGCCGCGCTGACCGCCGCGTGCCGGGCGGTCGAGACCGACGATCTGACGGCGGCGCTCGCCGCGAGCACCTGGATGGCGCTGGCGGGGGAGACGGCGCAGGAGCGGTCCTCCCGGCCCGGCTCCTTCCGCCTCCACCTGCTCGACGCCCTCGACGAGGTGGGGCGATGACCCGGGAGCGGCCCCTCACGATGACTGCCACGCAGAGAGTCCCGACGGCAGCTCCGAAGGTTCTGGACCTGCGCTGCTACCTGGTGACCTCCGGTACGGGCCGACGCACGGTCGAGGCGGCCGCGGCCGCGGCGGCCGGCGGTGCCGGGATGATCCAGGTGCGCGCCAGGGCCGCCTCGACCGCTGAGCTGCTCGAGCTCACCTGCACTCTCGCGGCGGCCGTCCACGAGGCGCGGCCCGCGACCCGGGTGGTCGTGGACGACCGCGCCGACGTGGCCTTCGCGGCGCGGCGTCGGGGCGCCGAGGTGCACGGCGTCCACCTGGGGCAGGACGACCTGCCCGTGGCCGAGGCCCGAGCCCTCCTGGGACCGGAGGCGATCATCGGCCTGACCACGGGCACGCTGGCGACCGTGCGCGGGGCCGAGGAGATCCACCACCTGCTCGACTACGTCGGCGCCGGCCCGTTCCGCCCCACCCCGACGAAGGACTCCGGTCGCGAGCCGCTCGGCGTGGACGGCTGCGCGGCCCTCGTCGCGGCGACGCGGCTCCCGGTCGTCGCGATCGGCGGCATCACCCCCGCGGACGTCCCGGCGCTGGCCGGGATCGGGATCGCCGGGGTGGCGCTCGTGCGCGCGATCATGGACGCCGAGGACCCAGCTGGCATTGCCCGGGACGTGGTCGCGGCCCAGTCCTGACGGCTCAGGAGCCGTCCTTCACCCGGATCATGCCCTCCTGGGTCACGGTCGCGACGAGGTCGCCGGAGCGGTCGAACAGCTGGCCGTGGGTCAGGCCGCGCCCGCCGGAGGCTGAGGGGGAGCGCTGCACGTACAGCAGCCACTCGTTGGTATCCACGTGCCGGTGCCACCAGATCGCGTGGTCGATCGTGGCCATGCGCAGACCGGGCGTCATCCAGCTCAAACCCTGCCGGCGCAGGATCGGCTCGAAGGGCGTGTAGTCGCTCGCGAAGGCGAGGATCGCGTCGTGGAGCAGCGGCTCCGCCCGGACCGGGGCGATCATGCGCATCCACACCATCTGCGTCTCGGTGGCCTCCGGGGACTCCGAGGTGGGATCCGGGCGCAGGTAGATCGGGTCGGTGACGTGGCGGATGTCGATCGGTCGCTGGGTGGCCCAGTAGCGGGCCACCGGGTGGTCGATCCCCTCGAGCACCTGGGCGGTGGTCGGAAGCCCCTCGGGATCCGGGGCCTCGGGGGCGCGCTCCTGATGCTCGAGACCCTCCTGCTGCTCCTGGAACGAGGCGGTCATCGCGAGGATGGTGCGCTCGCCCTCGGTGGTCCCGTCGGCCCGGGTGCGGCCCGGCTGGGTGGCCAGCACGCGGCGCACCGAGAAGGAGTTCCCGTCGCGCAGCGCATCGACCTGGAAACGGATCGGGTGCGCCGGATCGCCCGGGGCCAGGAAGTACGAGTACATGGAATGGATGCGGCGCCCCTCGGGCACGGTCCGGCCCACAGCGGTCACGGCTTGGCCCATCACCTGCCCGCCGAACACATGGCCCCCGGGCTGCGGGGAGGAGTCCGCCTGGAAGGCGGCCACGGTCGCGGGCGTGGCGAAGTCCGGGGCGATCTCGATCGCGCGCGGGTCCAGCAGCTCGATCAGGCCCGCTGCGACAGCCGCCGGGTCATGGAGGGGTGCGCTCATAGGACTGATCGTACTGGTCCATCTCGACGGGGGACGGCACGGACCGACACAGGCAATACGATGCTGACCATGGCCGACACCACATCAACGAACCGCAGTGACCATCGTGGGCATCCAGAACCGGCTCCCCGGGTCGAGCAGGCAGAGCAGGTCGAGCAGATCCGGGGCGCGGCGCACGTCGACATCGCGGTCCCCGTCCGCTGGACCGACCTGGACGCCTACGGGCACGTGAACAACGCCGCGATGGTGCGGCTGCTGGAGGAGGCCCGCATCGGGGCCTTCTGGCCGGCGCCCGAGGAGCAGATCGCGCTCGGTGCTCCGGCGCCGGCCGCCGCGCTGCCCGGAGGCGGGGTCGGTTCGACGATCAGCACCGTGATCGCCTCGCAGCGCATCGAGTACGTGCGATCCATGGGTCACCGCCGCGACGGGGCCGTGGTGCGCCTGTGGATCTCCCGCCTGGGCGGGGCGAGCCTGAGCGTGGACTACCTCGTGCTCACGCGCGATGATCCCGACGGCGCGGCGCCCTACGCCCGTGCCCGCACCGTGGTGGTGATGATCGATGCCGAGGCCGGCACCCCGATGCGGCTGGACGCCGCGACACGCGCGCAGCTCGAGCGGTTCCAGGGCGAGGGGCTCACCTTCCGCGACTGACGGGCTCGCCCCGGGCGCCGGACGCCCTCAGGTCAGATGGTCCGGGATGGTCCGCACGGCAGCCGGGGCCTCGCCGCCGTCGACCGTGTTCACCATCGACTGCGCGGCCCGGTCCATGTAGTCCCACAGGGTGTCGGCGTGCAGCGGCGGCAGGTCGAGGGAGTCGATCGCCGTGCGCATGTGCCGCAGCCAGGCGTCGCGGGCCGACGGCGAGACCGGGAACGGGGCATGGCGCATCCGCAGCCGCGGGTGGCCGCGCTGCTCGCCATAGGTCTTGGGCCCGCCCCAGTACTGCTCGAGGAAGGTGCGGAAGCGGTCCTTCGCCCCGGTGAGGTCCTCCTCGGGATACATCGGGCGCAGCACCGGATCCTCGGCGACGCCCTCGTAGAAGCGGTCGATGAGCGCCTCGAACGTGGGGTGGCCGCCGACGGCCTCGTAGAAGCTGATCTGAGCAGGCGGGGTGGTCATGGGAGCTCCTGGAGGTCGGGATTGATCACGGCTGAGCAGATCACGGCTGGGCGATGTCGGTGAAGCGGGGCTGGGCGAAGGAGACGTCGGCCGCGGCGAAGGCGGCCCGGATGCGGCCACGCAGCTCGCGCTCCACACCCCACTGCTCCCCGGGCGAGGTCTGGATGATCACGCGGCGCTGGTAGCGGTTGCCGTCCACGTCGAGCATGCCGCTGATGTTCGCCCCGGACTGGACCAGCTGTGCCCAGTCCGTGTCCTGTGCCAGCTCGTCGGTGACGGAGGTGAGCACCTGGGTGACGATGTCGTCGTCGGCGTCCGCATCGATATCCAGCACCACCACGGCGTTGGAGTAGCCGCGGGAGTAGTTGCCGACCCGGATGATCTCGCCGTTGCGCACGGTCCACAGCACGCCGTCGATCCCGCGCACCTGGGTCACGCGCAGGTTGATCCCCACCACGGTGCCCTCGGCGTACTCGAGGTCCACGTAGTCGCCCACGGCGACGATGTCCTCGAACAGCATGACGATGCCGGCGACGACGTCCTTGATGATCGTCTGCGCGCCGATGCCGGCGGCCAGGCCGATCACGCCGAGCGAGGCGATGACCGGGGCGATGTTCACCCCGATCTTGTCCAGGATCATGACCAGGGCCACGGCCCAGATCATGAGGTGCGCGACATTGCGGGCCACGCTGGAGAGGGTCTCGGCCCGCTGCTCGCGTCGTGCCTGCGCGGCCTTCTGGGCGCGCGCGTCGCGCTTGACGACCGAGCCGGCCACGCTCGAGAGCTTCGTGCCGGAATCGGCCATGGTGCGGAAGAAGCGTCGCAGCAGCCAGCTGGCCACCATGGTGGCGAAGGTCGCGGCGACGAGGATCACCACGATCAGCAGACCGCTGCTGGTCAGCCACCTCACGAGCTGATCCATCACGGACAGCGCCTCGTCGGTGCCGGGGCTGGAGAGCAGGGTTCCGAGGTCGAAGGGTTCGTCAGGCATGGTCCTGACCATAACGCCCACCGGTGCGCAGAGCCTGGAGAGCCGGGGCCAGCAGGAGACCCACGAGATAGAGACCACCGAGCACGATGGTCACCACGCCGACGGGCAGGGCGGTGGGCAGCACGTGCTGGGTCACGAGGTCGGCGCCGCTGAGCAGCACCGCCCCCATCGCGGCGCTCGCCGCGAGCGGGATGCCGGTGCCGCGCACCAGGCGCTTGGCGAGCTGCGGGGCGGACAACGCCACGAAGGCGATCGGCCCGGACAGCGCCGTGACCGCGGCCACCAGCACCACCGCCAGCAGCAGGATCCGACGTCGGGTGCGTTCGACGGCGACACCGTGCACGGCGGCGACGTCGTCGCCCAGCTCGAGCTGGCGCAGGAGGGGCACGCACAGGATCAGCAGGGGAACCACGACGACCAGCAGGATCAGCACGGGGACCAGCCCTGCCCAGTCGATGAGGGACAGCGTGCCCGCGCCCCACATGCTCGCGGCCATGGCGACCTCGTCCAGGGCCTGCAGCAGGATCCACACGTTGACCGCGTTGAGCATGGCGGACATCGCGATGCCGACCACGATCAACCGGAATCCCTGCACGCCGTCGCGCCGCGCCAGCAGGTACACGATCACGGCGGAGCCGATCCCGCCCACGAGGGCGCCGACGGTCGTGGCGGCGCCTCCGAGCAGGCCGGCCGCCGCAGGGGGTGCGACGAGGGTCAGCAGCAGCACGCCGGTGTAGGCGCCGGTGGAGAAGCCCAGCACGTCGGGGGAGCCCAGCGGGTTGCGGGTGAGGGTCTGGAAGATCGCCCCGGACAGGGCCAGCGCGGCCCCGAACACGACCGCAGCCAGGGCGCGTGGCAGTCGCCACTCCAGCACGATGGTGCTCGCGAAGCCGCCGCGGCCGGTGAGGGCCTCGAGCAGCTCGGGCAGGGTCAGCGGGAAGTCGCCGCGGGACAGGGCGATCAAGGTCAGCACGAGGGTGATCAGCCCCAGCACGGTGCAGACGACGACGGAGCGGGTGCGTCGCGCGGTGACCGCGGTCCTCGCGGCGCTCACAGCCCGCTCGCCCGTCGTCGTCGGACCAGCACGATCAGCACCGGGGCGCCGAGCAGGGCGCTGACGATGCCCACGGGCACCTCGCCGGGCCACATCACCACGCGGGCGATGACGTCGGCGAGCACCATGATCACCGCGGACAGCAGCGCGGCCAGGGGCAGCAGCCGGGTCTGGTCCGGGCCCACGATCCAGCGCGCCACGTGCGGGGCCATCAGGCCGAGGAACACGATCGGTCCGGCCAGGGCGGTCGCCGACCCGGCCAGGAGGGTGATCGCCAGGACCAGCAGGAAGCGGGTCCTGCGCACGTTCGCCCCGAGCGAGGCGGCCATGTCCTCCCCGAGGAGGAGCGCGTTCATCGGCCCGGCGAGGGCGAGGGCGAGCACGAGACCGGCCAGCACCACCGGCAGTGCAGGCAGCGCCGTCTCCCACCCGCGCTGCGAGAGGTCCCCGCTCTCCCAGCTCAGCAGGATCGAGTACTCCCGCGGGTTCGACAGGCGGAACGCGGAGGTGATCCCGGCGAGCACTGCTCCGATCGCGACGCCGGCGAGGGTGAGCCGCTCGGGCGTGATCACCCCGGCGCCCAGGGTGCCGATCAGGAACACCGCAAGGGTCGCCACGAAGGCGCCCGCGAGGGAGGCGGCGACGAAGACGACGGGGGAGGAGACCCCCAGGAGCACGATCACGAGCACGATCGCGAAGGCTGCGCCGGCGTTGACCCCGAGGATCCCCGGCTCGGCCAGCGGGTTGCGGGTCAGCACCTGCATCAGGGCGCCGGCGACCCCGAGGGCGGCGCCCGCGCTCAGGGCGATCACGGTGCGGGGCAGGCGGAGGTCGACCACGGCCGAATAGTCCTGGGCGATGACGCCGAGCGCCCGGGCGCGCTCGGGCGAGGACTGGCCGGACCCCAGATGTGTGAGCGAATCGATGAGGATCCGGCTCACCGTCGTCGGGGGCACAAGGCGGGAGCCGACGTAGAGGCTCGCAGCGCAGAGCAGAACCAGCGCGACCAGCGCGAGGCCTGTCGCGACCAGGCGCCGCGGGCGCGGTCCGGCTCTCCTGATGCGGGGCCGGCGCGGGGCCGTGAGGGGTGAGCGTCCGGTCACAATCTGCTTCCCGAGGGGGTGAGGGGCCTGTTGGCCTCCTAGAGGGTAAGGGTAACCTCGCCTACGGTTCACACGGGACCATCACCCATCCCACGGAGCACCCACCATGATCACTCGTCGTTCGCTCGCCGTCGTCCTCGCCGCCGGTTCTGGCCTCGTGCTCGCCGCGTGCAGCGACTCCCAGGCGGAGAACTCCGCCGACGGGCCGACCCGCGCGGGATCCGAGGGCGGGGCGTTCCCGGCGACGGTCGACACGGCCTTCGGCGAGATCACCCTCGAAGCCACTCCCCAGCGCATCGTCGCCCTGGGATGGGGCGACGCGGAGACCGCGCTGTCCCTGGGCGTCCAGCCCGTCGGCGCCTCCGACTGGCTGGCGTTCGGCGGCGATGGTGTCGGGCCGTGGGCCGAGGGCCTGTACGACACGGCGCCGACGATCATCGAGACGCTCGAGCCCTCCTACGAGGCGATCGCCGCGCTCGAGCCCGATCTCATCCTCGACGTGAAGAGCTCGGGGGACCAGGACCGCTACGACCGTCTCTCCCAGATCGCCACCACCGTGGGGGTCCCCTCCGGCGGCGAGAACTACCTCACCACCCCCGAGCAGCAGCTGACGATGATCGCGACGGCCCTCGGGGTCCCGGACGCGGCCGACGCCCTGCAGCGGGAGATCGACAGCCTCTTCGTGGAGGCCGCCTCGCAGCACGAGCAGTGGGACGGCCTGAGCGTCGCCGCCGCCACGCGGACCTCCGAGGGCTGGGGCGCCTACGTCGACGGCACCGAGCGGGTGGAGTTCCTCAAGCGCCTCGGATTCGTCCAGTCCGAGGCGATCGCCGAGCTCCCGGCCACCGCGACCGGCTTCAGCGTGGACGTCTCGGCCGAGCAGCTCGACCTGTTCGACGCCGACCTGATCGTCGCGTTCCCGATCTACATCGAGACCACCGAGATCACCGAGGATCCGCAGTGGCAGGCGATCCCGGCGGTCGCCGACGGCCGCGCCATCGTCCTCGAGGGTGATCTGTCCTCCGCCTACTCGCTGGGCTCGGTGCTCTCCACCAAGTACGCCGTCGAGAAGATGGTCCCGCTGATCGAGAAGACGCTCGACGCCTGAGCACCGGGCTCGCACAGCCGACTGGCTCTGACAGCAGATGGGCGCCGCGCACCGCTGAGGTGCACGGCGCCCATCGGCGTCGAGGTGGGTCAGCTGAGGTGGCTCAGCTGACCCGCGAGGGGATCAGCTGACGTCCGCGGTGCGGACCTTCTCCTGACGGGCCACGGTGTCGCGACCCTCGATGATGATGCGGCGCAGGCCGAAGGGGGCCTCCTCCGCGTCGGCCAGCCACGCGTCGGCGTCGTCGAGCACGCCCTGACCCCCGTAGGAGGAGGGGAAGTAGCCCGAGACGAGACGGTTGGCGATCTCGGTGGACCGCTCCGCCCACACCGCGCTGATCGCCGCGAAGTACCGCTGGCGGTACGGGGCGATCAGGGTCTCGTCGACCACACGGCGGAAGCCCAGGATCACGGCGGTGATCGACTCGTTGGCCAGGGTGTCCTTCTCCATCGTGCGCCGCCAGGCCTTCGCCTTGGAGACCTCCGTGGGCAGGGCGGCCTTCGCGGTCAGGGCGCTCTTGCGGCCGGACTGGGTGTCGTCGGAGGCGAGCTGCTCGTCGATGCCGGCGACGTCGATCCCGCCGAGGACGGCGAGGGAGATCACGAGCTTCCATCGCAGATCGGTGTCGATGGTCCGGCCGGGGAGCGTGACCGATCCGCCCAGGAGACCCTCGAGGGTCCCGCGGTGCTCGTCGGAGCGGGCGAGCCGGGCGAAGGACTCCACGAACTGGAGCTGGGCGTCGGACCCTGCGTCGGCGACCTGGGCGAGCTCCCACACCGCGCTCGCGGCGTCGAGTGTGCGCCCGATGCGCTGATCCGGGGCGGCGTACGGACCGGCGACGGTCTCGAGCTGCTGCAGCAGGGTGCGCACGACGGAGGAGGAGTCCTCGCCGGTGATGTTGGCGAGCACGAGCTGCTGGTAGCGGCGGCTGGGCAGCTCGCCGTCGCGCACCATGTCCCAGGCGGAGGACCACAGCAGGGTGCGAGCCAGCGCATCGTCCAGATCACGCAGATGATCCATCGCGACGGCGAGGGAGTCGTCGTCCAGACGCACCTTGGCGTAGGCGAGGTCGCCGTCGTTGACGAGCCACAGGTCGGCGCGCTTCCCGACCAGGTCGGGCACCTCGGTGAGGTCGCCGTCGACGTCGATCTCCACGGACGACGTGCGCGCGAGCGTGCCGCCCTCCAGCGAGAAGCCGCCCACCTGCAGACGGTGGGGGCGCAGCGTCCGGTGCTCCTGGGGAGCGGTCTGCTGGATCGCGAAGCTGGTCACCGTGCCGTCCTCGGCGCGCTCGATCAGCGGGCGCAGCGTGTTGACGCCGGCGGTCTGCAACCACAGCTGCGACCAGGTGCTGAGGTCGCGGCCGCTGGTGGCCTCGAGCTCGACCAGAAGGTCCGTGAGCTCCGTGTTGCTCCAGGCGTGCTTGGCGAAGTAGGCGCGCACCCCGGCGAAGAACTCGTCGCGGCCCACATAGGCGACCAGCTGGCGCAGCACCGAGGCGCCCTTGGCGTAGGTGATGCCGTCGAAATTGGTCTCGACCGCCTCGAAGTCGACCATGTCGGCCACGATCGGGTGGGTCGAGGGCAGCTGGTCCTGCTGGTAGGCCCAGCCCTTCTCGGAGAGGGCGAAGGTGGTCCAGGAGTCCGTCCAGCGGGTGACCTCGGCGCTCGCGAGCGTGGAGGCGTACTCGGCGAAGGACTCGTTCAGCCACAGGTCGTCCCACCAGCGCATGGTCACGAGGTCCCCGAACCACATATGGGCGAGCTCGTGGAGGATCGTGAGGTCGCGGCGCTCGCGCACCGCGTCGGAGACCTCGGAGCGGAACACGTAGGACTCCACGTACGTGATCGCGCCGGGGTTCTCCATCGCGCCCATGTTGTATTCGGGGACGAAGACCTGGTCGTACTTGCGGAACGGGAAGTCCTGGTCGAAGGCCTCCTCGTAGAAGTCGATACCGGCCTTGGTCACGTCGATGACGTTTTGCGCGTCGACGTGCTCGGCGAGGGAGGCGCGGGCGAACACGCCCATCGGCACGGTGCGACCGTCGCGGGTGGTGATCTCGCCGGTGCCGCCCTGGTAGTTGCCGGCGATCAGTGCGACGAGGTAGGTGGAGATCCGCTCGGTGGGATCGAAGGACCAGGTGGCGGTCTCAGCAGCCGTGCCGTTCTCGGCGGCGGACGGAGCAGGGGTCGGGGCGTTGGAGATGACCCGCCAGTGGGCGGGGGCGGTGACCGTGAGCTGGAAGGTGGCCTTCAGGTCGGGCTGCTCGAAGCAGGCGAACATCCGGCGGGCGTCGGAGACCTCGAACTGGGAGTAGAGGTACACCTCGTCGTCGACCGGGTCCACGAAGCGGTGCAGACCCTCGCCGGTGTTCATGTAGTTCCCCTCGGCGAGGATCCGCAGAACGTTCTCGCCCTCGGCGAGGGCGGGCAGGCGCACCCGGGCGCCGTCGAAACGGGATGCGGGATCGGCCAGCAGCTCGCCGTTGAGCTCGATCTCCTGCACCGCCTTCGCGATGAGATCCACGAACGTCTCCTGCGCCGTGGTGGAGGAGAAGCGGATGGTGGTCTCGGTCAGGAACGTCTCCGGGCCCGTGGTCAGGTCCAGCCGGATGTCGTAGGAGTCGGTGCTGAGGAACGAAGCGCGGCTGCGCGCTTCGTCGCGCGTGAGATTCTCGGATGCCATGGCGTCCATCCTGCCACCGCTGGTGGGGTGATCCTGTGCGATCTGATCTCGAGCACGTCTCGACTCTCGAGCGCAGGCCTGTCGTAGTGGTTGGGAGTGACATAAGGTGAGCTATTGGATACCTGTCGATCCCGACCTCGAGGAGACCCCCATGTCCATCACCGATGAGCTGCTCTCCAGCGCGCAGGACTACGCCGCCTCCTTCTCCCACGGTGATCTGCCCATGCCCCCTGGACGTCAGATCGCAGTTCTCGCCTGCATGGACGCCCGCGTGAACGTCTACGGCCTGCTCGGTCTGTCCGAGGGTGAGGCGCACGTGATCCGCAATGCCGGCGGCGTCGTCTCCGAGGATGCGATCCGCTCCCTCGCGATCAGCCAGAGACTGCTCGGGACCCGGGAGATCGTGCTGATCCATCACAGCGACTGCGGCATGCTCACGTTCACCGACGACGACTTCAAGGCGCAGATCGAGGCGGATACCGGGATCCGCCCCTCCTGGGCCGCCGAAGCCTTCGCCGATCCGGCGGCGGACGTCCGTCAGTCCCTCCGACGGATCGCCGCGACGACCTCCATCCCACACCGGGATCAGGTGCGCGGCTTCGTCTACTCCGTCACCGACGGGACCCTCACCGAAATCGCCGACGACGCGTGATCGAGGGACCCGCCGCCCACGCGTCGCGCGGCTGATCGACCCTGAGAAAACGCCACGACACGCCGGCCTGTCGCCGGTAGGGTCCGACCATGCCCACCGAGGAGGACGATGAAGCTTCCCCGCGCGCCCTCGGGCCTCGAGTCATCCTCGGAGGTGCGTTCTGGAGCCTGCGGCAAGCCGTGCGGACCAACCCTCGGTGGGTAGCCCTGGCGGCTCTCGCATCGCTCCTTCTGGCGCTCATCCCGGCGGCGCAGGTGAGCGTGGTCGCCTGGGTCGTCGAGTCCGCGGCGGGGTCGACCTGGAAGGATGCGCTCGTGCCGGTGCTCGTCCTGACAGCCCTGGTCGGTCTGAGTCAGGTGGTCTCGAGCGCGGAGAACCTGACCGGTCAGCGCGCGAGCCTGCGACTGCGCTCGGACCTCGTGCGACGCACCGCGGCGACCGCAGCGGTGCTCACCCCGCGGCGGATCGCCGACTCCCGCATCCACGCCCTCGTGGAAGGCGGGAGGAACAGCACCTTCGAGCTGGCCCGCGGCCCGATCTCCGTGATCAGCGCGCTGTCCGCGATCGTCGCCGCGATCGCTCTGGGTGCAGCGCTTCTGCCGTTCTCCGCGCTCGCGGCGGGACTCGTGGTCCTCGCCCTCGTCCCCAGTCTGATCACGTTCTCGTGGGCGGCGCGGATGCAGGACGAGCAGTTCGACAAGGAGACCCGCCACGCCTTCCGTGCCCGCTACCTTCTCGACCAGCTCATCGACCGTCGTACGGCGAGCGAGCTCGCGACGCTCGGCACCGGCCCCAAGGTGGCGGTGAAAGCGAACGACGCGCACGGCTGCGCGACCGAGATCCTCGACCGCACCTATGCACGGCTCCTGAAGGGCGACCTGCTCGGGGGCGTCGCCACGGCCCTGCTCCTCGGCGGCGCGCTGATCGCCGTGCTGAATGCAGGAGCTGGGTCCGGAGGACTCATAGCGGGCGTGCTCGGCGTGATCGCCGGACTGCAGGCCACACGCGGGGCGGGGTTCGCGCTCGGCGACGTCATCTCCGTGGCCCCGAAGATCGCCCGCTTCCGTGAGCTGGAAGGGCTCCCAGACGCCGCGCCCACGCAGCATGTCGTCCGCGAGGTCGGCTCCCTCGAGGCGCACGGGCTGTCGATCACCTATCCCGGCGGCGCGAGGCCCGCTGTACAGGGAGCGAGCCTCCGTGCCGTCGCGGGGGAGATGATCGCCCTGGTCGGCGTCAACGGCGCGGGGAAGACCACGCTGGTCTCCGCCCTGATGGGCATCGTCGAGCTCGATTCCGGCGGCCCCGATCACGGCGTCGTCGAGATCGACGGAGTCGACGCCGGCGAGCTCTCGGCTGCTGAGCGCCTGGGGCGCTTCGGTCTGGTCACCCAGGAGTTCGGCCGCTATGAGATGACGGTGCGCGACGCAGTCGCCCTGGGCACCCCGCGCGAGGACCTGGCCGACGAGGAGATCTGGCAGGCCATGGACGCGGCCCGCGCGGGGGATCTCGTCCGACGCCTCCCCGGTGGCCTGGACACGATGCTCGGCCCGCAGTTCGGCGGCGTCGGGCTCTCCGGCGGGCAATGGCAGCGGATCGCTCTGGCGCGCATCCACCTGCGCGGCGCGGGCATCCGTGTGCTCGACGAGCCCACCTCGGCGATCGACGCCGAGGCCGAGCAGGAGGTCTTCGCCCAGCTGCGGGAGACCGCCGCTGGGCACATCACGATCGTCGTCTCGCACCGTGCGTGGACGCTGCGCGGCATGGACCGCATCCACGTGCTGGAGGAGGGCCGGATCGTGGAGACCGGCACCTACGAGGAGCTCCTGGTACCCGGGACCCGTTTCGCGGAGATCTTCGCCCAGCAGCTGTCCTGATCAGCCCGGCCCACAGCGCGGTCCAGCCCACAGTCCAGTCCAGCCCACGTTGCACGGCACGGCACGTCCCGGCGTGATCCGGTCCGTGATCCGATCAGCGTCGCGTGAGGTCGAGATCCCAGGTGTAGTGCGCGGGCAGGGACGGCACCGGCCACTTCGGATCCGGGAAGAAGTATTCGTATCCGGCGGAGAAGGGGTAGGACCAGGCGGCGATGTGCTGCTCGGCCTCGCGACCGGCGGCCCGGATGGACTCGATCTCCTCGGGGGAGAAGTACTCGGTGCGCTCGGCACCCTCCAGCTCGTCCTCATCCTTGTAGTGCCAGTCGCGGCGCGGCAGCACGACCAGGTCGAGCACGAGGTCCCGGGTGCGCACCCCTTCGTCGGTGCGCTCGTACGGGGTCTCGAGATTGATGTAGTAGCAGCCCAGCGAGCCGTCGTCCTTGTAGAACAGCCACACGGAGTACGGCTTGTCCGGCAGGGCGATCATGAGGATGCCGTTCCCGGTCCACAGCTGCTTGGACTGCAGCCGGGGCGCGGTGAACATGCCCTCGTCGCCGGCGCGGCGCAGCGCCGCGCCGGACTCGAGGACGGGCAGCAGCACCTCGGTGCCGGGCGCGATCCAGACCGCCATGCCGCGATCGTCGTCCAGCACGACTGTGCCGGGGCGGACGGTGCGGGTGGAGTGCTGAGAGGTGTAGTAGGTCCAGGTCACCTGGTCGCCAGGCGACCAGCGTGGGGAGGAAGACATGGTGGTGATCCCGGCCGGATCGGCCTCCACGGACGCCCCGTACCGACCGGCCATCGGGCCGGGGCTGCTCTGCCCGTGAAGGGGTAGGCGTATGGGGCGACCATACCGCCTGCCCCTGGACCGTGCGGGCGGCGCGCCGGTTCCGGGCGGCAGTGCCGGGATTGGGAGACGACCGCGGGGAGACGACTGCGGGGCCGCCACCGAGGTGACGGCCCCGCGAGCGGGTCAGGCGATGCTGATCAGGCGATGCTGATCAGGCGACGGAGGCGCCGCGCAGCTGGGCTGCCAGCGGGCAGTCCATGGGATCGGCGTGGCCGAGGCCCACCCGGTTGAGGTACTTGATGATGATCCCGTAGGAGGTGATCAGGTTCGTCTCGGTGTAGGTGATCCCGCGCTCGGCGCAGAACTGCTTGACGATCGGCTTCGCCTTGCGCAGGTTCGCCGAGGGCATGCGGGGGAACAGGTGGTGCTCGATCTGCAGGTCCAGCCCGCCCATCGCCCAGTTCATCAGCAGGCCGCCTTTGATGTTGCGGCTGGTGAGGACCTGGCGGCGCAGGAAGTCGACCTCGAGGCCCTTGGGGATCAGCGGCATGCCCTTGTGGTTCGGTGCGAAGGAGGAGCCCATGTAGACACCGAAGACGGCCATCTGCACGCCGAGGAAGGCCAGGCCCATGCCGAGGCCCAGAGTCGAGAACACGATCGCGGGGAACCCGATGAGACGCACCAGCACGAGTGCCATCTCGACCTTGCGGTGCTTGACCTTCTCGGTCTTCAGCAGAGCCGTGATGCCCTCGTAGTGCAGCACGAAGCCGAACAGCGTGAGGATCGGGAAGAAGGCCCAGCCCTGACGCTTCGCGAACCAGGCCATGAAGCCGGTGCGGGTGGCCTGCTCCTCGGGGATGAACACCAGCACTCCGCCGGCGATGTCTCCGTCACGGCCCACGGTGTTGGGGTTCGCGTGGTGCTTGTTGTGCTTGCGGGTCCACCAGGCGATGGCCAGGCCCACCACGAGGTTGCCGATGATGCGGGCGAACCAGGCGTTGCGCTTGCCGGAGGAGAAGACCTGCTGGTGCGCGGCGTCGTGGCCGATGAACGCCGCCTGCGTGAACAGGATCCCGAAGAGGACGGCGACCGCGAGCTGCCACCAGGTGCTGCCCAGCGTCAGCAGCAGCACGAAGGTGCCGACGAAGGCGAGGCCGAGGAGCACGGTGCGCAGAACATAGGAGCGGACGTTGCGACCCATCAGGCCGGCGTCCTTCACCCGCTGCGAGAGCTCGAAGTAGTCCTTGGTCTGGGCGGCGGCCCGGGACTGGACCGGAGGTCGAGACTGGGCCGGAGGCCGCTGTGCAGTGGTCGTCATGTCGATGACGCTAGTGCTGGGACGAGCCTCCTGGCGTCCCTCCTCGGAGCGAACCTGCACCCCCTACCGGGGTAGGGGGTGCGCGATCGGGATCTGCGCGGAGATCGCATAGCCGCCGTCGGGCGAGGGCCCTGCCTGGACGGAGCCTCCGAGGGCGGAGACCCGTTCGTGGATTCCCGACAGGCCCAGCCCGGAGCCGGGGATGGCGTCATGCTCGGACTCGGGTGCAACATTGGAGACGTTCACCTGCAGCGTCCTCTCCGGGGTCGCCGAGACGGAGACCGAGACCGCGATCGCCGCGCCGTGCGCATGGCGCAGCGCGTTGCTCAGGGCTTCCTGCACCACCCGGTAGGCGGTCAGCCCCACCGTCGGGGGGACCTCCACCGGCTCGAGGTCGGCGCTGATCGAGGCTCCCGTGGCGCGGCTGGTCTCGACCAGGTCGGTGACGTCGGCCAGGCCGGGCATCGGCATGTCGTCGAGGTCGTCGTCGGTGCGCAGGGTGGCCAGCAGCGACCGCATCTCCCCGAGGGCCTGCCGGGAGGAGGCGGCGATGTCCTCGAATTCCTGCTCGGTCTGGGCGTCGAGGCCCGTGAGCCGGAACTTCGCGGTGCCCGCCTGCACGGTGATGACCGACATCGAGTGGGCCACCACATCGTGCAGCTCGCGCGCGATGCGGCTGCGTTCCTCGAGTTCGTAGCGCCGGCGCATATGGTCGGCACCCAGGGACTGGGCCTGCTCGACCTGCGAGCTGATCAGCAGCCACTGCCGCACGGTCAGGCCCAGCAGCACCACGCCGCCGCTGATCGCCACGAGCACCACGCCGTTGGTGGTCACCGCCCGCAGCGAGTCGTCCGCACGGATCGCCGGTTCCGTGATCAGCAGGGAGATGAGGGTGAGCAGGGCGCCGCCGGACCAGGCCGAGACCGCCCAGAACCAGCGGTGGAAGACTGCCAGCACGGTGAGGGTGAGGCAGTGGGCCAGCAGGGCGGTCACCGGCCACGGCCAGGGGAGGGTATCGGGGGCCGAGGCCGTGGCCAGGATGGTCGCCGTGGCTCCGACGATGCTCAGGGAGAGCCCGGCCCACGGCCACCGCACGGCCAGCACCCCGGCGAGGGCTGCGGCGATCGAGACCAGCATCGCCACGGCCGGGTGCACGGAGTACAGGCTGGCCGTGACCGGCCAGCTCACCACCACCAGCACGAAGCTGATGAACGCGACCGTCATCCAGGTCCAGGCCCCTTCCCGCAGCCGGGCGTCCACGGTGTGCACGATCGGCGGTGCGGGGGAGCCGCGGCGGCGGGATCCCGGGACCGCGCCGCCGAGCAGCGGCGCGGAGACCACGACGTCCAGGAGCGCCAGCGCATGCACCATCGCCGGGAAGGAGAGGGCCAGGGCGAGGCCGAGGACCAGGGCGAGCGACCACTGGCCCGGGACCGGGGTCCCGCCCGGTGGCAGCGCCCGCCCCCAGAGCCAGTAGCTGAGGCCGGCCAGGGCGAGCACGGCCCAGGCGAGCGTGACCCCGACGGTCAGCGCGCGCACCGGAAGGGCGATGAGGGCCTCGAAGGCCAGATCGAGCCAGCGGCGCGGATCGGTGACCAGACGCAGCAGCCCGCGCGGGCCGCGCCCTCGTGGCCGATAGCTCGGTGGGTTGACCTCGACGCCCCAGCGACTCAGGCGGGCACGGTCCAGTTGCGCGTACACCGAGGCCAGGGCCAGGGTGAGCGGGAACAGCAGCACCCCGATCCAGACGATCGCGAGCGCGGCGGAGACCGCCGCCAGAGGCAGCAGCACCACGATCGCGAGCAGGGTCAGGGCGAGGCCCGGCAGGATGAGGGCGAGGTCGTGGCCCAGTCGGCGCAGGCTGTGTCGGTCAGGGACGAGGAACACTCAGGGGTCCTCTCGGGAAGCGGGGATACTGTGGCGCCATGGTTCCCCCTGAGCAGGCAGTCATCCGTGTGCTGATCGTCGACGACCAGTCGATGATCCGCGGCGGCTTCGAGGCGCTGCTGAATGCGCAGGACGGGATCGAGGTGGTGGGCACCGCGGGCGACGGCGCCGGGATCGTCGAGGTGGTGCGTCGTCTGCGCCCCGATGTGGTGCTGATGGATATCCGCATGCCGCACGTCGGAGGCCTGGATGCGACCCGCTCGGTGCTCGCGATGCCGGGGACGCCTCCGAAGATCATCATGCTGACCACCTTCGATGCCGATGAGTATGTGTTCGCCGCCCTGCGTGCCGGGGCGAGCGGGTTCCTGCTCAAGGATTCCACACCCGATGAGCTCGTCCAGGCGGTGCGCGTCGTCGCGGGCGGTGATTCCCTGCTCGCGCCCCGCGTCACCCGGGCCCTGATCGCCGATTTCGTGGCGCGTCCCGAGCGCAGCGCCCGCGACGATGCGAGCCTGGCGGCGCTCACGGAGCGGGAGATCGACGTGCTGCTGCTGGTGGCGCGCGGGCTGGCGAACCGGGAGATCGCCCAGGAGCTGGTGATGGCCGAGCAGACGGTGAAGTCCCATGTCTCCCGCATGCTCTCCAAGCTGATGCTCCGCGATCGCACCCAGCTCGTGGTCGCCGCCTACGAGTCCGGGCTGGTGCGGGCAGGGCGCTGACTCCCCGCCGGAGTCGGTCGATCTGGCGGAGTCAGTCGAGCGCCTGCTCCAGGAAGGCGCGCAGCGTGGGGGACAGCTCCGCCGAACGCAGAGCATCCCTCGCGGCGCGCAGCTCGCCGGCCCCCACGTGGGCGCGCAGTGCCTGGACGAGGTCCTCAGCGGTGAGCGATGTGGCGTCGGCCCCGTGCAGGACCCTCAGACCGGTGGTGTCCGAGAGCTCCTCGGCAGCGATCTCCGCCGTGATCGCCGCGGCCGTCTCCGGTGACAGCGGGGCGGGCCCCTGGGCCGCGGCGCGCTGCTCGAGGGCGATCATCCGCTCGTGCGAGCGGGGATTGCCCATCTTCACCCGGCGGGCGGACATCAGCTGGCTGAGCATCGGGGCGCTCACGCCGAGCACCTCGGCCAGGCGCCTCTGCGAGATGCTGTAGAGCGCCATGAGCGCCCGCAGCCGGTCCTGCAGCGGCCGGCCGTAGAGCTCGCGCTGGCGCCGCCGGTTCTCCTCGAGCGTGGTCGCGTCCTTCTCCGCGTCGGTGGTCATCCCAGCGCCGTCCACACGAGCGCGCCGGCGCCGATGAGGCACACCGACGAGATCAGAAGCAGGAGCACCCCGACCCAGGCGCCGCGCCGTGCACGGGGAGCCTGCACCGGCACGGAGCGAGGATCGTTCCGCGCGGCGTCGCCGGCGCGGGGATCCTGCGGGGTCGCCTCCTGCACGAACAGCTCCGTGGCCCCCTGCGGGCGCTTGGCGGTCCGCTCCGGATCCGGAGCGGGGTGCTGATCCGGGCTCGGTGCGCTCCGCCCGTCGGCCGGGATAGAACTGCCAGCTGCGACGGATCCACCAGCGACGGATCCACCGGGTGCGACGGACGCTCCGGTCATCCCCGATCGGGCCTGGAGGCGTTCATGGAGGCCGGGTGCGAGGCCGGCGAGCGTCGCCGGACCGTCCAGCGGCACCTCGCGCAGCTCTCCGCCGGCCTCGATCTGGTCGAAGACCTCGAAGGGCTCGCCCTCGGCGGTGCGGGACCACGCGGAGACGGGTTCTCCCAGGCGGGGGATCGTGTCGCGGGCCCGCGCGGCCGACGGGCGCCGGGCCGGATCCGCCGTGAGCATCGAGCGCAGCAGCTCCCCGAGGGGCGCCGCGGCCGGATCCGCGCTCCCGGCCAGGGCGTCGCTGACCCGCGTCGGCGCGGCCGACGGCTCGGGACGCGCGCGCGGAGGCCGCGGGGCGAGAGCCTCGAGCGCGCAGGCCGCCGCCGCCCACACGTCCTGCGCGGCAGAGGTCCCTCCGCCCGCGAGGATCTCCGGGGCCATGAAACCGGGTGTGCCGTGCACGAAGCCCGTCTCGGTCAGGCGCACGTCGCTCACATGCAGGGCGATGCCGAAGTCGGCGAGCAGCAGGTGCGGGGCCCCGGTCCCGGTGGCATCGAGCAGCAGGTTCGCGGGCTTCACATCACGGTGCACCCACTGGGAGGTGTGCATCGCCGCGAGGGCGTCCAGGAGCTGTCGCAGCAGCTGGGCGACGAGCGAGGGGGACAGGGCTCCGTGGTCGTCGAGGGCTCCGGCCAGGGTGCCTCCGTGCACGAGGGGCATCACCAGCACGACCGTGTCGTCCTCCGCGACCCAGGTGTACGGGGGCAGGAGATGCGGGTGAGCGCCCAGGCCCTGGGCGGTGCCGACCGTCTGCTCGCGCACGAAGCGCAGCACCTCGGCCCCGTCGCGCTGGCGCATGACCTTGGCCGCGCAGATCGCGCCGTACCGCCGGTCGACCGCGCGCCAGAGGGACCCGGAGGCGCCTCGGGCGAGGGGATCGAGCAGCTCGATGCGGCCGGCGATGACATCGGACATGATGGTGGTCATGCTAGGGCACGGCGTCCCGAGGTGACGGCAGCGTTCGCGAAGGCAAATAGAATGTCGGCCGGACCGACTGATCGTCGTGCCCGCCCAGACCCTGACCGCCAGACCCTGACCGCCCAGACCTTCCAGACCACAGGCGCCATCCCTCCGGTGCCCGAGGACCTGATCGACCGCGAGGAGCGCGCATGACCCGCCGAGCACACCGCCGTGGGCTGTTGCCCGCTCTGCTCGCGGCGTCCCTCGTGCTGGTCAGCGGCATGCCCGCGGCGCTCGCGGATCCCCCCGCCGAGGGCGAGCTGCCTGCCTACGCCTATGCGGCCGACGGGGAGCAGGTCGAGGGCGGGGGCTCCCTCGCCCAGGCGGCCGTCGTCGAGCCCGGGATCCACCTCGACAGCTACGCGCAGGGGGCGTCGGAGGAGTTCGGGAGCGGCACCACGAAGTACTACCGGGTCGCGGTCGAGGACGGGCAGCGTGTGCGCAGCTCGGCGACGATCGCCGCCCCGCCCTATCCCGGCGGGCTCCCCGAGGGATACGAGGGCCTGGACCTGCAGATCTCCTATCTGACCGCTGGGGGCGACACCTGCGACGACAGCAGCTCGTCCTCCACCGGCGCGACGATGACCGGCGACGGCCCGATCACCTCGAGCGCCGTCTCCGGCGTCGTCGGACCGGACGGCTGCGCCGGGACGGAGCTGTTCATCCAGGTCACCCGCACCGGACTGCGGGCGGCGGACGAGCCCCTGCCGGTGGAGATCCAGGTCGCGATCCAGCCCTCGGGCATCGGCGGCGGATCGCCGTCGGTCGACGAGGAGATCGAGGATGACGGCGCCTCCCCGGTCGCGCCGGCCACGGATGAGCCGATCGAGCTGGGCCGCTCGTTCTCATCGGCGACCCCGCTCGAGCCCGGCTCCTATGTCGTCGAGCTGGTGCCGGGGGAGAGCGGGCTGGTCCGGATCCCGGTGCAGGAGGGACAGCGCCTGCGATGGCGCACCGAGGTCACCTCCCAGCCGGAGGGCGCGGGGGAGATCTCGCTGTTCGCCTTCAACGCCGCTCGAGAGCCCGTCGCGGTCGGCGGCGGCACCTGGCAGATGTCGGACTACGATCCGATCGCCGGCGGCGGCATGGCCGCGCCGGTGGACCGCGGCAACCGCAGCTCGGAGCTCTCCGGGGTGGAGTCGGCCTGGCTGCCCGGCACGCAGACGATCCAGCTCCATCGCCTCCAGCGGGCGGCTGACGCCGAACCCGCCGGGGACGACCCGGTCACCCTCGTCCTCACCCTCGAGGTCGACGGGGAGATCGCAGCCGATGCCGCCGACGGGACCGTGCTCGAGCTCGGGGACACCACCTCGGGTTCGTCCCCGGGCGGGTTCCTCGGACTCGGCGACGGCCTGGGGCGCATCGCCCTGTTCGTCGGCGCCGGCCTGCTCGCGCTGATCGCGCTGGTGACCGGAGCGGCCGGCATCCTGGTGCTGCGCCTGCGACGCCGCTGAGAGCCTCTCCAGCCTGCCGCCGGGCTCGCCACCGGCACCGGGCTCGCCACCGGCACCCGTCTCAGCCCGCCCAGGCCTCCCACAGCCGCGCGTAGACCCCGCCGCGACCGACGAGCTCGTCATGGGAGCCCTGCTCCACGACGCTGCCGTCGGCCATCACCAGGATGCGGTCGGCGACCATCGCCTGCGACAGCCGGTGGGCGACGATGATCGTGGTGCGGCCCCGGGCCACCTCGAGGGCGGCGCGCTCGAGCACCCGGGCGCCCGAGGAGCCCTCGTCGGCTGTGGCCTCGTCGAGCACCAGCACCGCCGGATCCTGGAGCGCGATACGGGCCAGGGCCAGCTGCTGGGACTGCTCGGCCGTGAGCCGCTCGCCCTTCTCGCCCACCTCGGTGTCCAGACCGCGCGGGAGGCGTTCGGCCCAGACGGTGGCATCCACCCGCACCAGCGCCGCCCACAGCTCCTCGTCGCTCGCCGTCGGGTTCGCCAGGCGGAGATCCTCGCGCAGCGTCCCGCGGAACACGTGGACATCCTGGCTGACGATCGAGGAATGGGCGCGGCCCGCCTCGATGTCGGCGCGGGTGAGGTCCGCGCCGCCGTGCAGCACCCGTCCGTGACGGGGCTCGAGGGTTCCCGCGATGATCGCCGCGAGCGTCGACTTGCCCGCGCCGGAAGCACCCACCAGGGACACCACCTCGCCCGGGGCGATGTCGAGATCGATCGGCCGCAGCACGATCCGCTCCTCGCCGTCCTGGTCGGTGCCGTACGCGTGGGAGACGCCCTCGAGACGGATCGAGGCGTCCACGGGCTTCTCGTCACCTGGGGAGGAGGCCAGGTCGATCGACTCGATGACCCCCACCATCCGGGTCAGGCTCGCCGCCGCGGACTGCACATCGTCCAGCGAGAAGATGAGGTTCATCATCGGCCACAGCAGGCTGATCAGATACAGCGCGGCCGCGGTGACCAGGCCGATCGGTGCGCCGCCCACGTGGACCATGACGTAGCCCAGCACGAGCACCAGGGCGATCGAGAGGTTCTCCGGCCACACCACGATCTTCACCAGGCGGGTCACGAGGGTCATCACGCGCATGCCGAGCACGACGGCCGTCTCCGAGAGGACGGCGACGTGACGGGTCTCGCGACGTTCGATCCCGTAGGCGTGGACGGTGGGGATGCCGTGGATGGCCGAGAGCAGGCCCTGGGCGCGGGCACCCATCGCGACGCGCTCGCGCCGGTAGATGGGGGCGGTCCGCTTCAGGTACCACAGGGCGCTGATCAGGTACATCGGCACCACGAGCACCACCAGGAGCAGCAGCCAGGGGGAGAGCGACACCATGCCGACCAGGGTCACCGCGACGTAGAAGCCCATCTGGATCAGGTTCGGGACCACGTTGTTGACCGCGCGGGCGGTGACGTCGACGTCGTCGGCGACCCGGGAGAGCGCGTCGCCGATCCCGGTGACCTCCATGCTCTGGGCGGGGAGGTCGAGGGCACGGTCGATCACGTCCTCGCGCATCCCGGCGAGCACCCGCTGCCCGAGACCGCTCACCAGCGCCCAGCCGAGCGCCGAGAACGCGGCCTGCAGCACGCCCGCGAGCATGATCAGGCCGCCCTGGCGCCAGATCGCGTCGGAGCCCGCATCGTTCTGGACCAGGTCGACGGTGGTGCCGATCAGTCGTGGCATCCACGCCGCGGCGACCGCGCCGGCGGTCACGACCAGCAGGGTCACGGTGGTCATCAGCCAGAAGCGACGCAGCCTCCCACCGAGATGACGCACCGAGACGCCGACACTGGCGATGGGGAGGATCTGGGCGTGCTCGTCGAGCTGGCGGCGCGCGGTGGCGTCGCTCTCGAGCAGCTCCTCGGGGTCGGCATCCCAGTCGACGATGCTGAGGTCGGCGGTCATCGCTGCACCATCTTCCGGTAGTCGTCGTGGTCCATCAGGTCGTCATGGGTGCCGTGGCCGGCCACGGCGCCGTCGCTCACGAAGGAGACGTGATCGGCCGCGCGCAGCAGGGCGGGAGACCTGGTCACCAGCAGCGTCGCGCGATCGGGGGCGCGCCGCGCGGCCACCAGGGCCTCGGCGATCGCCTGCTCCGTGACGGCGTCGACCGCGGTGGTCGGGTCGTGCAGCACGAGCACGGGGGCATCGGCGGCGACCGCCCGGGCCAGGGCGATCCGCTGGCGCTGCCCGCCGGAGAGGTTCGCGCCGCGGTCCAGGATGCGGGTGTCGTAGCCCTCGGGCAGGATCCGCAGCAGGTCATCGGCGCCGGCGGCATGCAGGGCGGCGTCGGCCCAAGCATCGGGGTCGGAGCCGTCCGTGGGCGCGGCGAGCACGGAATCGGGGGCCCGGGTGGCGAGCTGCTCCCGCAGAGTGCCGTCGAAGAGGTCCACGACGTGGGGCTCGACGAGCAGGTCCGCCCGGGCGGTGAAACGGTTCCCGGCGGTGACCTCGTCGCCGCCCAGGAGCACCGCGGGCTGCTCGGCGCGGCCGGCGATCGCCTCGATCAGGGCCTCGGCGTCGCGGGCATCCGCGCAGGCGACAGCGACGACCTTGCCATCGGGCACGGCGAGATCGAGGCCTCGCAGCGACCCGCTGTCCGGACCGCGCAGCTGCAGGCCGCCGGTTCCCGGGCGGCGCTCGCCGGGGCTGCGCTCCCCGCGCTCGTCGCGCGCCAGGGCCAGGCGCTCCACGGCGAGCTCGGGGTCGTCGATCTCGCGGCCCAGATCGGCCAGCAGATCGCGGACGCGCCGGGCGGAGGTGGACATGCTCGCCCACCACACCGGCAGGCCCGAGAGGCCCTGCAGCATGCTCATGTTGGACCGGGCCACACCGACCACGGCGATGAGGGTGCCGATGCTCATCTCCCCGGCGACGGTCCGCTGCGACGCGATGATCACGACGGCCGCCATCATGGCCGCGGTGACCAGGGTGGTCAGGCCGCTGGAGACCCCGGAGAAGCGGGCGTTGACCAGGGCGGCGTCGAGCGCCGTGCGGGAGCGGCGACGGTAGTGCGCGCGCGCCCTGCTCTGCACCCCAAGGCCCTGGAGCACGCGCAGGCCATGGACCAGGTCGGTGGCGGTGGCGGCGGCGTCGGCCGATTTGGACTGCTGGGCGTCGTAGCGGGCGGACAGCACCGGGCTGATCACGCGCACCACGATCACCATCACGATGATGCCCACGAGCGTCGCGAGGCCCAGCCACAGGTCGAGGATCGCGAGCCACACACCGGCGGCCACGACCACGGCCGAGGCGGGGAAGGCCCAGGGCAGCATGTCCATGATGTCCGAGGCCTTGTCAGCATCGGAGGTGGCGATGGAGAGCACCTCGCCGGCGGGCCGCTCGACCTGGCGGGAACGGGGATCCAGCACCGCCGCGGTCACGGCGACGCGCAGCCGGTGACGCTCGAACATCCGGGCGCGCTGGCTGGCCTCGAACATGACGGTCCAGGCCCAGGTGCTCAGCAGGCGCAGCGCGAAGATGCCGATCGCCCCGCCCACCGTGACCAGCAGGCTGCCCTGCACGATGCCGGCGTCGATGATCAGGCCCATGAGGACCGGGACGAGCATGTCCACGCCCTCGACGACGAAGGAGAGCGCCATGATCCAGGGGATCGAGCGGCGGTGGTTGCGGACGATCGAGCGCATCACCCCGCGCGAGGGAACGGGGGTGGTGGAGGGGGTGGGGGACGACGCGAGGAGCACCTGATGAATCCAACAGCCACGGGGCGGAAGGCGCAACAGCATTTCTCCGAGGGCGGTGAGAGAATGGTCCCGTCATTGCCCCGAGGGAAGGAAACCTGCCGTGAGTGCACGTGCTGTCGAGCTGTTCGTCGATCCCGTCTGCCCCTTCGCCTGGATGACCAGCCGGTGGCTGCTCGAGGCCGCGACGGTGCGCGATATCGCTCCGACCTACTCGGTCATGTCGCTCTCGGTGCTCAACGAGGGCCGCGACCTGGACGCGGGCTATCGCCGGATGCTCGATGATTCCTGGGGTCCGGCACGGCTCGCGGTCGAGATCGTGAGCACCCAGGGCTCCGACGCCTTCGCGCGCTGGTACACCGCCTGGGGTGAGCGGTATCACGTCGGCGGTCAGCAGGACGACCGCCGCGCGGTCGCCGTCGCCGCCCTCGAGGCCGCGGAGCTCCCCGCCGAGCTCATCGGCGCCTACGAGCCGGTCGCCGGCGACGCGACCGATGTGGCCCTGCGCGCCTCGCACGACGGCGCGATCTCCCGCGTCGGCGACGAGGTCGGCACCCCGGTGATCTCCTTCGGCGATGCGGGAACAGCTTATTTCGGCCCCGTCGTGTCCCCGGCGCCCAAGGGAGAGGACGCCGGCCGCCTCCTCGACGCCCTGGAGACCCTGTCGTCCCTCGAGGGCTTCTACGAGCTCAAGCGTTCCCGCACCGGCGGCGTCGACTTCAGCTGAACCTGCTGATCCCATCGCCGGCTGATCCCGCCGCCTGCTGATCCCGCCCGAATCCTCCCCAGAGAAAGAGACCTCTCCTGATGCATGTGCACATCGGTACCGACCACGCCGGCTTTGAGCTGAAGAACCGCCTGGTCGCAGCCCTGCAGAACAAGGGCCACGAGGTCACCGACCACGGTGCCCACGCCTATGACGCCCTCGACGACTACCCGCCGTTCTGCACCGATGTGGGCGAGGCGGTCGTGGCGGATGCCGGCTCCCTGGGGGTCGTCATCGGCGGCTCCGGCAACGGCGAGCAGATCGCTGCGAACAAGGTGACCGGGGTGCGCGCCGCCCTGGTCTGGAACGAGGACACCGCCCGCCTGGCCCGTCAGCACAACGACGCCAACGTGATCTCCGTGGGCGCCCGCCAGCACTCCGAGGACGAGCTGGAGTCGCTCATCGACCTCTTCCTCGCCGAGCCGTTCACCGGCGAGGAGCGCCATCAGCGCCGCATCGACCTCATGGCCCGCTACGAGGAGACCGGCGGCTACGGGTCCGACTCCGCAGCCGCGCCCACCGGCGCCTGATGCCCGAGGGGCACACCGTCCACCGGCTCGCAGCGGCGCTGCGGGCCGGTTTCGGTGATCAGAGGGTCCGCACGTCCAGCCCGCAGGGCAGGTTCTCCGAGGCGGCGGACCTCGACGGCTGGGTGCTCGCGGATGCCGAGGCCGTGGGGAAGCACCTCTTCCTCGCCTTCGTCCCGGACGCCTCCGTCGATCCCGGCGCCCCGGTGACCCGCTATGTGCGCGTGCACCTGGGTCTGTACGGCTCGTGGACCTTCGCCGGCGACGAGGGGTTCTCCTCGGCGCATGCGATCGGCGCCCCGCGGGTGCGGGTCGGGGAGCGCGAGGAGGGGCTCGACGGCGGGGCCGACGGCGATGGCGTTGGCGGCGATTCGGACTGGCGCCGGATCGTGCCGCGGCCGACGACTCGCCTGCGGCTCGCCGGCGCCCACGGGATCGCCGATCTCACCGGCCCCACCGCCTGCGAGGTCGTCGACGCCGCCGGCAGGCAGGCGGTGATCGACCGGCTGGGACCGGATCCGCTGCGGGCCGACGCGGACCCCCGCCGCTTCGTGGACCGGGTGCTCGCCTCCCGCACCGCGATCGGGGTCCTGCTGATGAACCAGGACGTCGTCGCGGGGATCGGCAACATCTACCGCGCCGAGGTGCTGTTCCGCGCCCGGCTGGACCCGACGGTCCCCGGCCGCGACCTGACCCGCGGGATGGTCGACGGGATCTGGGAGGATCTCGTGCCGCTCATGGAGTACGGGGCGCGCACCGGCCGCATCGTCACCACGCAGCCCGAGCACCGCGACATCGAGGCGCGGATCCTCGAGCGCTCCCGCGGCACCCGCCAGAACGGCGACGAGGACCCCGACGTGGTCCCGCGCGAGAAGTCGTTCTACGTCTACCACCGCCAGACCCTGCCCTGCCGTGCGTGCGGCACGGTGATCCGCAGCGCCGACATGGCCGCCCGCACCGTGTTCTGGTGCCCCCGCTGCCAGAGCGTCCGCACGCGCCGGGCCACCTGGACCCGGGAGCATCCGGCGGCGACCTGGGCGTTGCCCGCGCGTCCGTAGACTCCTCGGATGAGCTCCTCGGGCACCGACCCCCTTCCCGTCCTCGCAGAGGGTCTGCTCGCCGTCGGCGACGGCCACGAGATCTTCTGGGAGGAGAGCGGGAACCGCGACGGCGTGCCCGTCCTCTACCTCCACGGCGGCCCCGGCGGCCGCCTGAGCCCCGGCTACCGGCGCAGCGCCCCGGCGGACCGCTCTTGGATCATCGGTCTCTCCCAGCGGAGCGCGGGGCGCTCCACCCCGTCGGCCGGGATATCGGGGGCGGTGGACCTCGGGGCGAACACCACTGCGCACCTCGTCGCCGATCTCGAGCTGCTGCGTGAGCACCTCGGGATCTCCGCCTGGATCGTCGAGGGCGTCTCCTGGGGGAGCACCCTGGCGCTGGCCTACTCCCAGGCGCATCCGGAGCGGGTGCTCGGCGTGGTGCTGTTCGCGGTCACCAGCACCAGCCGTCGTGAGGTGGACTGGATCACCGAGGGGATCGGGGCCGTCTTCCCGGAGGGCTGGGACGCCCTGGCGACGTTCGCCGAGCGGCACGGCCCCTATCGTCGGGGCACGGAGCAGCGCCTGGTCGAGGCCTATCGTCAGCTGCTCTGCGCAGACGGTCCTGACGCTGACCCCGCACTCGTCGACGCCGCCGCGGAGGCCTGGATGACCTGGGAGGACGAGCACATCCGGATCGGCACCGGCGCGCTCGAGCGCTCGAGCCCCCAGACGCCTGCCGACGAGCAGCAGCGCATCGAGCGTCGTGCCTTCGCCCGGCTGGTCACCCACTACTGGGCGCACGACGGCTTCGTCGCCGACTGGGCGGTGCGCTGGGGCGCGGAGCCGGGCTCCGGACTCCTGGGCGGGATGTCCCGTCTGGCCGGGATCCCGGGCGTGCTGATCCACGGACGACGGGACGTCTCCGGCCCGGCGCTCACCGCCTGGGAGCTGCACCGGGCATGGCCGGGCAGCGAGCTGGTGATGATCGAGGATGAGGGCCATGGGGGTCCGCGCATGGTGGAGGAGTGGCGCGCGGCGATGACACGACTGGTCGCGCAGAACGCCTGAGCGGGAGCAGCGTGCCCACCTGCTGTCACGAGCATCTCGATGCTTCTTCCCGAGACCGCTACGAGACCGCTCCGTGACCGTCCGTCCCGTAGCGTGTCGCCATGACCGCAGCATCTCGCACCCCCGATACCCGCCTCCGGCTCCAGCAGTCCGCAGTCGCCGGCATCGACCCCCGCACCCTGTACCTCCTGGCCAAGCTGCGCCAGGACGTCTTCTCGATCGAGCAGAAGGCCACCGACCCGGACCTCGACGGTCGGGACCTGGAGCCCACCACCGCCCTGCTGTGGATCGAGGTGCCGGGCCCCGACGCCGACGCCGCGGGACTGGAGGGGGAGCCGGTCGCCCACGTGCGGGTGCTGCGCGAGGATGATGGGTCGATGCGTATCGGCCGGATGGCGGTGCGGGCGCAGGAGAGGCGCGCGGGATTCGGGCGCCGCATCATGCGCGCCGCCCTCGACCTCACCGCGCAGCTCGCCCCGGAGCAGCCTGTGCACATCGACGGCCAGGCCTACCTCGAGACCTGGTACCAGGGGATGGGCTTCGAGACCGTCGGCCCCGTGTTCCTCGAGGCCGGCATCGAGCACGTGCCGATGGTGTTCCGCCACCCGCACGACTGAGGGCGTTCCGCCACCGAACGGCTGAGCGTCAGCCGGCCTGCTCGAGCAGCGCGATGATCTCCGCGCGCTGGAAGTACTGCGCGGTCTCACGGGCGCTCGGGGCACCGAGGTCGGCGTCGGCCCCGGCCTGCAGCAGCACCTGCGCGACGGCGGTATGGCCCTTGAAGGCGACGCCCGCCAGCGGTGACTGACCGCGGTCGTTGGCCAGGTCCACGTCGGCGCCGCGGGCTGCGAGCTCGCGCACGAGCTCCGCATGCCCGTGATAGGCCGCGAGCATGAGCGGGGTGTTGCCGTCGCCGTCGCGCAGATCCACCGGGGCACCCTGGTCGATCACCGGCAGCAGCTGCGCGGAGTCCCCGTTCCGGGCGGCATCGAGCATCGACTGGGCGAGGGCCACGACGGCTTCGTCCTCGGGCATGGCGTCCTCTGAGTTCTCGGTCATCGTCCCAGGTTACGGCGAGCAAAGGGCCGTGTCGCCTCAGCGGGTGACGAGCAGCTCGGCCAGCAGCGGCCACGCCAGAAGTCCGATCGCGAGCAGCAGACCGAGCACGTCGGCCCGGCCGAACCGGCTGGGCTCCGCCCAGGTGCGATGCGTCGCCGTCGCGAAGCCGCGGGCGTCCATCGCGAGCGCCTGCTGCTCCGCGCCGCGCAGCGTGACCACCAGCAGGGCGAGGGTCGCGCTCGCGAGCAGCCGCGGGGAGGCCGCGGAGCCGAGCCCGCGCTGGATGCGGGTGCGCAGGATGATCTCCCACTGCCGGCCCAGGTGCCCCGCGCGGACCAGCGCGACCACGGCGGCGGCGACCGGCCGGGCGGGGAGTCGCAGGCGGCCGCCGAGGGCGTCCCCGAGGGCGGTCGCCTCGACGCTGCCCAGCGCCAGCACTCCCGGGGCGACGAACACCGTGATCCGCGCCGCCTCCCGCAGGCCCAGCAGCCAGGCCGGTCCGGACAGCGCGGGGGCATCACCGAGGAGGGCCGTGGTCCAGGCGAGGCCCGCGGCGGAGAGCAGGATCGGGGTGAGCCGGAGCGCCGCGCCTCGCACCGAGCGCACGGCCAGCGGCGCCAGCAGCACGATCGGCACGAGGGAGAGCAGCCCGCCCTGCCAGCTGTGCACGGCGAAGGAGCCGATCGCGGCGAGGATCCCGATCAGGCTCAGCGTCAGCGGGTTCAGGGCGTCGGCCGGGATCCGTCGGCGGGGGACCGGGGGCAGCTCATCCTGCGCGGAGCCCGGCAGCTCGAGGTGGTCATCGGCCCGCGCGATCAGCTCGGCGTCGTGGGTGGCGACCAGCACGGCGCAGCCTCGGCGGCTCGCCTCGTCCAGCAGGTCCAGCACGGCGCGTCGGCGGCGGGCGTCGAGCCCCACCGTCGGTTCGTCGAGCACCAGCAGGGACGGCTGCTGAGCCAGGGCTGCGGCGATCGCGACGCGGCGCTGCTCTCCGCCGGAGAGCCGGGAGGGATGGGCCCGGGCGAGATGGGCGAGGTCGGCGCGTTCGAGCAGCTCGTCGGCCAGCTTCTCGTCGTTCGCCCAGGGGGAGGCCAGCAGCTCGCCGCGCACAGCGGTGGCGACGAAGGAGTGCTCGGGGTCCTGGGGGACCGACGCGATCTTCTCGCGCGGCGGGCGGGCCACGGTGCCGCTCTCCGGGGCACCTGCCCCGAGCAGCGTGCGCAGGAGAGTCGTCTTGCCCGCCCCGCTGGGACCGGTGAGCACGGTCAACCGCCCGGCGTGGACCGCTAGATCGACCGGCGTGCGGAGGCCGTGCTGCGGCACCGTCACCCCGTGCAGTGACGCCACCGGAGCACCGTCTGGAGCCTCTGCCGGGGCCCCGTGCTGCGGTGCAGCCGACGTCGCGACGTCCTCCAGCGCCTCCGTCTCGACCAGCACCCCCGCCTCGACGAGCACCTCCCGCCGCTCCCGCAGCACCTCCTCCGGGTCCCCGTCGGCGAGGATCCGGGCCTGGTCGCCGAGCACCACCAGCCGGTCGACGTGGGGCAGCCAGGGCTCGATGCGGTGCTCGGCGAGCACGAGGGTGCGGCCCTCGGCGGCCTCGAGGATCGCCGTGCGCACCTCCTGTGCGGTCGCGGGGTCGAGCATGCTCGTCGGCTCGTCGAGCAGCAGCAGATCGGGACCCAGCGCGAGCGACCCGGCCAGGGCGATGCGCTGCTGCTGTCCGCCGCTGACATCCAGCGGGGCGCGGGAGGGATCCAGATCGACCCGGGCCGACGCGAGGGCGTCCTCGGCGCGGTGGTGGATCTCCGGGCGGTCCAGGGCGGCGTTCTCCGGTCCGAAGGCGGCATCCCTCGTGATGGTCGCGGCCACGAGCGCATGGGTGGGGTTCTGCAGCAGCAGTCCGCGCTCGCCGGGCCGTCGCGGGGGCGGGACCAGCTCGCTGCCCTCGCCGGTCTCCTCGTCCAGCAGACCCGCGAGGGCGCGCAGCACCGTCGACTTGCCGCTCCCGCTCGCCCCGGCCAGCAGCACGCGCTGGCCGGCAGGGATCACGAGATCCAGCCCAGCGATCGTCGGCTCCCGCCGGGTGAGCGGGCGCCAGGTGAGGCCGTCCAGCGCTGCCGGGGACGACTGCGCAGAGATCGTCTCAGGCCTCGGCGATGCGGGCATGCTCACGACCGGAGGGCAGGGAGTCCACCGCGCCGGTCGCCGCCAGGGCGCGGGATGCCGCCCAGCCCAGCACACCGCACAGCAGCGCCCCGGAGACCAGGAACGCCCCCAGCATGGCCAGGGAGAACGGCCAGCTCATCTCGGGGTAGTAGATGACCTTCTCCCAGCCCCATTCCAGGACGGCGGCGAGCAGCCCGCCGAGGATCGCGACCGGGAGCGTGAAGCGCCGATAGCGGGTGAGCAGGAACGCGAGCTCGACGCCGCCGCCCTGCATCAGCCCGGAGATCGCGGTGCCCCAGCCCCACGGGCTGCCCAGCAGCATCGAGAGCACCGCGGCCAGCAGCCCGGCGAACAGAGCGGCGCCCGGCTTGCGCACGAGCAGCGCGGCGAGGATGCCCGGCAGGAACCAGATCCCGGCGAGCAGCCCCTCGGCCGGCTTGAAGGCGGCGGTGAACGGACCGATCAGCGTGTACAGCTGCCCGTATCCCAGATAGGCGACCCCGAAGGCCGCCCCGATCAGCACGGTGACCATCAGGTCGAGGGTGCGGAAACGCGTCATCACTTCTCCTTCCATCTGCACGGAAGGGGCGCACAGGACCGGTGGCCCCGCGCGGATGTCCCGACTCCCTACGCCGGCGCGAGCCGGATCAGGTTCGAGGGTCTGCGCAGGTTCGCGCACTCTCAGCACCGTGGAGGTGCTCCCCTGTCAGTGGATGACCCCGCCAGTCTAGCCGTCTCACCGACGGGCGCGGTTCGCGTCACCGACGGGCGCGGTTCGCGTCACCGTCGGGCGCGGATCGCCTGGTCGATCGCGGCGGCGGTCGCCTCGGTGTCCTCGGGGGAGATCACATAGTTCGTCCCCGAGCGCCCGACGATCTCGACCATCTTCCCTGCGCGGGTCACCAGCAGCCGGTACGGCTGCTGCGCCTGGCCGGTCGTGTAGATCTTCCGGCTGCCGACGGGGGTGAGCTCCGCGGCCGTGGACGCGGAGGCCCGGCCCCGACGCCAGCCGTACCCGCCGAGCGTCACCCCGACCGTGGAGGCCCCCAGCGTGCGGTACTGCACGGTGCGGAAGTCCGCCAGCGGCCAGGGCTTGCGCGGCAGGAAGCCGCCGAGGCTCACCGTGAGGCCGCGCTCGTCGACCACGAACCGCGCATGCTGACCCATCCAGGTCCACAGCGTGAGCAGGACGAACAGGAACGCGATCAGCAGGCCGGCGGCCACGCTGCTGCGCGAGGACATCAGCAGCGTGGCGATCACGCCGGCCAGCACCGTCAGGCCGATGCGGGTCCAGCCGATCCGGGAGGGCCGGGTGGTGCCGACGTAGAACGGGGCGTCGGGCCTCACAGCACGCCCGTCGAGAGGTCGATGATCACCAGATCGTCACCCGGTCCTCGGGGGCGCGGTACATCCCGTCGCCCTCGCGCACGTCGAAGGCCTCATGGAACTCGGCGAGGTGGCCCACCACCGTGTTGCAGCGGAACTCCATCGGGGCGTGCGGGTCCACGGCGAGGCGACGGATGCCCTCCTGCGGGCGGTTCATGCCGCGCCACACGGTGGCCCAGGACAGGAACACCCGCTGCAGGCCGGTGAAGCCGTCGAGCTCCGGGGCGTCGGCGCCGGTGGTCGCGAGGTACGCCTTCACGGCGATGGACAGCCCGCCCAGATCGCCGATGTTCTCGCCGATGGTGAGCGCACCGTTGACACGATGGGAGTCGTCGAGCTCGCGCGGGGAGAGCTCGGAGTACTGCGCGATGAGGGTCGCGGCGCGCTCGTCGAACGCCTCGCGGTCCTCCGGGGTCCACCAGGAGGCGAGGTTGCCGTCGCCGTCGTACTTCGAGCCCTGGTCGTCGAAGCCGTGTCCCACCTCGTGGCCGATCACGGCGCCGATGCCGCCGAAGTTCACGGCGTCCTCGGCCTCGGCGTCGAAGAAGGGCGGCTGCAGGATCGCGGCGGGGAACACGATCTCGTTGCGGCCGGGGTTGTAGTACGCGTTGACCGTCTGCGGGGTCATGTGCCACTCGGTCTCGTCGATCGGGCCGCCCACCTTGGCGTACTCGAACTCGGCGTCGAAGCGGCGCGAGGCGCGCACCGTCGCGACCAGATCGCCGGGGACGATCTCGAAGCCGTCGTAGTCGCGCCAGGAGTCGGGGTAGCCGATCTTCGGGGTGAACTTCTCGAGCTTCGTGAGCGCCTTCTCGCGGGTCGCCGGGGTCATCCACTCCAGCTGCTGGATCGAGCTGCGGTAGGCGTCCATGAGGGCGTCGACCAGCACGCTCATGCGCTCCTTGTGGGCGGGCGGGAAGTGACGGCTCACGTACTCCTTGCCCACGGCGAAGCCGACGGCGCCCTCCACGAAGGAGACGCCGCGCTTCCAGCGCTCGCGCAGCTCCTCGGCGCCGGAGAGCACCCGCCCGGCGAAGGCGAAGTCCTCCTCGACCAGAGCGGCGGGAAGGTAGGGGGCGTAGCCGGAGACCGTGTGGACGGCGAGCCAGGTGCGCAGCACGTCGAGGTCCTCGCCGGCGAGCAGCTCGGCCGCGGCGGAGACGAACTCCGGCTGGCCGACGGAGACGACCTCGAAGGCCGTCGTCGGGGCGCCGGTGCCCTCGACGAACGCGTCCCACTCGAAGGAGGGGGCGAGCTCGCGGCGCTGGGCGGCGTCCATCGGGTTGTAGGACTTCTCGCTGTCGCGCAGGCGCACCACGTCGACGTGGCAGGCGGCCAGGCGGGTCTCGAAGTCCATCACCGCGGCGGCGAGGGCGGCGGCGTCCCCGGCGAGCAGCCCCTCGCGGCCCGGCAGGCCGCCGAGAGCGGCGAGGTTCGCGAGATGGGCGACGTAGGCCTCCCGGATCTCGGCGTAGTGCTCCTCGCGGTAGTAGGACTCGTCCGGCAGGCCCAGGCCGCCCTGGTGGAGCTTCACCTGGTAGCTGGTGGAGTCGTGGTCGTCGGTCCAGACGTAGGCGAGCAGGGCGCTGGCACCGGAATCCGGGGCGGCCATGGTGCGGGTGATGGCCGCGAGGTCCCCGCTCGCGCCGATCGTGGCCAGCAGCTCCTCGAGCGGCGCGATGCCCGCGCTCTCGATCGCCGCGGTGTCCATGAACATCCGGTACAGGGCGCCGACGCGGGCGTGGTCGGTGCTCGGCACGCTCTCGTCGCCGTCCAGGTCGGCGGCGGCCTCTTCGATGATCTCGCGCACCCGCTCCTCGGAGAGGTCCCGCAGCTGGTGGAAGGCGCCGTCGCTCGAGCGATCGGCGGGCATCTCGTGGGTGGCCAGCCAGTGGCCGTTGACATGGCCGAAGAGGTCGTCCTGGAGGCGGATGTCGGGGTCGACCTCGGTGAGGGCGAGTCCCGAGCGGGTCGGATCGGTGGGGGCAGCGGTCATCATCGGCTCCTGCGTGGTCGAGGTGTGGAAGAAGTACAGGTCTGAGAACTACGGGTCAGAGAACTTCGGGTCAGAGAGGGATCAGAGGGTGATCAGGCCCAGCGATCCGAGCGCCAGGGTGAGCAGCCCGATCGCGAGCGGGGCGTACGCCCACGGGGTGCGGGCGCGCTCCGCCGGGGACCGCCGTTGGAGCACCAGGGTGGACAGGCCCGAGGCGATCGAGAGCACCGCGGTGCCGATCACCAGGACGGGGGAGAGGATCACCAGAACCGTCGCCCCGACCTGGAAGGCGACGGTGCCGACGACGTCCAGCAGGCGCATCACCACGGTCGAGCGAGCGCCCACGCGCTCGCTGAGCAGCGTGGACACGGCCTCCTTGGACCAGTCCGAGGGCCGGGCGATGCGTCGCCTGGTGGAGACGGTCTGGGCGGTCGCGAGGGCGACCCAGACCAGGGCCGCGCCGGCGCCGATCCACACGCCGAGCTCGGCGCGGATGTCGCCGGGCCAGAGCAGCAGGGCCAGCAGCACGGCGGCGAGACGCAGAGCCTCCTCGACCCCGCTGCGCACGGCGAGCAGGCCGGGGTTCACGGCCAGCTGCTTGCGGGTGCGGGCCACGAACAGGCTGGTCGCGACGAGGGAGGCGAGGTGGGCGGCGCCCAGCGCGATGCCGAGCAGGAGCACCACCGGGCTGGTGGGCGCGAACGGGAGGATCGCGATCAGCAGGAGCACCCCGATCACGGGAATCACCAGGGCGAGCACCGACAGACCCTTGACGAGGTCCCGCACGAGGTCCGCCCCGGTGGGCGGGTGGTCGTGCCCGGTGTGATCATACGGATCGGCATGGGGATCAGCCTGGGGATCGGCCAGCGGATCGGCATGGGTATCGGCGCAGTGCGGATCGGTGGATCCGGGGGTGCCGGGGGTGTCGGTCATGGAGCTCCTTCGAAGTCCTCACCAGGGTACTGGGGTCAGGGTGCCCCAGGACGGTGTGGAACGATGATCAGGTGATGATCAATGCCGCACCGCACACGGAGACGGGCCTGACCCCTGAGCAGCGTCGGCGCGCCGCCGGTTCCGTGATCGCCGCGGCCACCGGGGATGCGCTCGGCGCCCCCTATGAGTTCCAGGCCCCGGTGGTCGAGTCCGAGGACATCGACATGATCGGCGGCGGCATCCTCGACTGGCAGCCGGGGGAGTGGACGGACGACACGTCGATGGCGATCGTGGTGCTGGAAGCGGCGGTCTCGGCCTCGGACCGCCATGACCTGCGGGTCGAGTCCGCGCAGGACCAGATCGCCCGCGAGTGGTACTCCTGGTCGCTGGGCACTCCCGATATCGGTGCGCTCACCTCGCAGGTCATCCGGCGGGCCACCGACCGCGCCCGTACCGAGGACCACTACGCCCCGCGGGCCCGCGACTTCCGAGCGGCGGCGATCTCGGCGTACGAGGAGCTGGAGGCCTCGGCGGGCAACGGTTCGCTCATGCGCACCCATGCCGCGGTGATGCCCTATCTGCTGGCCTCGGACGACGACGCAGCCGCGGGAATCGACGCGGTGTGTCGTCTGACACATGTTCATCCCGATGCGACCGAGGCCTGCATGCTGTGGGGTTTCGCGGTGCGACACGCGGTCCTCACGGGCGAGATCGACGTGCGCCGCGGCCTGGATCGGCTGGATGCGGAGCGCCGGGACCTGTGGACCTCGCGGATCGAGGAGGCCGAGCGGGGCACCCCCGCGTTCTTCCGACGCAACGGCTGGGTGGTCGGGGCGTTCCAGGCGTCCTGGGCGGCGATCGCCGGGGTGATGCCGCTGCCCGAGGACAAGTTCGCGCAGCGGGACACGCTGGTCGCGGCGCTCGAATCCGCGGCCCGCGCCGGCTACGACACGGACACGGTCGCGTGCATCACCGGGGCTCTGATCGGTGCTGCGCTGGGACCGAAGGCCGTGCCGCCGGAGTGGCGCCGCGTGCTGTTCGGCTGGCCCGGCTACGAGACCGACGAGCTGAGGGGCCTGATCGACCGGCTGCTCGGATCGTTGACCGCCCCGGCCGACGACGAGGACTGAACAGCACGCGAACTGAGCTGCACGCGGATCGACCAGGAAGAGGACTGAGCATGCTGAGCACATCGGGCCCGTGGGATCTGCGGATCGTGTCCTGGAACCTCTGGGAGCTGCGGGGGGACCTGCCGGCCCTGATCGAGGCGGTGCAGGACCTCGAGCCCGATGTGCTGCTGGTCCAGGAGGCGCCCCGGTTCGTGCTGCCGACCACGCGCCTGTCCTGGTTCGCGCGGCAGATCGACCGGAAGATCCTGCTGGGTGGGTTCGGGGGTCGAGGCCTCGCGATCCTCGCGACCGATGAGGTCGCCGCGCAGGTGATCCGCCGGGGGACCCACGCGGTCGAGCAGACCATCACGGACCTGAACTCGACCTACCCCCGCGGGGTGGCCGCAGTACGGCTCTCGGTGCCCGGCGGCAGGTCGGTGATGGTCTCCTCGACGCATCTGGCCCTGCAGGAGGACAACCGCCTGCGCCATGCCGCCCATCTCGCGCAGCTCGTGCGAGGGGCGGGGACGCCGGCGATCGTCGGCGGGGATCTCAACGAGACGGCCGACGGTCCGGCCCGCTCCGCGCTCGAGCCGCTGCTGACCGATCCGGCTCCGCAGAGCGAGCACACCTTCCCGGCCCGTGGGCCGGTGCGACGCATCGACGCCATCCTCACCACGCAAGGGGTGACGGTGCGCGACGCGCGGGCGGTGACCTCGACCCGCCGGGTCGATGAGGACCGACTGTCCGGGGCATCGGATCACCGCCCGACGCTGCTGGACATCACCCTCTGAGAACACTCGCTCCCGCAGGCTGAGTTCACCCCCGCAGGCTGAGCTCACCCCCGCAGGCTGAGCTCACCCCCGCACACGGAGTCCCGTCCGCAGCAGCACGACGTCGTCCTGGCCGCCGACATGACGGATCGAGATACCCGTCTTCTCGCCTGCGGTCGTGCTCTTGTTCTCGCCTGCGGTCGTGCTCTTGATTCCGCCGGCGCTCTCGGTCCCGCCGGCGCTCTGCTCCTCGTCGGCCCAGCCCACGACCGTGAGCTGGGTGCGGTACGAGTCCACGGCGCGGCGGACGATGTCGGCCACGCGAGGGTGATCCCGCCAGGTGAAGCCGGCGTCGGCCGCGGGATCCGGTGCGCTGGAGACCTCGATCATCGGAGTCCCGGTGCGCGCGCAGGCCGCCGCGGTGACGTGATGGGCGCGCACGTGATCGGGATGCCCGTAGGTGCCCTCGTCGTCGTACCCGATGACGGCATCCGGCCGGCGCTCCTGGATCAGGGCCACGAGGTCGTCGACCGCCTCCTCGAGCGGTCGATGGGTGAAGCTGTCCGCGCCGGCGGTGTCGGAGGGACCGGCGAGCCCCTCGCGGATCCACTGCATGCCCGAATCGCGGTAGGTGCGCGGTGCGACGCCCGCGGCGAGGGCGGGCGCGGTGCCGAGCATGCAGCGGGCCGCGATCCCGAGGATCGAGGTGGCGGCGTCGATCTCGGCGTCGCGGATCTGTTCGAGCGGCCGGGTGTCCTCGGGCGGCACGGAGCCGGGGACGACCTCCCCTTCCTCGCCGCGGGTCGCGGTGAGGAGCTCCACGCGTGTCCCGGCGCCGGCGAGCGAGGCCAGCAGAGCTCCGGTGGAAAGGGATTCGTCATCAGGATGGGCATGCACGGCGAGCACCGTGGCGGCGTCCTCGAGGAGCATCCAGGGATCAGTGGTCATGCGGTGCCTCCCACGACGGGATCGGTGTCGAGCACGCTGGTGTACAGCGCGGAGAGGGTCTCGGCCGCGGCGTCCCAGGTGCGGGAGGCGGCGAACTCGCGGGCGGAGCGCACAGCGCTCGCGTAGGTGTCGGCGTCGGCCAGCAGATTCTGGACGGCTTCGGCCCAGACGTCGGGGTCACGGCTGCCCAGCACGACCCCTTCCGGGCCGACCGCCTCCTGCACCCCTCCGGCGCAGCGCCAGGCGATGACCGGGGTCCCGCTGGCCTGCGCTTCGAGAGCGACGAGGCCGAAGGTCTCCGACCAGCTCGTCAGCAGCAGGGCCCCGGCGCAGCGCATCGCCTCGGCGAGCTCGTCGCGGCCCAACGAGCCGACGAACTCGACGCGGTCCTCGAGGCCCAGCTCGCGGGCCCGGTCCTGGAGCTCGGCGAGGTAGTCCTCGAAGTCCTGGGAGACGCCGCCGGCGAGCACCAGGCGTGCTCCGAGATCGGGGTCGAGATGGGCGAGCACCTCGAGGGCGAGATCGGGGGCCTTGAGCGGCTGCAGGCGTGCGGTGAACAGGAGGGTTGGCCGCTCCCGACGGGCGTCGACGTCGTCGCAGGGACGGAAACGGTCCACATCGACCCCGGGCCGGACCACCGTGAGGCGGTCGCCGGGTACGCCATAGCGCTCGGCGACGGTGCGTGCCTCCGCCTCGGAGACGGCGACGACGAGGTCGGAGCCCTGGGCCACGAAGCGTTCGCCGGGGATGCGGCCGACGGATTCTGCGGGCTCACCGGCGTCGAGGCCCTCGGAGCCGTCGGGGGCGGCGACGGAGTGGAAGGACTGCAGGTGGGGGAGTCCGAGCTCGCAGGCGACGGGCAGCGCCGCGACACCGCTGAACCAATGATGGGAATGGACCAGGTCGTAGGACCCCTCGGCGAGCGCCGAGCCGAGGGCGTCACGGAAGGGCCCGATCGCCTGTTCCATCGCGCTCTTGGCGATCGGTCGCGCCGGACCGGCATCGAGATGGTGCAGACGGATGCCGGCTTCCACCTCGACCACGGCGGGCGCGTCGGGATCCCGACGGCGGGTGAACAGATCGATCTCGTGGCCGAGCCGGGCCAGCGCTCGGGCCTGCTCGAGGACCACGACGTTCATCCCGCTTGCGTCGGCTCCACCAGGCTCCTCGAGAGGCGAGGTGTGCAGGGAGATCGCGGCGATGCGCAAGGGGACGACAGACATGGGAGCATCCTAGGCGGCGACATGGGGTGCTGACGGTGTGACCTGGGGGCGCCGAATGTTCGCCCGTGACGAAACACAGGGCGTCCTGCGTCACGGGAAGTTGAAACCGGGCTAACGGTCGTCCAGCCTGAGAAGCATGGATACGGCGGAGAAAGTGGATTGGGCTGCATTGAACGTCCACGCGGCGGGCCGTCCTGCTCGCCGTCTCGTAGCGAAAGCGATCGCTGCGGCTGGTGGCGATCGACAACCCGGCACCGTCCTCGACCTCGGTGCTGGTGCCGGAGCGGATTCGCTGCAGTTCGCGCGACGCGGCTGGACCGTGCACGCCTATGACACCGATGACACGATCGCGGGTCGCCTCATCGAGAACGAGCGGATGAGCGGCTCGGTGGACTTCCATCATGTCGATATCGCCGACGTCGAGGAATTCCCGACCGCGCAGATCGTGTACTCGACCTACACCCTCGGCCTGCTCGGGCGTGACGCCCTGGCACGGACCTGGACGAAGCTGGTGGCGGCGCTCCCTCGCGGAGGAGTGATGGCTGTGGACCTGTTCGGCACGAACGACACCTGGGCCGACCGTCCCGACATCGCGACCCTCCCGCTGCACGAGATCGACGCGATGTTTCGCGGCTTCCAGATCATCGACCGCACCGTGCGCGATGAGGACGGCCGTTTCCTGGCCGACAAGAAGCACTGGCACGTCATCACGACCCTCGCCCGGAAGCTGGGCTGACTCTCAGTGACCCTGGCGGACCAGGTCCCCCACGCGGGCCAGGCCTCCCACGCGTTCTAGGTCTCCGAGGCCTCATGGCGACCCTTCGGCCGTCCGGAGGCTCTGTCGATGGACAGTTCCGCACTGCGATGCGGTCGCGGTTGCGACTCCGGCCGCCCTGGCCCCCAGGATTCGTATCAATGGTGGCCGTGGCTTGGGATTCCCTTCGGTGGAAGGCGGCGACAGGAGCCGGAGGGCTCTCCGGCGGCTCCGAGGGTCCTGACCCTGCTGCGGGATCCGGCGGGTCGGGGTCCTCCGTCGGGGGTGTCGTGGCAGGTGGATTCGCCGGAGGTGGGGTGCCGGCTGGTTCCTGCCGGTCGATCAGTCGAGGCATGGGGGATAGACCGTACGCGCCGTGGGGACTGCTCCAGGCCCAGCCGGCTCCGGGAGATTCCGGTGCCGGGGGCGTGTCGCAGGGTGTCAGCGTCCAGAGCCCGAGCTCCTTGGCGAGATTGCATCGTGTGCACAGCCCCTGGCCGTTGGCATAGCTGGTCGGGCCGCCGCGGTGATGCGGCTCGACATGGTCGATCTGGCGGATGATCGCGGTGCACCAGGGCGTGCGACAGGTGACGTCGCGCCACCGGATCATCCGGGCCAGTCCAGCCGGGAAGGCGCGGGCCCGGGACTCCATCCCCACCAGCTCACCCGTGCTCGGGGAGGTGTAGAGGCGCCGGTAGAAGGCGCTGACCTCCTCGTCGGGATGGTCCTCTGCGGAACTGCGCAGGTGGCCCGGGGGAGTACCGCGCAGGGTGTCGGTGATGACGTGGGCCGGGATCGTACCGTAGCCCTCGAGCTGAGCGGATTCGGCCTCGTTGTTGCGACCCAGCAGCGCGGTGTCCGTGATGACGATGCCGAGCTCGAGACCGGGTGACCTGCGAACGCGCTCCTCGCCAGCGGGCGGAGGGTCGGAGCGCTCGAGCACGGCGCCCACGAGGAGGTCCGCTTCGAGCGCGGGCACGGAGTGCTTGGACCCTGCGGCGCGCAGGGACTCGGCGCCTCGCTGCAGGGACTTCATCAGACCGGCCGCGTCGACACCACGCAGCACCGCGTTCACACGGGCCATGCCGTCGGCCAGCGGAGTCATCGTGACGTGCCGGGCGCGGGCGGCGCGCTCAGCACGATCGCGGGATCTCTCCGGTTCCAGCTGCTGGATCATGCGTTGGAGGTCGGACCGCAGCTGACGGTCGCCCTTCCCGGCCAAGGACAGCGGGTCCTCGCTGATCAGCTTGTCGATAGCCGCGCAGGTCTCCGGATCCGCGGCGGCGAGCGTGCTCGCCACCGTGGCAGCCTGACGGACCGGCAGCCGCCCGTCCCAGAGCCGGCCGAAGGTGCCCGGCAGGTGCTGCACCAATCTGTGGGCCGACGCGAGGGAGAAGGACGCCGACGCCGGGGAGACACGGCCGGCGATCCCTACCTCGGACGCCGCACCCTTCCCTTGGGCGGCGGTGGAGGCCCCTTCACGTCGATCCGCCTCACGGATCCTCTGCTCGGCGTGGACCTGCCAGGTGGCCTCGATGGCGGCCAGCGACGATCGCAGGTGATCGAGACCGCCGAGGATCGCGAGCGATTCCTCCGCGGAGTGCGGCGCCGTGGCGGGCAGGGGTTCACGGACCGAGGTGGTCCGAGTGAAGGCCTGCAGCGTGGCCGCGAGGATCTCGGAGAGAAGGTTCCGGGCCCCGGGACTCGCCTCGAGGGCGGCGACATGGGCGGCGACGTCGCACAGGAGATCGCCGGCCGACGGGTCATCGCCCGATCCGGGCTCCTCGTCGGCCTGCTCTCCTGCGGGTCGTTCTTCCATATCTCGAGCGTAGGTGTTTCTTGGGGGCGAAGGAAGTGCTCGAGCCGGAATGTGGATGACGAGATTGATGTGGATAGAGTTTGTGGATAACAGGGGTGTGTGGAGGAAAGATCAGAGCGCTGTGCAGAGCGAGGTGACACGGGATCAGGAGCGCCGGATCCACCTAATGGGCGATCTGCCTGCATGAATGTCCTGTCTATGCATCGCGTATGTAAGTGTGTGTTTTGTGGGTCACCCGCACCGCCCCAGGGAGCTGGTGCTTTTCTCCGCGCGGGATCACGGGGATTTGTGGATAACTTCTGGTGGGGAGGAAAGAATGCCTGAACGAGTGACGCCCTTGGTGCCGCGTATGGCCCGTAGATCGCCCCGGAGGATCTGCAGTTCGCCCCGGAAGATCTGCAGGGCGGCCCGACGGGTGAGCTCTGAACGGGCTGGGGTCACTGCCCCAGCAGCGTCAGCACGGCCGTGACCCGCCGGTGCACGCTCGACCCTTCGCTCAGGCCGAGCTTCGCGAACAGCCGCTGGGTGTGCTTCTCCACGGCTCCGCCGCTGATGAACAGCCGCTCGGAGATCCCGGCGTTGGTGAGGCCCTCGCCCATGAGCTCGAGCACCTCTCGCTCGCGCGGGGTGAGGTCGTCCAGCGGCGTGCGCCGGCGTGACGAGATCACCTGGCCCACCACGTCCGGGTCGATCGCCACTCCGCCGGCGGCGACGCGCTCGATCGATTCCAGGAACGAACGGATGTCGAACACGCGGTCCTTGAGCAGGTAGCCCGTGGCGCTCTCGCCGGTCTCGATCAGCTCGGTCGCATAGCTGACCACCACGTACTGGCTGAGCAGAAGGATCGGCGCCTCCGGCCAGGAACGTCGGATCTCCTGCGCGGCCCGCAGTCCTTCGTCAGTATGGCTCGGGGGCATCCGGATATCGGAGATCACCAGGTCCGGGCGGATCTCCAGGGCGCGCACCACCAGCTCGGTGCCGGTGGCGGCCGTGCCCACCACCTCGTGCCCGGCATCCTCTAGCAGCAGTCTCAGGCCCTCGCGCAGCAGTGCGGAATCATCGGCGATCACGATGCGCACGGGATCACCGCCTCCACCCGGGTGCCGTGACCCACGGGAGAGTCGACCCGGAACGTGCCCTCGAGGGAGGCGACCCGGCCGGCCAGCCCGGCCAGCCCGCCGCCGGTGCGCAGCTCGGCCCCGCCGCGGCCGTCGTCCTCGATCCTCACCCGGGCATCATCCCCGATCCGAGCCACCTCCACCTGGATCTTCTGCGCCTCGGAGTGCTTCGCGGCGTTCGTGAGCGACTCCGAGACCACGTAGTAGATGCCGATCTCGACATGCTCGGGCAGCTTCAGGTCCGGGCACTCGATCGTGGTGCGCACCGGGGAGATGGCGGCGAGCTCGGTGAGCGCGGCGGCGAGGCCCCGGTCCACGAGGATCGGCGGGGCGATGCCGCGCGAGAGCCGCCGCAGGTCATCGAGCGTCAGACCCAGCTGCTCGCGGGCCCCGCGCATCACCTCGCCGGCCTTCTCGGGATTGTCGGCGGCGAGGGACTCGGCGCGGGCCAGGTCCATCGTGGCCCGGACCAGGCGCTGCTGAGGACCGTCGTGCAGGTCGCGCTCGAGGCGACGCAGTGCGGTGGACTCGGCAGTGCGCCCGGCCGCGCGGGACTCCTGCGTGCGCAGCAGGCGCTGCTGCGTCTCGTAGCGGGAGCTGAGCAGGCCGCGGGCGAGCCCGGCGTGGGCGGCGCCGAGTCCCCGCATCACCAGGCCCACGGTGAGCAGGAAGAACAGGCCAGCCGCGAACTGCACGGCGATGTCGGCGGCGAGGGCGGACTGACCGGTGAACCCCATCAGCGCGCCGAGACCGTTGTTGCCCGAGTTCGGCAGCGTGCGGTCCAGGACCAGCGCGGAGACCGGGCCGCCGACGACGGCGATCGACCCGAGGGTCCACAGCAGTGCGAGCGGGAAGGTGATCAGGGACAGCAGGAAGTTCGTCAGGATCCACAGCGCATCGAGCCAGGACTGAGGGTCGGTGAGCGGGGTGACCAGACGTCGGCCCCAGCCAGCACCTTCCGGTGCCTGCTTGGGCGCCGGCGCCGGCAGGTCCGTGCCGAGCAGGCTGGAGCCGAGGGTGCGGCCGGCGGCGGCGAAGCCGCGGGCCGTGAGCACGGCGCCGACGAGGATCGGCAGTCCGATCCAGATCACGGCGGTGCCCGCGCCGAGAGCCAGCAGGGTGAGGACCACGCTGAACCCGAGGGTCCCGAGCACGAAGGAGATGATGACGTAGAGCAGGACGCGGCCGATCCGCGCCGCCCAGCGGCCGACGGACCAGCGTTGGGCCGACGGGGCGTCGACAGGTGGGGTCATGGTCATGGTGTTCATGTCTCAACTCTGTCGTCGGACCGTCGTCGGCCCCATCCTGTCACCCGGTCAGGAATTGTCGGGCTGGCCCGACACCTGCCGACATGACCCGCCAGCATCGCGGCGGCCTCCCGTAGTCCGCGGCCCGCGGGCCCGCGGCCCGTAGTCCGCCGCCCGCAGCCGTATCCCGCCCCGGGGGTGCTCACCCGTAGGTGGGGTACTGGGGCCAGCCGGCGGGGGAGTCCTCCCAGGCCTGCTGGCGGCCGTAGACGGTGCGATCCATGATGTGCGGGACCGGCAGGATCGCCTCCGTGCCGCGGGCATAGGTCGCGTACGTGAGGTAGACCGTCCCCTCACGCAGCAGGAAGTACGAGTAGCCGGGGACGGGGCCCGAATAGCTGCCGTCCTCGCTGGTCAACGTCCATCCCCAGTCCCCGTGGTAGCCGGTTCCGGCCGAGGAGACCCAGGTGTGCGGCCAGCCCTGCTTCTCTCGCCAGGCGCGGAGCTTGTCGATGGGCGCCTCGGAGATCATCGCGAAGGAGATCTCCTCCTCGTCCAGGCGTCCCATGTTCGCCGGCAGGTTGTCCACCGCCGAGGTGCAGCTCGGGCAGCCCTCGTCCCAGTCGGTGCCGTACATGACGTTCTGCACCAGCAGGAGATAGCGCCCGGCGAACAGCTCCGAGAGGCGCACGGGACCGTCCTCGCCGGTGAACTCGTAGTCGGGGACCTCGACCATGGGTAGGCGGCGACGCGCGGCGGATGCACGATCGTTCGCCCGGGTCACCTCCTTCTCCAGAGTGACCTGGGCGGCGAGCGCTTCCTCGAAGTCGTCGCGGCCCACGACAGGGGGCGCGGCGGCGGGCTGCTGGGCCTTGGGGCGCGCCGGCTGGTCGATCGGCTGCGCCGGCGTCTCGATGCAACGGGCCATCAGGATCATCCTCCTTGCGAGGCGGCGTCTCTCGCCGTCCTCACCCTGTCGTCGAACGGGATCGGCAGGATCGACAGCGGCCCGGAGCTCCGAGCTGCCCTCAGCTCGTCTCGAGGATGCTCTTCAGCGTCGAGAGGTCCGCCGCGACGGCCTCGGCGTCGTCGGCGAACTCTGCATCGGTCATCGTGCCTCGACGCAGGGTGAAGACGACTTCGCTGCGCTGGTCGTCCAGCGGCAGCACCCGCACCGGGTTCAGCACGGACTCGCCGGTGGGGAGGGTGACCGTGTGATCGAGGACCCCGTACTCGTTCTCCGGCACGAAGCTCACCAGCACCCTCCCCATCGGGGAATTCATCGACCACTGGGAGACCTCGCGCTGCACCTCGCTGCCGGCGAGGCCGGCGGCCCAGCGGGGGAGGTTCCGCGGGTCGCTCGCGTACTCGAAGACGGCGCGCCAGGGGCGCTCGATGAGGACGTCGAGGTGGCGGTAGGTGCTGCCGCCCGAGGGGGTCACGGAATCGTCGTGCGTCGCGGATTCGTCGTGCGTCACGCTGTCTCGAGTCGTCGCTGCGTCCGCTGTGGTGCCGGTGTGCTCGCTCATGGCCGTGACGCTAGCAGTCGCCTCCCTCGGGCGACTGGTTCACGAGGCCAGGGGAGCGCTTGAGGAGGTCTGTGCCGTGACGGCCCCGGACGTCACCGCTGCGGCACGCTCTGCTGTGGCCCGCACGGCCTCGGGCCACGGCGTCGGCTCGAGGCCCTCCTGGGTGGTGAGGATGCCGGGCTGCAGCACGGAGGGCTCGTACCAGAGCTTCGCGATGCCGGACAGCTCCCGGGCGAAGGTGACCACCCCGGACAGCGCGCGCAGGGCGAACAGCGGGATCCGCAGCGGCCGACGGACCGGCTGGTCCAGCAGGTCCGAGGCGAGGGCGATGAGCTCCCGCGGGGAACGTGCTGCGGCCGACGGGGCGTGGAGCACCGCGTCCCCCGTCGGGGCGAGGCGCTCGGCGTGCCGCGCCGCGTGGAGCATGGCGCGCGCGAGATCTGGGATGTGGGTGAGCGTGTGCGGGGCGTCGGGAGCGCCCGCCACGATCGGACGGTGCCCGGCGGCGATCCGCTCGATGACCATGGCGCTGGCCACGGCGGCGCCGGTGCCCACGGCGGTCGGGCCCACGAGGTCCGAGGCGACGAGGCTCAGGGTGCGCGCGGTATGGAGCCGGCGCTGTTCGAGCAGCGCGACGCGCACCTCGCCCTTCGCATCCAGCGGCGTGCGATCCGCCCCTTCGACGAGATTCGAGGCTCCGCCCTGGAAGGCGTACATCGATTCCGGGAAGACGACGGGGATGCCCCGTTCGGCGGCGGCCTCGAGCACGGCGAGCTCGCGCGGCGGCAGGTCACGGCGCCAGACGCGGGCGTCGTAGGCGGCGTGGAAGGTGGCGTGGACGGCGTCGGCCCCGAGGAGCGCGGTCTGGAGGGCGGCCGGGTCGAGCACGTCGCCCGCGACACGGTCGATGCCCGGGGCCGGGGCGACCTCGCTGCGTCGCAGCACGGTGACGCTGTCGCCGTCCGTGAGAGCGCGCTCGATGATCGCGCGGCCGATCTGTCCTTCTCCGATGACGAGATGATGCATGGTGACTCCTCAAGTGTGAGCACTGCTCTCGGTGCTGTCGAGAACAGTGAACACCGCTCTCGTTTGAGAGTCAAGAGCAGTGCTCTCGATGTGTGGCAGGATGTCGACATGACTGCTGACGGGACTGCGACGACGGCCGACGGGACTGCGACGAGAAAGCCGGCCACGCCGCGAGCGGTGGCTCGGGAGCGCACGATGGCGCGCATCGTCGAGCTCGGGAACGCCCAGCTCGCCGAGTGCGGGGCGGGGGAGCTCAGCGTGCGCGAGATCGCGCGCGGCCTGGGCATGGTCTCCTCTGCGGTTTACCGCTACGTGTGCAGCCGCGACGAGCTGCTCACACTGCTGATCGTCGACGCCTACGCCGACCTCGCCGACGCCGTCGACGGCGCGCTCGCCGAGGTGGATACCGGATCGGAGAAGGGGATAGGCGCTGGTCCGCGGGCGCGCTTCCATGCGCTGGCCACGGCGATGGTCCGCTGGGCCCTTGCGCACCCCGAGCGCTGGACCCTGCTGTACGGCACACCGGTGAGCGGCTACGACGCCCCGGCGGAGAGCACCAACACCGACGGCACCCGGGTCATGGCGCGCATGCTCATGATCGCGGCAGACGCAGACGCAGACGCAGGCGCAGACGCAGGGGCAGCGGACGTGGGGGCGTCGGGCGCTGGAACTCCTGCCGACAAGCACCGCACCCTGTACGTCGACCCCGAGGTGCGGGCACTGCTGGGAGTCCACTTCGCCGAGTTCGGCGTGCAGGCCGACGCCGAGGTCGGCGTGCGGGCCGTGACCGCGTGGAGCAGCCTGGTCGGAGTCATCAGCGCCCACGTGTTCCGCCAGCTGGGGGCGGATGCCGCCGCCGTGGGCGAGCAGCTGCTCGCGAGCCAGGTCGAGCTGCTGGCGGACCTCATCACCGGACGCTGAGGCGCCCGCCCGACTCCTGATCCCACGCGGCGAGGGCGATGCGCGCCGCGGCCAGCACGGACGCGGGTTCCCGCAGTCGTGCCCCGTCGGCCTCGGGTACCACGACGACCCAGCGCGCCCGCCCCCGCCGGCGCATCCTCCCGATCTCGATCCCGCGACCAGCCGCCATGGGCAGGAGGAGGGCGCCGCTCGGGCCGACCTGCAGGTATTGGGCGAGCTCCGGACGCCGCTCGAGGAGGAGGGCGCGAATCTGCTCCCGCTCGTCCTGAGCGGTGCCGCCTGTCGAGGGGTGCGCGAGGACCGGTCCTGTCGTGGTCATATCGCGAACCTACGCAGGGGGTCCGACAGACGAACGGGTCCGACAGACGAACGGGGCTGGCAGGCGAGCGATGCTGGCAGGCGAGCGGTGCCGACAGGCGTGCGGGGCTGGCGGGCGAACGGTGCCAGCGCCGAATCCCGCCCGGCACCGACCCGGACGGGCTACGGTGGGCGTCATCTATGAACTGCATCACATGGAGGTCGTCGTGCCCCTCTACGAATTCCGCTGCGAGAACTCCCACCTGCATGAACTCCTGCTCTCGATGACAGCGGCGGACCGCAGCGCACCATGTCCCGAGTGCGGCGGCGCGGCGACCCGCCTGATCAGCTCACCGGCGCTCGGCCACCTCGGCTCCGCGCGAGCCCAGCTCATCGACCGCACCGAGTCGAGTGCGCACGCGCCCACGGTCGTCGACCAGGTGCCCGGCCGCGGAGCCCCGCGCCCCGCCCGCACCACGCACGATCCGCGCCACGCGCGGCTGCCGCGCCCCTGAGGCGCCCCTGGACCTGATGGCGCCGGCCCGCGGCCCATCGCTGTGGAAGGAGAGATCATGCCCGAGAACGTCTTCCCGCTGGATTCCACCAAGCCCTTCACCGACCAGAAGATCCTGGGACACAACCGCTGGCACCCCGACATCCCACCCGCGGTGAGCGTGCGCCCCGGGGACACCTTCCGCGTGGACTGCCGCGAATGGTTCGACGGCTACATCAAGAACGACGACTCCGCCGAGGACATCGCCTCGGCCCCGCTGCACACGGTCCACACCCTCTCCGGCCCGTTCCGCATCGAGGGCGCCAAGCCCGGCGACCTGCTCGTGGTGGACATCCTCGACGTCGGCCCGATCCCGCAGGAGGACTCCGGGCTTCTGGCCGGTCAGGGCTGGGGCTACACGGGCATCTTCGCCAAGCGCAACGGCGGCAGCTTCCTCACCGACGAGTTCCCCGATGCGTACAAGGCGGTGTGGGACTTCCGCGGCGACCGCACGACCTCCCGCCACGTCCCCGGGGTCGAGTTCACCGGCATGATCCATCCTGGGCTCATGGGCACCGCGCCCTCCCCGGAGCTGCTGACAACCTGGAACACGCGCGAGGGCGCACTGATCGCCACCGAGCCGGACCGCGTCCCCGCTCTCGCCCTGCCGCCCGAGCCGAACGGCGCGATCCTCGGCGGCGTGAGCGAGGGGGACCACGACCGGGTCGCCGGGGAGGGCGCCCGCACCGCCCCGCCGCGCGAGAACGGCGGCAACCAGGACATCAAGAACCTCACCAAGGGCACCAGGATCTTCTACCCGGTGTTCGTGGACGGCGCGAACTTCTCCGTGGGCGACCTGCACTTCAGCCAGGGCGACGGCGAGATCACCTTCTGCGGCGGCATCGAGATGGGCGGCTTCCTCGACCTCCATGTCGACGTCATCAAGGGAGGCATGGAGAAGTACAACGTCTCCGAGAACGCGATCTTCATGCCCGGCAACACGGCACCGCAGCACAGCCAGTGGCTCTCCTTCTCGGGCACCTCGGTCACACTCGACGGTGAGCAGCGCTACCTCGACTCGCACCTCGCCTACCAGCGGGCCTGCCTGCACGCGATCGACTACCTGTCCATGTTCGGCTGGTCGAAGGAGCAGGCCTATCTGCTGCTGGGCGCCGCACCCATCGAGGGCCGGTTCTCCGGGGTCGTCGACATCCCCAACGCGTGCGCCACGGTGTACCTGCCGCTGGACATCTTCGACATCGACATCCGGCCCGGAGCGGGCGAGGTGCCGCAGATCGATCCGGGGATCGGGGCGCCGCGGGCGAGCGTGGGCTGAGGGCCGACGGGCCCTGCGGTGCTGAGCGCCGCAGGGCCCGTCGGTCTCAGCCGTTCAGGGCGCGAGCCCAGCGGTCCTGATGCTCGGCGACATGGTCCGCGGCCCGGCGCCAGTGCTCGCCGTGGCCCTCGGTGAACATCGATCCCCAAGGCTCGCGACCGGCGATGTTCGAGCTCCGCAGCAGCTCGAACATCGCCTCGGTGCGCTCCGCCATCGCGCGGGGGAGGGCGGCACGCAGCTCCTCGCCCGCTCCATAGCCGTCCACGAGGGCCGCGAGGCGCACGGCAGAATCCTCGGGATCGGCGGAGGCGTCGTTGAGGGTGAAGGCCTGTGCCGAGTACGCGAGATCCCAGAGTCGAGTGCTCGGCGCCGCCCCGTCCCAGTCGATGAACACCCAGCGCTCGCCGAGGATCAGGTTCCACGGGGTGAGGTCCCCGTGGCACACCAGATCCGTCGCTCCACCGCGCACGGGGAGCAGCGGCTCCCAGGGGGCGGGGGCCGACGGCGCGAACCCCTCGCAGGCATCGTGGATCGCGCGGATCAGTGCGCCGACGCGGGCCAGCCCGGCGAGCGTGAGCGGAGGGGAGTGCAGGGCGAGAGATCCGGGCACGAACTCCTGGATCTGTCGCCCGCGATCGTCGCGACCCCGCGGCTCGGGCACGTCGATCCCCGCCGCCGCGACGGTGCGCATCAGCTCGTGGACGGCGGGAGTGGTCGGCTCCCAGGGCTTGCGCACGGTGTCGCCGACGCGCACCACGCCCTCGGTCGCATTGCCGCCGTCGAGCGGGAGCTCCTCGTCGCTGGTCACCTCGCTACGGTATCCGCCCCGTACTCTTCCGGGGTGACCACGACCGAGGCCTACGGTGCCCGCGCCCAGGAGTACGCCGACCTGCTCGGCACGATCGAGGCGATGGCGCCGCAGGACAGGTTGTGCATCGAGTCCTGGGCGTTGGCCGTCGAGGGGCCGATCCTCGATGCCGGTTGCGGGCCCGGGCACTGGACCGCGCACCTGGCCGCCCTCGGTCACGAGGCCCGGGGGATCGATCCGGTCCCGGAGTTCGTCGAGATCGCACGACGCAGCCATCCTGGGGTCGGGTACGACGTCGGGTCCTTCGCGGAGCTGACGGGTGGGTCCCTGCGCACCGCGCACGCAGGATCGTGGGGCGGGGTCCTCGCCTGGTACTCGTTGATCCATCTCGAGCCGGGAGAGCTCCCGGACGTTCTCGCGCAGCTCCGCGCAGCGCTGCGGCCTGCGGGATCGCTGCTGCTGGGCATCTTCGACGGCCGCCGTCAGGAATCATTCGCGCATGCGGTGGCCCCGGCGTGGCTCTGGCCGGCGGAGACGATGGCGCAACTGCTCGAGGACGCAGGCTTCGACGTCGTCTCCCTCGAGCGCCGCGAGGACCCCGGTGCCCGCCCCCACGCCGCACTCATCGCCGAGCGCCGCTGACTGCGCGGGCCCTGATCGCTACTGTGAGCGGTATGGGCACACGAGCGAGGGACGGCAGCGCAGGCGACGCGGACTACGGGGAGATCGGCTCCTCGTACTCCAGGTACCGTCGGCCCGACCCGCGGATCGCCGCGGTGATCACGGAGGCGCTCGGGGAGGCGCGCACGGTGCTCAACGTCGGCGCGGGAGCGGGGTCCTATGAGCCGGTTGGCCGTGAGGTGACCGCGGTGGAGCCCTCGGCGGCGATGCGCGCGCAGCGCCCCGCAGACCTGCCCTCCGCAGTGGACGCCACCGCCGAACAGCTGCCCTTCGCCGACGACTCCTTCGATGCCTCGATGGCCACGTTCAGCGTCCACCAATGGCGGGACGTCAGCGCGGGACTGCGCGAGATGCGTCGCGTGACCCGTGGCCCCGTCGTGATCCTGACCTGCGATCCGACCCTGGTCGAGACGTTCTGGGTGCGCGAGTACGCCCCCGAGGTGCTCGCTGTCGAGGCGCGTCGCTATCCTTCGCTGGAGGCACTCGCCGAGGGGCTCGGCGGAAAGGTCTCGAGCAATGTGATGGCGATCCCTCAGGCCTGCACCGACGGGTTCACCGAGGCCTACTACGGCCGCCCGGAGCGTCTGCTCGACGTGGAGGCGCAGCTCGCCTGCTCGGCGTGGAGCTTCGTGGAGCCTGCGGTCATCGCCCGCTTCACGCAGCAGCTCACCGTGGACCTCCTCGAGGGCACCTGGGATGCGAAGCACGGCGAGCTGCGCACCCTTCCGCAGTACGAGGGGTCGCTCGTGCTCGTGGTCTCGGAGGCGTGAGGTGACTCAGGATTCTCCGGCACCGGCACCGGCACCGGCACCGGCACCGGCCCTGGTGCTGCTCAACGGTGCCCCCGGCAGCGGGAAGTCGACCCTCGCCGCGCTGCTCGCGGCCCAGCGCCCGCTGGCCCTCGCCCTGGACATCGACACGCTCAAGCATTCCCTCGGCGCGTGGGACCAGGATCTCCAGGCCTCCGGGTTGCAGGCCCGACGGCTCGCGGTCGCACTGATCCGGCAGCACCTCGCCGACAGGCATGACGTGATCATCGGGCAGTACCTCGCGCGCACTACGTTCCTCGAGGAGCTCGAGCAGCTCGCCACGGACTGTGGTGCGCGGTTCGTGGAGGCGGCGCTCGTGGTCGACGAGGAGACCCTCGCGCAGCGGCTCGCGGGCCGACGGGCGGCGCCGGACCGTCCCGAGCAGGCGGCGAACGACCGCTTCGTCGGGCCGGCCGACGCCCCGGAACTCGTGCGGTCCATCGAGGTGGTGCTCGCTCAACGTCCCGCGACGCGACGCATCGACGGGCGGCGGAGTCGCGACGACGTGCTCGCGGCTCTTATCGCCCTGCTCAGCGCAGGCTGAGCTCCAGCGCAGCGGCCAGCTGCCGGGGATGGCTGAGCATGGCGCAATGGCAGCCCGGGATCTCCTCGGCCTCGATCCCCAGCCGCTCGCGGGTCACGCGGCGCAGGAAGTCGGCAGGGAAGAAGCGGTCGTCCCGGGCCACGAGGGCGCGGGTCGGCACCTGCGGATGCGCGGCGAGCGGCCAGGGCGCGGCGGAGGATGCGTCGGCCTGCCCGCGGGACCGGCGCATCGCCTCCTGCGCGAGCTCCTCGGGCACCCCGCCCAGGAAGCTGACATAAGGGTCTTCGTTCCCGGTCAGTCCGCCGTCGAGGGCGGCCTGCTCCGCGACGGCGGCCTCGTAGCCCGTGTGCGCCCACCAGCCGGCGGGGCGCTCGCCGGGGGACGGGATCATCGCGGCCACGTAGATGAGTTCGGTGACCGGCAGTCGGTCCGCGATCAGCGGTGCGGTGAAGCCTCCGAAGGAGTGCCCCACGACGACGAGGTCGCGGCGGGCGCCGGGCGACACATCGCGGGCCAGCACATCGCCGGTCGACGCGCCGACAGCCTTCTCCACGGCATCGGCGAACTCCGGCAGCCCGGCGCTCTCATCGTCGCAGGGCAGGTCCGGCGTGATGACCTCGTGGCCGTGCGCGCGCAGCTCCTCGGCCACGAGGTGCCAGGACCAGCCGACGTCGGCCGCCCCGTGGATCAGCACGAATGTGGATGTGGTGGTGCTCGCGGTCATGGCCGTCGGCTCATGTCGGAGTCCTCATGTCGGAGTCCTCATCGTGGAGCCCTCAGTCGCCGAGGATCGCGCCGGTGGAGGCGGACTGCACGAGCTTCACGTACTTGCCCAGCACGCCCTTGGTGAACTTCGGGGGCAGGAGCTCCCAGCCCTCGCGACGGGTCTCGAGCTCGGCCTCGTCGACCAGCAGGTCCAGCGCGCCGGAGCTCACGTCGAGCCGGATGCGGTCGCCGTCGCGCACGAAAGCGATCGGGCCGGCATCCACGGCCTCGGGGGCGATGTGGCCCACGCACAGCCCGGTGGTGCCGCCGGAGAAGCGGCCGTCGGTCATCAGCAGCACGTCCTTCCCCAGGCCCGCCCCCTTGATCGCCCCGGTGATCGCGAGCATCTCGCGCATGCCCGGCCCGCCCTTGGGGCCCTCGTAACGGATCACCACCACGTCACCGTGGGTGATGGTCCCGTCGTTCAGGGCGTCCAGCGCATGCTGCTCGCGCTCGAACACGCGGGCGGTGCCCTCGAAGACGTCCTCCTCGAAGCCGGCGGACTTCACGACCGCCCCCTCGGGGGCGAGCGAGCCGTGCAGGATCGTGATCCCGCCGGTGGGTGCGATCGGCGCCGAGGCCGGCCGCAGCACCTTCCCATCGGCCGGGCGGGGGGCGAGGACCTCGAGGTTCTCCGCGATCGTCCGACCGGTGACGGTGAGGCAGTCGCCGTCCAGCAGGCCCTCGTCCAGCAGAGTCTTCATGACCACCTGGATCCCGCCCACATGGTCGACATCGCTCATCACGTAGCGGCCGTAGGGCTTCAGATCGGCGAGATGGGGGACCTTCGCGCCGATGCGGGCGAAGTCCGCGAGGGTGAGATCCACATCCGCCTCATGGGCGATCGCCAGCAGGTGCAGCACCGCGTTGGTGGAGCCGCCGAAGGCCTGGACCACCGCGATCGCGTTCTCGAACGCGGGCTTGGTCATGATGTCGTGGCTGGTGATGCCCTGCCGGAGCATCTCCACCACGGCCTCGCCCGCGCGGCGGGAGTCGGCATCGCGGCGGCGATCGGCCGACGGGGGAGTCGCGGAGCCAGGGATCGACATCCCGATCGCCTCGGCGGCCGTGGACATGGTGTTGGCCGTGTAGAAACCACCGCAGGCACCCTCGCCCGGGCAGATCGAGCGCTCGATGCGGCCCACGTCCTCGCGGCTCATCAACCCGCGGGCACACGCGCCGACCGCCTCGAAGCCGTCGATGATGGTGACGTCCTTCTCCTCGCCGCTCTCGAAGGTGACGCGGCCGGGCATGATCGTGCCCGCATAGACGAACACGCTGGCCAGGTCCAAGCGCGCGGCGGCCATCAGCATGCCGGGCAGGGACTTGTCGCATCCGGCCAGCAGCACGGAGCCGTCGAGGCGCTCGGCGCTCATCACCGTCTCGACGCTGTCGGCGATGAGATCGCGGGACACCAACGAGTAGTGCATCCCGTCGTGCCCCATGGAGATGCCGTCGGAGACGGAGATGGTGCCGAACTGCAGGGGATAGCCGCCGCCGGCGTGCACACCGTCCTTCGCCGCCTGGGCCAGCCGGTCCAGCGACAGGTTGCAGGGGGTGATCTCGTTCCACGAGCTCGCGATCCCGATCTGGGGCTTGTCCCAGTCCGCATCGCCCATCCCCACCGCGCGGAGCATCCCGCGGGACACCGTGGCGCCGAGCCCGTCGGTGACGGTGCGGCTGCGGGGTTTGATGTCCGGGGCGGAGAACGTGGCGTCGGCGTCGGTATCGGCGTCGGGGAGAGAGGTCTCTGCGGTGCTGAGGGCGTCGTCGGCGTTCATGGCCCGACTCTATGCCGGGTCCTCGTGGCGGGGAAGGGGCCGCCTCTCGGCGGGAAAGGGCCGACCCCTCGGCGGGGAAGGGGCCGCCCCTCGGCGGGGAAGGGGCCGACCCCTCGGCGGGAAAGGGCCGAGGGGCCGGGTGGGCGCCGGTTCAGCGGATCCGCGCGCCGTCCCCGATCCGCGTGTAGCGGCTCAGCTGGGTGACGTGCTCCGGCGTGAGGTCCTTCAGGGTCGGGACCTGCAGCAGCTTCATCGTCCGCTCCACCTCGTCGGAGAGGATCTCGATGGTGCGGTCCACTCCCTCGCGGCCTCCGGCCATCAGGCCGTAGAGATAGGCGCGACCGATCAGGGTGAAGTCGGCGCCCAGTGCGATAGCGGCGACGATGTCGGCACCGCTGCGGATGCCGGTGTCCAGGATGATCTCGAGGTCGCTGCCGACCTCACGGGCCACCTGGGGCAGCAGATGGAAGGGCACCGGGGCGCGGTCCAGCTGTCGACCGCCGTGGTTGGACAGCACGATCGCGTCGACCCCGAGGTCGGCGAGCCGCTTCGCGTCCTCGAGGGTCTGGACGCCCTTGACGGCCAGCTTGCCCGGCCACATCGCGCGGATCTCCGCGAGATCGTCGAAGCTGATCGTCGGGTCCATCGCGCAGTCGATCAGCTCGCCGACCGTGCCGCCGGTGGACGAGAGGGACGCGAACTCGAGCTTCGCCGTGGTGAGGAAGTCCCACCACCACCAGGGCCTCGGGAGCGCGTCGAGCACCGTGCCGACGCTCAGCTGCGGCGGGATCGAGAAGCCGTTGCGGGTGTCGCGCAGGCGCGCCCCGCCCACGGGGGTGTCGACCGTGAAGAACAGGGTGTCGAAGCCGGCGGCAGCTGCACGCTCGACGAGCCCGTAGGAGACCTCTCGCTGCCTCATCACGTAGAGCTGGAACCAGTTGCGGCCCAGCGGGTTCGCGGCCTTGACGTCCTCGATCGAGGTGGTCCCGAGCGTGGAGAGGGTGAACGGGATCCCGGCGGCGCCGGCCGCGCCCGCGCCGGCGGTCTCGCCCTCGGTCTGCATCAGGCGGGTGAAGCCCGTCGGGGCGATGCCGAACGGCTGGGCGGAGCTGCCTCCGAGGATCTGGGTGGTGGTGTCCACGTGGGAGACGTCATTGAGGATCGCGGGATGGAACTCGATGTCCTCGAAGGCCTCGACGGAGCGCTGCATCGAGATCTCGCCCTCGGCGGCACCGTCGGTGTAGTCGAAGGCAGCAGCGGGCGTGCGGCGCTTCGCGACCTTCCGCAGATCGTCGATGGTCAGTGCCGAGGAGAGCCGGCGATGCTTCGGATCGAGGTCGAGCTTCTTGAACTTCATGAGCTCGAGGAGCTCGGCGGGACGGGGGACCTGGCGCTTGACCAAGGGGTGCTCCTTCACGAGAGACGGTCGATGGGTGGCAGTGGATGTCAGGGGGATGTCAGCGGGCCGGCAGGGGCTGGCAGTGCGGGGCAGCGGGTGGTGGCGGGTCAGAGCGTGGGGATCATCCAGGACAGCACGGTGGACTGCAGGCCGACCAGGAGGCACAGGCCGGCGAGCATCCCGAGGCTCCACCAGATGACCTTGCGGAAGATGGCGGACTCCTGGCCGAGCAGCCCGACGGCGGTGGCCGCGATCGTGAGGTTCTGGGGGCTGATCATCTTGCCCACCACGCCACCGGAGGTGTTCGCCGCGACGAGCAGCGCCGGATCCAGGCCGGCCTTCTCGGCGGCGGTCTGCTGCAGCGTGGCGAACAGGGCGTTGGCGCTGGTGTCGGAGCCCGTGACCGCGGTGCCCAGCCAGCCGAGGATCGGGGAGAGGAAGGCGAAGGCGGCGCCGGTGCCGGCGATCCAGGTGCCGATGGTGATCGTCTGCCCGGACAGGTTCATCACGTAGGCCAGGGCGAGGACCGAGGCGACCGTGAGGATCGAGTAGCGGAGCTTGACGAGGTTGGTGAGGTAGACGTCCGCGGCGTCGCGGAGGGACAGGCGGTAGACGATCGCGACGATGATGCCGGTGATCAGCAGCAGCGTGCCGGGGGAGGAGAGCCACTGGAAGGCGTAGACCGTGCTGCCGGCGAGCTCGCCATCGGCGGTGAGCACCTGGCCGTCCAGGCCCGGCCAGGGGATCTTGATGTCGGTGGCCGCGAGGGCGGAGCTCAGCACCGGGATCAGCTTCGAGGCCGAGAAGATCGCGATCACCAGCAGGTAGGGGAACAGCGCCATGAGCACGCGGCCCGGGGTGAGACGGACGTCGGTGCGCGCCGTGGTGGCCACGGCGCCTCCCGCGGAGGTGGTACCCACCGGTCCTGCCTGCTCGGTCTCGCGCTCGCCGCGCATCTTCTCCAGGGCGTCCTTGCCTCCCTCGGGCGTCCAGAACTGGAGCATGATCACGGCGGCGGCGAGGCCGGCGAGCGACGCGATGATGTCGGTGAGCTCGACGGAGATGAAGTTGGAGGAGACGAACTGGCTGATGGCGAAGGTGAGGCCGACCACGAGGGCGAGCGGCCACATCTGCTTCACGCCGCGCTTCCCGTCCACGAGGAAGACCAGGAACAGCGGGACGACAGCGGCGAAGAACGGGGCCTGATGCCCGATGATCGCGCCGATGTGCTGGTAGGGGATCCCCGTGAGGTTGCCGGCGGTGATGATCGGGATGGCGATCGCGCCGAAGGCCACCGGTGCCGTGTTGGCCAGGAGCACCACGGTCGCGGCGCGCATCGCGGTGAAGCCGACGGCCATCAGCATCACGCCGGTGATCGCGACGGGGGCGCCGAAGCCCGCGAGCGCCTCGAGCAGGCCCCCGAAGCAGAACGCGATGATGATCGCCTGCACGCGCGGATCGTCGGAGATCGCGTCGATGACCAGGCGCAGATCCTCGAAGCGACCGCTGCGCACGGTCAGCTCGTACAGCCAGATCGCGTTCAGGACGATCCACATGATCGGGAACAGGCCGAAGGCGAGGCCCTCGGTGGCGGAGAGGGCCACGAGGTCCACCGGCATACCGTAGACGACGGCGGCGACCAGCATCGCGACGACGAGTGCGGCCAGGCCGGCCCAGTGGGCCTTCCAGCGCAGCACGCCGAGCGTGAGGAAGATGGTCAGGAGCGGAAGCAGCGCGACGAGCGAGGACAGCGTCAAGCTGCCTGCGAGTGGTGCGAGGTCAGGGGTGTACATGGGAACCTCCGACACACATCAGCCGCGGTGCTGCACAGCATCGCCGTCGATGTCGTGCCTCGTGAGTCGGTGGGAACAGGGATGGCAGACCGTGCTGTGGTCTGACCACATGGTGGGTGGGTCGAATGCTAGGCCCTGGAACGCCGGAGAGCAAGATCCCCCGAGCCTTCCGGCGTCACCTGTGCTAGAACGGGGCAATGGTCGACATGGCGAACAACGATGAGGTCCGACCGCACAGAGGGCGTGCCACCGGCGCGGATGCCGCGTGGGCCCCGGTCACCCGCAGCAGTACCTACGAGCTGGTGATCGACGCGATCGAGGACCAGATCATGACCGGCGCGCTCGTGGTCGGGGACCTGCTGCCGCCGGAACGTGAGCTCGCCTCCCGGCTCCAGGTGAGCCGGGCGGGCGTGCGCGAGGCGATCCGGGCGCTCGAGGCGTACGGGGTGCTGCGCTCCGAGGTCGGATCCGGTCGGGGAACAGGTACCTTCGTCTCCGCGCTGCCCAGCGCGGCCCTGGAGCAGTTCCTGCGTCTCCACGTCGCCCTGTCGAACTTCCGCCTCGAGGAGGTCATCGAGGCGAGGATCCTGCTGGAGCGGACCAGCGCCTCGCTCGCCGCGGAGCGCGTCGACGCAGCCGCCCTGGCCGAGCTCGAGCGGATGCTGGCGGTGATGGACGCACCCGACGTGAGCCGGGAGGCCTTCAATGACGCCGACACCGCCTTCCACGTCGCGATCGCCCAGGCCGGCGGCAATGCGCTGTTCTCCGATATGACCGGGGCGATCCGCGCCTCCCTGCGCGCTCCGATCCTGGAGGCGTTCACCAAGGTCGCGACGTGGGAGGACATCGCGGGCACCCTCCGCGAGCAGCATCATGGGATCTTCCGGGCGATCGCGGACGGCCGGGCCGACGAGGCGGCGGAGCTGACCGCCACCCACATCCGCGCCGCCTCGGACATGCTGCCGGGCCTGTCCACCGACTGACCGTCCATCGACTGGCTGTGCACCGACCGGCTGCCCACTGACCGGCTGCCGACTGACTGGCTGCCCACCGACTGGCTGCCCACCGGCCGGCCCGTCCCGCGAACGCGACGGCGCCCCGACCGGACGACGAGGCGCCGGGCGGCCGGGCGGGGCACCGGACAGCGCGCTCAGACCCCGGGGACCTGACGCTCGTCCGGTCCGTCGTAGGCAGACAGCGGACGGATCAGGGAGTTCGCGGCGCGCTGCTCCATGATGTGCGCGGTCCACCCGGTCACGCGGGCGGCGATGAACAGCGGCGTGAACATCTCCGTGTCGAAGCCCATCAGGTGATAGGTGGGGCCGGCCGGATAGTCCAGGTTCGGCTTGATGGCCTTCGCCTCGTCCATGGACTGCTCCAGCCCGTCGTACAGCCCCAGGATCTCGGAACGCCCGGCGTAGGCGATCATCGCATCCATCGACGCCTTCATGGTCGGTACCCGTGAGTCGCCGTGCTTGTAGACGCGGTGCCCGAAGCCCATGACCTTCTTCTTCTGCGCGAGGGCATCGTCCATCCAGGCCTTCGCCCGGGCGCGGGCCTCTTCCTGGGACTCCTCGGGCCGGATGCCGATCTCGTCGAAGGTGTGCATCACGGCCTCGTTCGCTCCGCCGTGCAGGGGGCCCTTGAGCGCACCGATCGCGCCGGTCACCGCGGAGTGCAGATCGGCCAGGGTCGAGGTGATCACCCGGGCGGTGAAGGTCGAGGCGTTGAAGGAGTGCTCGGCGTACAGCACCATCGAGACCCGGAAGGCGTCGGCCACCTCGTCGGCCGGCTCCTCGCCGAAGGTCATCCACAGGAGGTTCCGGGAGTAGTCCAGGTCCTCCCGCGGCGGGATCGGCTCCGTGGGGCCGCCGGCCCGACGACGACGCTGTTCATAAGCGACCACCGCCGGCAGCTTCGCGAACAGCACCTTCGCCTTCTCCAGCTCGGCCTCCGGCGAGGAGTCCTGCGCGGTGGGATCCAGCGCCCCGAGCACGGAGACCGCGGTGCGCACCGCGTCCATCGGATGGCACGTGGTGGGCAGCGAGTCCATCGCCGCCTTCACCTCGGGGTCCAGGGCGCGATGGGAGCGCTCGTGGCGGGTCGCTGCGGCGACCTCCTCGGCGGCGGGGAGCTCCCCGGTCCACAGCAGATGCGCCACGGCCTCGAAGGACTGTGTGGCGGCCAGCTCGGGGACGGGGTATCCCCGGTAGAGGAGGGAATTGGTCTCCGGGTTGACCTTGGAGACGGCGGTGACGTCGGCGACGACTCCGTTCAGTCCCTTGCGGATCTCGGTGGTCTCGTTCATGTCTCGCTCCTGGGGTCGACGTCGGTGTCGGGCGCGTACTGGTGGGACGTGCTCAGGGGTGGGAGGTGGGCACCTCGACATCGAAGACCGAGGCGTCGAAGCGGTTGTAGCCCTCGTAGTCCACCAGCTCGTAGAGCCTGGCGCGAGTGAGCATCTCATCCACCTGCGAGGCCTGGGTACCCTCCGAAAGGAGCGTCTCCAGCACCCGCTCTGCGGCGCCCATCGCGGCGCGCAGCAGCGTGACCGGGTAGATCACCATCGCCACGCCCGTCTCGGCCAGCTGGTCGCGTGTGAAGAGGTCGGACTTGCCGAACTCCGTCATGTTCGCCAGCACGGGCACGTCCAGGGCGGCGCAGACCTGCTCGAACTCCGAGAGGTCCGCGAGGGCCTCAGGGAAGACCGCGTCGGCCCCGGCATCGACCAGGGCCTTCATCCGTTCGATCGCGGCGTCCAGCCCGGAGGTGGCGCGCAGGTCGGTGCGGGCCATCACCAGGAATCCGTCGTCCCGGCGTCCGTCGGCCGCGGCCCGGATCCGCTGGGTCGCAGTCTCCAGATCCACCATGGACTTGCCGTCGAGATGACCGCAGCGCTTGGGGTTGACCTGGTCCTCGATGTGGCAGCCGGCCAGGCCCGCATCCTCGAGCTCCTGGATGGTGCGGGCCACGTTCATCGGTTCGCCGAAGCCGGTGTCGGCGTCGATCAGGCATGGCAGGTCGGTGGCGGCGGCGATCTGTCGGCCGCGGGTGGCCACTTCGCTGAGCGTGGTCAGTCCGATATCGGGCAGGGCGAGCTCGTTGGCGATCACCGCCCCGGAGATGTACGCACCGGGGAAGCCCTTCTCCTGGATCAGCTTCGCGGAGAGCGGCGTGAAGGCCCCGGGGAAGGGCTGGGCCGCTCCCGGTTCGAGCAGGGCGCGCAGGTCCTGGCGCTTCTGTGCGGGGGTCCTGGTGGAGTTCAGCATCAGAAGAGTCCCTTGGGTCCGGTGGCGAGGTCGACGATGCCGGCAGCGGCGCGGACGTTGAGCTGTCCGAGCTCTCCGGCGGCGAGGTCCGGCAGGTTCGCCGCGGTCTCCAGGAAGCGGTCGATCTCCGCGTCGTCCACGAGCCCGTCGGCCAGCGAGCGGAACTTCTCGATGTACTGCGCCCGGGCGAAGGGCCGGGCGCCGAGCGGATGGGCGTCCGCCACAGCGATGCTGTCCTCGATGACGGTGCCGTCGGTGAGAGTGATGCGCACGTCGCCGCCGAAGGCCTTCTCCTGCAGGTCCAGGGAGTGGTAGCGCCGGGTCCACTCCGCATCCTCCTGCGTGGTGACCTTGTGCCACAGCGCGACGGTGTCGCGGCGACCGGCGCGCTCCGGCGCGTAGGAGCGCTCGTGATGCCAGGTCCCGTCCTGCAGGGCGACGGCGACGATGTACGGGATCGAATGGTCCAGCGTCTCGCGGGAGGCGGTGGGCTCGTACTTCTGCGGGTCGTTGGCCCCGGAGCCGATCACGAAGTGCGTGTGATGGGAGGTGCGGATCAGGATCGAGTCGACCTTCTCCGGATCGCCGGCCTCCGGGTGCTCGGTGTGCAGGCGGCGGGCGAGGTCGATCCACGCCTGGGCCTGGTACTCCGCCGAGTGCTCCTTGGTGTACGTGTCCAGGATCGCGCGCTTGGCCTCGCCGGGCGCCGGCAGCGGGACCGTGTAGCGGGCGTCCGGGCCGTCCAGCAGCCACGCGATGACGCCGTCCTCGCCCTCGTAGATCGGGACCGGGGAGGTCTGCCCGCGCATCGCGCGGTCGACGGATTCGACGGCCATCTTCCCGGCGAACGCGGGGGCATGGGCCTTCCAGGTCGAGATCTCGCCCTTGCGCGACTGCCGAGTGGCAGTGGTGGTATGCAGTGCCTGCCCGATGGCCTGGAACACCGTCTCGGTGTCCAGTCCCAGCAGGGTCCCGATCCCGGCGGCGGACGACGGGCCCAGGTGCGCGACGTGGTCGATCTTGTGGGCGTGCAGGCTGATGGCCCGCACCAGATCGACCTGCAGCTCGTAGCCGGTGGCGACGGCCCGTACGAGGTCATGTCCGGAGCCGCCCGCGTGCTCGCCGACGGCGAGGATCGGTGGGATGTTGTCCCCGGGATGGGAGTACTCCGCGGCCAGGAAGGTGTCGTGGTAGTCGAGCTCCCGCACGGCCACGCCGTTGGCCCACGCCGCCCATTCGGGAGAGCTCTTCTCGGCGATCCCGACGATGCTCGCGCCGCTGCCGCCGGTGGCGACGGGATGGCTGAGCGCCTGCGACCGGGCCGAGACGATCGGCGCGCGGTTCAGGGACGCGACGGCCACCGAGGCGTTGTCGATGACGCGGTTGATGATCATCTCCTGCACCTCGGTCTCGACCTCTACCGGGTCGGTGGCGACCTCGGCCATGGCCCAGGCCAGCTGGTCCGGCCGGGCGAGGTTCTCGTCGGAGCGGTGGGTGCGGACGTCGTGGTTCCTCATGCGGTGGTCTCCTTCAGCGGCGCGGAATCGATCCGGTCGGGGTGGGTGAGAGTGCTCGGCGGGGGAGTCTGGCTGTCGAGGTCGGTGCGGAGATGGGCGAGCGCCTGCTGGAGGTGCACGACGGTCGCGGCCGCGGCGAGCTCCGGGTTGCCGTCGGCGATGGCGCGGGCGATCGCGGCATGCTCCCTGGCGGTCTCCGCGAGGCGCGCGGGGGAGTGGCGGGAGAGCCGACGGAGCCGTGTGAGGTGGACTCGCACTCCGCGCAGCGTGTCCGCGAGATAGGTATTGCCACAGGTGGAGTCCACGGCGGAGTCCAGTTCCTGGGTCAGCGCGTAGTAGTCGCTGGGGTCGGCACCTTGTGACAAGGGGGAGGCTGAGCGATCGAAGCTGCCTGCGAGGTCCGAGAACCGGTCATGCGCCGCAGGGTCGTGCGCCGCGGTCTCGGCTGCACGGCGTACGGCCAGCACTTCGAGGGCGATCCGCAGATCGAACAGCTTGCCCGCATCGGCGAGGGAGGCTGCGGTGACCACCATTCCTCGCCCTGCGGAGGGTGCGGCCAGGCCGTCGGCGACCAGCCGGCCCAGGGCCTCGCGCAGGGGTGTGCGGGAGATGCCGAGGCGCGCGGACTGCTCGATCTCACCCAGTACGGTCCCGGGCTCGAGGGTGCCTTGGAGGATGTCCTCACGGAGGGTGCGGTAGGCCCGGTCACTTGCACGCATACGAGCACTGTATACACAGAGTCCCGGTTTGCGCCGACCTCAGGTCGCATCTGCGAGAAGTGAGCCTGAAATGTATACAGAGACGACGGTGTGTCTCGAGGTGTCGCGTGATCGTGCGGGGTCAGACGGTGCGGTGCGTCGCGTGGGGGTCCTGGGCGCCCTCGGTGTCGGCTGTGCGCTCGGGGATCCAGGGGTCTTCGTCGTCGACGGGGACGTCGCCGTCGACCAGGCGTGATTCGAGGGATTTGGAGTAGACCGGCACGGGCTCGGAGTCGACGTCGATGCTGCCTGCGATGTCCTGCCAGGGTCCGCCGTCGACGGCGAACTGACCGGTGAAGGTGGTGGTGAGGGTGATGTCGTACCAGCCCTCGGTGCTGTAGGTGCCCGAGACGACCTCGGAGGGGTACGGCTTGCCGGGGTTGTCCGTGGTGATGGTGTTCCCGTCGCCGAGGTCCCACTCGTAGGAGATCGGCGTGGCGCGGATGGCGACGGGAGTATCGAGCAGCTCGACCTCAAGCTCCTGAGCCTTGGTGTCCGTGTACAGCACGTTGGGCATGTTGACGGGGAGCCAGCCGTCCGCCGGGCCGGCATGAGCCGCGAGGGGCTTGATCGGCATGTCGGCGAAATCGCTCAGTGAGACCGTGATGACGATCGGGGCGGGAGCGTCTGCCGTGGGCGCGTTCGTGCCAGCTCTGGTTCCTGCGGCGGGGGCGGCAGTACCGGGTGCGCGGCAGTCGTACCCCAGGAGTTCGCGCGACCCATCCGCTGAGTCGACGCGATTGATTTCGAGCGTGACCTTATCTTGGCTGCCGTCTTGAGTTCGGCGCGACGAGGGCGCTGCGAGAACATCTCCATTGCTGTTGATGTTGTAGTCGGTGCCGGCCTGGCAGGCGTTGCGTGACGAGTTGCAGTTCGTTCCACCCGCGCTTGTGTTGCAGGAGTAGCCAGTTTGGGTTTCTGCTGTAGTCGATTCGATGAAAAAATCAGGGACTGGCGGTCGCGACTTTCGATTACCTTCGTTTCCGCTGTTGCGAGTTGGTGTATTTTCGCCGGAACTAGCTTTTTGTGTGGCACTGTTAGTGCCAACACTGGGATTTGATCCGCCGATTGGCTTGTCCCATGATGTTTCGGCATGGGTGCCGAAAGCATCGTCCGTAACCCCTCCCGAGGTCTCGCCGGCGAATGCCAATGGAACTATTGTGAAAGTGGTCAGTGTGACCAGTGTGGCAACACCGAGAGCACTTCTCAAAATGCTCCTTAAAGCCTCACGAGAAAGCATCTTCGCCCCACTTTGCATCCACGCCCTCTGTTACCCACCGATCGGATTCCCAGGTCATCCCGCCGACTGCGATGTACTGAATCTCGTCGACGTCAAAGCGATCGTCGAAAGTTTCGACTGGACGTGAATGCGGGCTCGTGGTGAAGTAGTATCCGATTTCGTGATCAAAATTTACGGATTCGTGAATTTTTGACCCATTGTCAGTTATGGTGAACGGACTCCAGTACTCGTCATGTTCGACAAGCATCGGGACATCCTTGTTGAATTCATCGCAGCTCTCGCAGTCATCCGATTGGAGCGAGCCCAGCAGTTCGGTCTCTCCCGTCTGGTGTGCCCACATGGAGACGGCGATGTAATACCGGAATGCTTGTGTCGCGCCGTCCGCGGTGTGCTCGTCCATGCCGGCGTAGTCGGCGGGATCGGGGGCAGGGATGTCAGATGCCGCGACTGTCTGGTCGTCGTCGCCGCCATCGCTCGGCGCTGCTCCGCCACCGTCGCTGGGGGCTGCGCCGCCGCCATCGCTCGTGCCGACCTGCTGGGGAGGCTCCGTGACGGGTCCGTCGCCTCCGACGTCGCATGCAGCGAACGTGAAGGTCAGGGCGGCGGCGGCCGCGATGGCGAGGAGGCGTCGGGACATGAGGAGGCTTTCCGGGAGTGCGTCGGGTCACCTGAACGCTATACACAACCACCGCTCGCCGCCCCCGGATCACCGAGATTGTGGATGACCGATGGACCGGAACGCCTCGATGGTCTCGGCCGGATCCAGGACCGCGGCAGGGTGGGGACCCTCTCTCTTCCAGGCGCTCCGCCACGTCTCGACGTCCGGGGACGAGAGCGCTCCTCCGGCCAGGAGCACCATGTTCCCGTCCGCCGGGCGGGTCAGAAGAGACGCGTGGGTCAGAGTCCAGACGCCGGAGAGTCCACGCTCCGAGGTGGCATTCTCCAGCTCTCGGACCTGCTGGGCCACGAAGCGCTGGCCGGCGTCGTCGCCGATGTTCACCAGCAGCATCCCGTCGGCCTCGAGGTGGTCGAGAGCCTCGAGATAGAAGTCCTTCGCAGCAAGGTGCGCGGGGGAGGATTCGCCGGAGAACACGTCGATCACGAGCGCGTCGAAGCGTCGGTCGCCGAGCTCGGCGAGCTCTTCGCGCGCGTCACCGATCATGACCGTCAGCTCCGTGCCGGGCGGCATCGGGAGGGCGGTGGTGACCAGCGTCGGCAGTTCGCGCTCGATCTCGATCACCAGCTGCGGTGATCCCGGGCGGGTGGCCTGCACGTACCGGGCGAGGGTGAGGGCGCCGGCACCGAGATGGGCGATCCGGATCGGCTTCCCCGGGGGCCAGGCCTGATCGAGAACGTTCGCCATGCGGCGCAGGTACTCGTGCACGATGTGGGTGGGGTCGGCGAGATCGACGTGGGACTGCTCCACGCCGCCGATCTGCAGCACCCAGCCGCCGTCGACCTCGTCCTTGATGATCCACGCGGGCTGATCGGAGAAGCTCAGCTGCGCGCTGCGCTGCGAGCCGGGAGTGAGTTCCGAGGCGGTCATGGCTTCATTGTGGTCGATGCCGTGCGCGGTCATGGCCGATCGGCGTCGGGCCTGAACCCAGCGGGGACAATGGCTCGATGCAGACTCTCGACCTCGACGGCCGGACTTTCACCCTCCACCGCGCACGCGCCGACGACGTCCCGGCTCTCGTGGCCCTCCTGGCTGACGATGTGCTGGGCCGCGAACGGGAGGGCGCCGACCTGGCGCCCTACGAGAGCGCCTTCGCCCGGATCGACGCCGACGAGAACCAGCTCCTGGTCGCCGTGCGCGACGAGACCGTGAAGATCATCGCGACCCTGCAGCTCACGCTGATGCCCTCCCTCTCCCGCGGCGGAGCCACCCGCCTCCAGATCGAAGCCGTCCGTGTGGAGACGTCCACCCGAGGATCCGGGCTCGGCGGCGCCCTGTTCGAGTGGGCGCAGAACTGGGGACGGGAGCAGGGGGCGACGCTCGCCCAGCTGACCACCGACGTCGCCCGCGTCGACGCGCACCGGTTCTATGAGCGCCTCGGGTATGTCCAGAGCCACGTGGGGTTCAAGCGTCCTCTGTGAGGATCCGGTCCTGTGTTGCCGTCACGATCGGCCTGTGGCGAGATCGTGACGCCTGCGCTGGGGCTGTGGGGCACGACGTCTGTTGCGATACGGTTCTGTACTGTATTGTTTCGACCCATGAATGAGAGAGAAGCGCCGCGTCCCGGGCGCCCGCGCAGTGTCGAGGCGGATCGGGTCGTGCTCGAGAGCGCACTGGACCTGTTCGTCGAGGGAGGCGTCGAGGCTGTGAAGACGGAGACTGTCGCGAAGCGATCCGGGGTCACCCGCGCGACCGTCTATCGGCGGTATCCGCGGCGGGAGGATCTGGTGATCGCTGCCCTCGCAGAGGCATATCGCGTGCACTTGGAGCAGCCGGCTCCGGAACACCCCACCCTGGCGGACACGGTCGCCGGGATCGCAGGCGCCCTTGCCGACGCACGCGTGCGTCGGGTGCTCCGACGGTTGATGTCCGTCCCCCATGACCATCCGAAGCTGTTCGCGGAGTACCGCGCGGCGACCGGTGCGACGGGCCGGGACGAGATCATCCATCAGGCACTCGAGCGGGAGTCGCTCCACGGGAACTTTCCCGCACACGGCGACCTGGAGATGGTCCAGACGCTGTTCGCGGCATCGATCAGCTCGCACCTGCTCACGCGTCCCGACGACGAGCCCGCCGAGCAGATCGTGGCCTTCCTGTACCGGGTGCTGGCTGCCCTCGGCCATCGCCAGAGCGCAGACGACGCATCGAAGGAGTTCTGATGACCACCGCCATCACCGTCGAACGACTGGTGAAGCACTTCGGGCGGAATCGTGCGCTGGACGGGCTTGACCTGGGGCCTACCCCCGGTTCGTGGACACGGGGGTGTTTACGCTGCGAGCGCTAGCTTAGCGGTGTAGGCGCGCTCGTAGGCGT